>CAZVRZ010000003.1:82768-88760 GCA_964629965.1 uncultured Anaerolineaceae bacterium
AGGAACATCAGTGGTCCGGTGATAGACTGCACGTTGGGTGGAGGCACCTGTCCAAATGAATCCAGGCTGACAACCAGGGTAGCAGCGATCACGCCACCGATCACAAAAAAGGTGACCGCAGCAAACGCATAGGCCGTAAAGCTGGAGAAAAAGGCCTTATATTCGCGGCTAGCAATCGTCCAAATATTACGCATAAATTCCATCCTCCGGCTTACTCAGCCGATTGTTCCTCAGATTCGCCCGGTTCGTCGACTCCAACCTCATCCGAGCTAATAGCTTCATCGAGAATTTCATCTCCTGCTGTGGCAGGCGGCTCTGGCTCATCCCGGGTTAGCTGCATAAAGATCTCTTCCAGGCTCATTCCGATGGGACGCAGTTCCAAAAGATCATAACCTGCCGTGATGACGGCCCTGGCAACCTCCGGGCGCACCTCTTGCCCGGCGTATGTCTCGAATTCGAATGATCCATCGCCGCCGCGCTGAACATTTAAGACGCCTGGCACGTTTGCGATGGTGGTATCCAATTCATGTTCATCGCCGCGAACCCGCACTGCCACGCGCTGCGAACCCGTCAGGCGGCCCTGTAACTGCTCGGGGGTATCCTCAGCTACGATGTGACCTTTGTTAATAATGAGAACGCGGTCACAGATCTGTTGGGCTTCCGAAAGAATATGCGTGGAAAGCAACACGGCGTGCTTTTTGCCGATCTCACGGATCAGGTGGCGCACTTCCACGATCTGCGCCGGGTCGAGGCCAATCGTCGGTTCATCGAGGATCAGTACCTCAGGATCATGGATCAATGCTTGCGCCAGGCCAATGCGCTGCCGCATACCCTTGGATAGGCTGCTGATATAGCTTTCCGAGCGTTCTTCCATATGCACCACTTCGAGGACATCATCTACCCGGTCTTCCACGTCTCGCACATGATGAAGATCTGCCATGAATTTCAAGTATTCGAACACGGTCATATCCGGGTATAAAGGAACCGTTTCGGGCAGGTAACCCACACGCCTTCGTACTTCCAAAGATTGTTCTACCACATCAAAACCGGCAACCTTTGCTACACCTGAGGTGGGAGGCATAAAACCACACAGAATACGCATGGTGGTCGTCTTGCCGGCCCCATTGGGGCCTAAGAAGCCCAGGATCTCTCCATCCTCAGCATGAAAGGTCAGGTTGTCAATGGCGCGCCGGGCGCCATACTCCTTCGTTAAACCTTCAACCTGGATCATAATTCCTCTCCTATACGAACAAAAAGCACGGCAACCGTATGGCGGAGGCAGTGCTCAAAAATATGGCGAGCCTAAAAATATTCTTCTCGCTTTAATTCCAAAAAGAGTCTTAACACCCGTGTAAGTTTATACAACAAATGAAGAGGCAAAGTCAAGCAAATCAACAATCTTCTAATAGAACGCTAATATTGTTAATCTCGATTTCATTTGGATTGACTTTTTGTCTTTCGGCGGGTAAAATTGGGCGCAATGTTAAGTGCCCACATTGTACCGGATAATGTTATAAACATTATCATATATCAAGATCCAACAGCCCAAACGCAATTGCGGGTGGGTTGTTATTTTTAATCCCACGATTGTTCTGGAGGTAACATGAATTTATTAGGTTTAGCAAGACATGGTTTGAATAGTTTTGAGCAAATAGCGATCATTTTCGTTTTGCTCACCGCGTTCATCAGTTTGTTTTATGCCTGGCTGCTGCGCGGCAACGTCATGAAGAAGGATAAAGGCACAGCCAAGATGCAAGAGGTCTGGAATGCCATTCGCATTGGCGCAGACAGCTACCTCAAGCGTCAACTGCGTACCATCATCCCGCTCATTGCTATCCTGGCGGTAGCTCTCTTCTTGAGCGTATATGTGGTTCCACCCAGCCGAGAAGCACTGGAAGAATTCCCCACCAACACGACCATGATCATTGCGATCGGACGAACGATCGCCTTCATCATGGGCGCCTTCTTCTCTCTGACCGTCGGTCAATTAGGCATGCGCATGGCCATCCAGGCTAATGTGCGCGCCGCCTCTGCTGCCCGCCGTGGTTTTAACGAAGCACTGACCATCGCCTACTACGCCGGCACGATCACCGGTATGCTCACCGATGGCTTGGGTTTGTTCGGCGGCACAGTCATCTTCATTATCTTTGGTAAGGCTGCGCCAGATGCCCTGCTGGGCTTTGGCTTTGGCGGTACACTGTTAGCGCTGTTCATGCGCGTGGGTGGCGGTATTTACACCAAAGCCGCCGATGTTGGCGCAGACCTGGTCGGTAAGGTAGAGAAAGATATCCCCGAAGACGACCCCCGCAATGCGGCCGTGATTGCTGACCTGGTTGGTGATAACGTGGGCGACTGCGCCGGTATGGCAGCAGATATCTTTGAGAGTTACGAAGTCACTATTGTTTCCGGCTTGCTCTTGGGCCTGGCGCTCGTAGCCGCCGACCCCACTCATAATCTCAAGTGGATCGTATTTCCTCTGATCATCCGCGCCATTGGCGTGATCAGCTCGATCCTGGGTACTTTCACCGTCCCGATCTGGGAAAAATTCCCGCTCAAATTCTTGCGGGCGCACGATGCCGAAGAAGCCATGTTCCGCTCCTATGAAGTCTCCAGCGTGAACACCATCATCTGGGCATTTGTGCTGGCTCTCGCTTACGGTCAAGACTGGAGACTGGGCATGCTCACTACCATCGGCGTCGGCCTGGCAGTGGCCTTTAACCCACTGACATCCTACTTCACCTCGACCAAGAAGGCCCCCGTCAAAGAGATTGTGGAATCTACCAAGACCGGTGCCGCAACCACCATTCTCTCCGGCCTGTCGGTGGGTATGGAATCCAGCGTCTATGCGCTGTTGGTCATTGCGCTCAGCTTTATCTTAGCCCTGCTGTTGTACGCTGGCGATGGCGCGCTGTATGTTCTGTATGCGGTAGCCATGATCGGTATCGGCATGCTCAGCCACACCGGCAACAATGTGGCGATGGACTCTTACGGGCCTATTTCCGATAATGCCAATGGCATCGGTGAAATGGCCTGGCACGATATGGACGATGAAGAAACGAAAAAGGCTCGCCAGATCATGGCAGACCTGGATGCTGTCGGCAATACTACCAAAGCGATCACCAAGGGTGTTGCCATTGCTTCCGCCGTGATCGCTGCAGTCAGCCTGTTCGCTTCATTCATCACAGACGTTGTCCGCGTGCAAGAGCAGCTCATGGTTCCTGTAGCCGATATGCTTAAAGGCATCGATATCTCGAAGACACAGGTTTTCATTGGCCTGCTCATCGGCGGCGCCCTGCCCTGGCTGTTTAGCTCCCTTTCTATCCGCGCCGTCAGCCGCGCGGCCGCCTTGATCGTAGAAGAGGTTCGCCGCCAGTTCCGCATCCCCGGTTTGATGGAAGGCAAAGTTCAACCTGATTACGCCCGCGTGGTAGGCATTTCTACCGAAGCTGCCCAGAAAGAATTGATCCCTCTGGCAACGATCTCCGTCTTGTCTCCCCTGATCATTGGCCTGATCCTGCAGGTAGAAGCCTTGGGCGGGTTCCTGGCGGGTATCATCCTGAGCGGTCAGCTCCTGGCAGTATTCATGTCCAACAGCGGTGGCGCCTGGGATAACTCCAAAAAAGCAATTGAAGACGAACCACGCGACCTGCTAGCAAATACCGGTAAAGGCTCCGAGCGTCACAAAGCAAGCGTGGTTGGTGATACCGTTGGCGATCCCCTCAAAGATACAGCCGGCCCGGCCCTCAACCCGATGATCAAAGTCGTTAACATGGTCAGCCTCTTGGCTGCGCCGGTCATTGTGAAATACAGTGAGCTCAACGCGGGTGTGGTCATCGTTGCCGTCGTCATGCTGGCAGGTGTGATTTGGGCACTGATGCGCAGCAAAGGGAATGCTAAAACCATCGCATAAACACGATGGATGAGTGCATCTAAGTTCATCTCCAAAATTTTCCCCCTTCCTAAGGATAATCCCCTGGGAAGGGGCTTTTTATTAAGAATGACTAAAATACTACTTGCATCTTCGGACAGATTAGGGCATACTTAGAGGGAGGGAGCTTTTACTTATGGCGAGTATATCATTGCGAGCTTATAACCACGAGATTGAAGAACTGATTGACCACAATCAGGAAGAAGAGGCGCTTGCGCATTGTGTTCATATCCTACAATCGGTGCCCAAACATATTGCCACGTACCGTTTGCTTGGAAAAAGCCTGTTGGAACTCCGGCGCTACAATGACGCTGCCGATATTTTCCAGCGCGTTCTGTCCGCCGCGCCGGATGATTTTATTGCCCACCTGGGCATGAGCGTCATTCGAGAACACGAGACGAACATGGATGCTGCTATCTGGCATATGGAACGCGCCTTAGAAACCCAGCCTTCCAACACAGCCATTCAAAATGAGCTTCGGCGTTTGTATGAAATGCGTGATGGCAGCCAGCCCCCGAAGGTTCGTTTGACTCGTGGAGCGCTGGCGCGCATGTATGCCCGCGGCGGCCTATACAACCAGGCAATCGGTGAACTGCGCGCAGCTCTCTCTGAAGATCCGCAACGACCTGACCTTCAAGTTATGCTGGCCCAAATGTATTTCCAAACCAAGCAGAAGGTAGAAGCAGTTGAAACCTGCAATGCGTTGCTAAAGAAATTCCCCAACTGCCTGGAGGCTAACCGCATCCTGGCATCTGTTTTGCCCGAAACTGAACGCGCCGAAGATGCACAGGTCTATACCCAGCGCGTGGTTTCAATGGATCCGTATTATGCCCATGTCAAGCCCGGTGTGATGACTTCCGATGGGGTTCCTGACCAGGCTATTGGCGTTGAAAAACTAAGCTACAAACCCGGCCAGATGATGCTGGAAAGTGGAGAGCAGCCTTCCTGGGCAGCCAGCCTGGGGATTGCCTTTGAAGACACAACCAAAGAAAGTATCCCCGATTGGCTTTCAGGCGAAGAACCGGTTACCGAGACTACTCCCGAAGAAATGGAATCCATTCAGCCTCAGGCTGAAGAAGCCTTACCAGATTTCCTAAAAGAGGCAGGCTGGGGGCCCTCCGATGGGAAATTGGTTGAAGAACCGGTAAATTTCGATGCTGAAGAAACCTCCTTAGAGAACGAACCACTGCAAGCAGATATACCCGATTGGCTGCGTGACATGGCTCCCGCAGGAGCTTTGGAATCGCCAGAAGAAGAACTACCGCCGGCCGGAGAGCCCGATGCATGGCTCCAAGAAACAACGCCCGGTTCTACTGACAGCGTGGTAACCTGGTTAGAGAGCGAGAAGGGTGAGCCTGCCTCTTCAGATGATTTAAACGACTTTGAAAGCGCTCTGGCAGAGGTATCGGCAGCGCCGGCTGATGGGATGCTGGATTGGCTAAAAGACCTCGGAACAAGCGAGGAGACCGGCCAGCCCACGCCAGTGATAGATGAAAGCAGTGTTCCCCAACAATGGTTGTCTGAAGAAGAACCCGAGCTTCCCGATTGGTTACAGGATACAACCAGCGGTGTAAGGACCGGGGTTACCGATATGCTGCCTCCCTGGGTATCAGGTGATGTGAGCAAAAGCGGAGAAGCGCAGCCGCCCTCTGCTGTAGAAGAGGATTGGTTGAAAGGTCTCACAGGAGAAGAAACTGGAGTAACCGATTGGTTAGAAGCGTCTTCGTCTGGCGAAGAGATACCAGCCAAACCAAGCGAGCAACCCGCAGAAGACACGCTTGATTGGTTAAAGAGCCTGGAAGAAGGCGCAGAAGAAACTGTAGCTGCCGAACCGGCAGAAGCGGTTCCCGATTGGCTGAAAGATATGGAAGCCGAAGGCGATCAGTATGAAGCCACGCTGGAACCTGCCGCAGTGGAAGAAGACCTCACTCTGATCTCCCCGTCCCTTGCCGAGCCCGCCGAGACGATCCCCGACTGGCTGCAAGGATTGGGCCAGGAAGCCGAGGCCCAGATCGAAGCCCTGGAGCCCGAAGCCGCCCTACCGGCCGCCGAGGTTGCCCCCGC
>CAZVRZ010000004.1:0-88406 GCA_964629965.1 uncultured Anaerolineaceae bacterium
GGCAGAGGCAGTTCGTCAAGCCTGAAACGCTCGAAGCCATGCACCTGCCCAGTATTTTCATCGATGACCCGAATGCTCGCCGGCGCTTTGGCTATGAGTTCAGCAGCTATGGCATGGGCTGGTTCCTGCGCTCGCACAAGGGGCAGATGCTCATCTCGCATGGTGGATCGATCAATGGTTTCTGGTGTACGCAATACTTCATGCCGCGCCACCGCCTCGGCGTGGTGGCACTGTCGAACTGTGATGAGGGCCGCAACGCCGCGCCTGTGATCATCAGCCTGACGCTTTTCGACTATCTGCTCGGGCTGGAGCCAACCGACTGGGATATGCTCATGGCAGAGTCCTATGCCGAAGCTGCGGTAGCCGAGAAGAAGGCCAAAGAAGAGCTGCTTGCCAGCCGGGTTCCCAGATCACAGCCGGCCCATCCCCTTGAAGTATATGTCGGTGAGTATGAGCATCTCGGCTATGGTCGCCTCTCAATCCGCCTGAGGGAGACATCCCTGCAGATGGTCATGAATGACAAGAAAACCTTCGCTCTGACCCTTTCTCACGATGACATCTTCGATGCACACGAGCCGGACTGGAACGATTGTCTTAAGCTCACCTTCGTTGTAGACGCGCAGGGCAGGATCGGAAGCCTGTCCATTCCACTCGAGGAGGCAGTGGCAGAGATCGTTTTCGTTCGCCAGGCAGAGGTAGATGTAAATACACTGGCTGCGGAAGTTGGTAGAAACGAACAAATTTCAGGAGACTGACAATGACAACTACTGAAAACCTGCCTGAAATTCGGGCAACGCTCCAAAAATTCCAGGACGGCTATACTGCCCGTGACGTTACCTGGCTGGACGATTTCATGCAGTTATTCGCCTCAAGCGATGAAATCGAAATGATCGGCATCGGTGCAGCCAAACGCGCCGTTACGGAATGGTTCGAGGGCCGCGCCCGCATCCGCGAAATCGTTGAAAACGACTGGCTGTATTGGGGTGATGTCCGGCTGGATGTGGCAGGAGCCAAAATCACGATCAATGGTAAAACCGCCTGGCTCTCAACCACTGGAACCGTCACCCAAACTCAGGCCTTCGACACCGCCATTGAATTCCATCTCAACGATATGAAAGCCATCTTCGACCAGGAAGGTCTCACCGCCGATCAAAAGTTGATGGAAGCCACACATTACGGAATGCGCCGTCTGCGCGAACGCGCCAAAGGTCTTGGATACAGTTGGCCAATCACCTTTACGGCAGTTTTAGTCAAAGTTGGTGCCGATTGGCGCTTCCACACCCTGCATTGGGCCATGCCTGTCGATTAAGCAGAAGGAGAAAAAGTATGTCACCAGAAACTCAAGAAATTATCATCACCCGCACGATTGCGGCCCCAGCGGCGCGGCTCTACGCCGCCTTCGCCAGCGCCGCAGGCTGGTGCACCTGGTGCTGCGAGCAGGCCGAGGTCGAGGCGCAGATCGGCGGGAATCTTCACATTTACACGGATGGGTACAATGCTTACGGCAAATTTACCATCCTGGAAGAAAACCAAGCTGTGGCCTTTACCTGGGATGGCGACAAAGAACCGCCCTTGTGGATACACGTTTGGCTTGAACCGCAAGCTGACCAGACCCTTCTGACCTTCAAGGTGACTGCAGAGAACCCTGCGGGGTGGACAGGACCAGAAGAAAAATGGAACAGTTTTGCAGAATTCCTCGAATATATCTGGGGCCACACTCTGGATAACTTGAAATTAGTGCTGGAAACTAAGCCAGGGTAGCCCTGCTCCGGCAAGCGTCTATCAAAGGAGAAAACCACCATGCAAAGGGATGAAATCGCGCAACTGTGCGAACACGAAGTGTTGGACACCGCCGCCCGGCTGTTCGGTACATCCACAGACCGGCTTGGCAAGTTCGATGATTACGAAGGCTGCGCCAACCCGGTCTACCACTGCGAAAACGAGGGCCAGGAGCGCATCCTGTGCATCTCCTGCCGTCCCGACCGGACGGCGGAACTCATCCAGGCGGAATTGCACTTCGTGGAGTACCTGGCCGGGGGCGGGGTGCGCGCTTCGAGGCCGGTTTCCTCTGTCCACGGGAACCTGCTCGAAGTGATTCCCGCCGCCGGGATGGATTTCATCGCCATTTCGTTCGTCAAAGGCCGTGGGATGCGCGTGCCCGATAACAGCTACCGCTATCGCGAGGGCGTTTCCATCAACGAGTATTTCCAGAACTGGGGACAGACGCTCGGCCAGATGCACCGGCTGGCAAAAAGCTACCAGCCGTTGAGCGCGTCGATTAAACGGCCAGAATGGCATCAGTGGGAGTACTATAGCGGCTTCCTGTAAGGGGAGCGGCTACCACTTATCCACCAGAAATATGACCAACTCATCGCCGAACTCCACGCCCTGCCCAAAGACGTTGATTCCTACGGGCTGATCCACAACGATTTCAACGATGGCAACTTCACCGTGGATTATGACAACGGCGACATCACGGTTTTTGATTTCGACGATAGCTGTTACTCCTGGTTCGTGTACGATATCGCCTGTGCCTGGGAGGGTGGGATTGGCCGGGCTATGTTCCGTCCGTTGGCCGAACGGCAAGATTTTATGAAGCGCTACATGGAACACGTGCTGACTGGTTACACCCGCGAAAACACCCTGAGTGATGATTGGTTAGCGCGCCTGCCGCTCTTCCTGCGCCTGATCCAGATGCAGGAGTTGATGCACTACGCCCAATACCTGGATAAGCCGGATGAGGAAATCCAGGCCGGGCTGCGTTATAAAATCCATTGCATCGAGAACGACATTCCCTACCTGGGCTTTTTCGATAACAGTGTTTTTTCACCGGAAAAGCCATTCGAGTTGTAGGAGAAACATGAACGCCACCCCCGATGTTCACTTTATGTGTATCACCGCCGCCACCCTGAACCAGGTCTGCGAGCTGAGTAAAACGCTCTACCCAGTTCAGCGCCACATGGTGGCTGATAACGTTCGCTCGATTGCCGAAGAATCCTTCTCTCCTAGCGCCTGGATGCGCGCCATCTACGCCGATGACACTCCCATCGGCTTCATTATGACCCACACCAGCTCAGACTACGAGGATGGGATTGACTGCCCAGGCGTTTTCCTGTGGCGTTTTATGATCGGCGACCCCTGGCAGGGCAAAGGCTACGGCAAACGCGCCCTCGAAAAACTCATCCAGCACCTGAAGGCCATGGGCATCCCCCTGTTGTACACCAGTTGCGGTCAGGGCGAAGACAGTCCAGAAGGCTTCTACCGCAAGCTGGGTTTTATCTCCACTGGTGATCATTATGATAGTGAGATCGAGCTGGTTCTGCGGCTGAACACCTATCCTGTCACCGTTCCGGTGATAATTGACTCCAATTCGAGAGGCAACCAGTAAGCTGGATTGAGGCGCAATTGGAAGCCGGCCGCTATGATACAAAGATGACTAAAAAACAAACCCCCTTTCCTCTTTCGAGTTCAGGGGTTTCAAGATTCTCTTGGCAATGACCTGACAGAATCTCCAATATCTCCTACTTGCACAAGTCAGTCAAGTTCTTGCGCCCGGGATCCAGCGTCAGATGCCCCAATTAGCAAAACCTTCGCATTTTGCCTGTAGATCAGGATAAGCGGGAGCAGAATCGCCCCTAATAGTTTGAGTGCGCTGCGCACACCGAAATGATCGCCAAATGCACCCAGGCCGGTGCTGCTGCCCAGCGCGCCGATCTCTCCCGTCTGGCCGCTCATGGAGATTACCGTTGCGCGGACCTTTGAAGGGATGTTTTGATTCAACCAGGCTTCCATGATAGGCTCTCCGAGATCTTGAAGGCCACATACAATCACCCATGCTGCCATCGCCAGCCCGATATGACCTGTGAATGCAAAAACGGACAAGGCAGCCAACATCAGGCTGTAAAATACCATCAGCGTTTGGGCAGATGTGCCTGTTCTTTCTAAATGGATCTTGCGCCGAACCACCTCTGCCCCGGCCAGGTAGAACAATCCTTGCAGCATTTCTAACAGCCCAAACCAAAGGTTATCCTTCAGCACGCCCAGCAGTGGCAAAGTGATGGTGGGCAGGTTGAAACTCAGCAAGATATGCGCTCGCGAGAATTTGTAGAATCCATCTGCAAATGCACTGCCCAGGAGCAAGGCGAAAAACAACGCTTGCAGGGTGCGTGAGCCACGCACAGTTCTCGCACCATCCATAAAAGTGTTGAAAGATGCTTTCAGTGTAGCGAGCAGATATTTGCTGTTCATCTTTACAGGTTCCGCGCTCTTTTGGAAGTTTGTCTCTGGCATGAAGAGCGCCAGGACAACGGTAAGCACAAGCCACAGTGCGCCGCCCAGGACAATGGAGGCCTGGTAGTTCAGCCGCGCGGCCAGTGCAACGCTCGCCACCACACCGACCCAATGCGCTGGTGTGGCAACCTGTCGGGCGCGTAAAAACACGCTGCTTACTTTATCTTCGCCAACCTCATCGGTAATCCATGCCTGGAGCGCTCCGCTGATGAACGTATCGCCAAGCGCCTCAATAAAACCAGCCAGTAAAACAATAGCGAAGATCGGATAGGATCCGACGAGAACGTAGGCAACAGCCCATTAATCCCCCCCCGAGGATCACAGATAAGCGCCGCGAATATACGTCTGCCAGGATGCCGGTCGGAATCTCAAACACCAGGCTTGTGACTGTGAGAACAACAAAGAGCAGCGAGACCTGCACCAGGCTTAACTCCATTACGGTGTAATAAAGCACCCAGATGCTGGTGAAAATCAGGCCGCTGGCGAACCCCCACACGGCATGGCGAAGATAGTAGATAGTTTCTGCAGGAAGTCTTTTCAATATATGCCTTGCAGGTTAAAGCCGTAGCAGTTGAAGTGGGCTTCGGCCATGCGGCTATTATGCCATAGAATTGTTTGAGGCGGCTGTCGGCCCTAAAATCGGCCTGGGGTGGGGATCATCGACGATGGCAAGAGCGTCTACACCTGACAACGGGAGATTAAAAGACAAAACCCCCTTTCTCTTTCGAGTTCGGGGGTTTCAGAAAAATTCCCTTGGCAATGACTGTTCACAATCTCCCATAAAATTCTACACACTCTCCTTTAACCCCGGGATGTCGCTTTTGTGTCCCGGCAGGTTAAGATAAAAAGCACCTGACAGGCGGGGGAAAAAAAGCTATACTGTGAGGCAGAGGATTAAGCCATGACCGTTCACCTCCTCAACTGTATGCCCTTCACCCTGGCCGGCGTGCCGAACATCACGCTTTGTTTCCTAGTGGAGACCGGCAACGGCCTGGCATTGGTAGACAGCGGCCTGGGGCTAAAAGATTACACCCACCCCTCCCGTCATAAGCGCTTCTTTTGCATGCTCAACCGTATCCGCAACAATCCGGTGCAAACTGCTATCCGCCAGGTAGAACGGCTGGGCCGCGATCCTCGCCAGGTGCGCCATATCGTGCTAACTCATGCCCATCTCGACCATGCCGGAGGGCTGTCGGATTTCCCCTGGGCAAAGGTGCACCTATTGGCTGCCGAGCACGCCGCGGCAATGCACCCAGAGGGTTGGATGGAGCGTTTCGGTTACGCCAGTGAAGATTGGGCGCACGGACCCGATTGGCAGCTTCACAAGCTGCAAGGGGAACGCTGGCTTGGGTTGGAGGCGGTACGGGTGTTGGAGAATCCGTTGTTCTGGCTAGTGCCGCTCATCGGGCACTCGCGCGGTCACTGCGGGGTGGCGGTAGAGACGCCAGCGGGCTGGATGCTCCACTGTGGCGACGCCTTCCTGCGCGGCTTCCAGGTGGATCCGGTGTCACCGCATAGCCCATTCCCGGCCTGGTCGCGTCCGCTGATTGGCCCGTTCGAGCGGCGCATGTGCCCAGCAGAGACGCTTGGCAAAGTACAGACGATCCTCCACCAGCATGGCGAGGTAGTGCAGGCGTTTTGCGCCCACGATCCGGGCGCTTGCCTGGTGCGAACAGAGCATTGACCATGGGTGCTATTGCTTGGCAGAAACGATTCTCGAGGCAGGGAAGATCATTAACGTTTAAAGACAAAAACCCCTCCCTCTTTCGAGTTCGGGGGTTTTATGAATCAAAAAAGCCTCTTGCAATGACCTGACAGAATCTCCCATTGCAAGCTAACTTCACTTGAAAACGAATGGGATAACCTCTCCACAACCATAGGTTCTTGGACAGTTACCCGAGATGGCGCGATAATAACTGTACGAAAAGCAAATCGTGGTGACCGTATTCCAGTCTTCTTTTGAAGGCGCCAATGAATACTTCCTATCCAATCTCCTCCGATGGGAGCTTGATCGCCCATGAGCGCTATGGCGCTGGCGCGCATTAACGAAAAGGAGGGTCGCGAAATGTCCTTTCTAAAAAGTTTTTATTTTGGAATGGTTTGCCTGGCCCTATTTTTGCCTGGCTCACTGATCGCCTGGGACAATGGGACACCACCACTGGCCGCCCCCACCTCCCCCACGCCAGTTGAGTCTCACCCGTTGGGGGATCAACAGGAATTAGAGACCTTCGTTGATGATCTGATGAACTCACAATTGGAGGAGCAGCATATTGCCGGGGCAGTGGTGGTCATCATCAAGGATGGCGAGGTGTTATTATCCAAAGGGTATGGGTATGCGGATGTGGCCAAACAAATCCCGGTGGATGCCGAAAGCACTTTGTTCCGGCCAGGTTCGGTCACCAAACTTTTCACCTGGACGGCGGTGATGCAACTCGCAGAGCAGGGTAAGATCGATCTGACCGCCGATATCAACACTTACCTGACCGATTTCAAGATTCCCGCCACGGGTTCGCGTCCCATCACCATGCTCGACCTGATGTCACATACCGCCGGGTTCGGAGAAACCGGCGCAGGCGACGCGACCTACAATGCCGCTGAGCTGACTTCGCTGAGCGCCTACCTCACCCGGTACATGCCTGCGCTGGTATACCCGCCCGGTCAAATCCCGGCCTATTCGAATTACGGCGCCACACTGGCCGGTCACATTGTGGAACAGATCTCCGGTGAACCGTATGACCAATACATTGAAGAACACATCCTGAAACCTTTGGGGATGACTCACAGCAGCATGCGACAGCCGCTCCCAGCCGACCTGGCAAGCGCCATGTCCCAGAGCTATACATTCAACGGGGAGTTTCAGGAACTTCCTCTCATATTCTTACAAGTGAGCCCGGCAGGCAGTTTGAGCGCCTCAGGCGCGGATATGGGCAAGTTCATGCTGGCGCACCTGCAGGGCGGCGAATACAATGGGGGGCGCATCCTCCAACCAGAGACGGTGCGCTTGATGCATTCGCAGTCCTACGCCTTCGACCCGGCCCTGACGGGCATCGCCCACGGCTTTGCAGAATGGAAGATCAACGGGCGGCGCCTTATCGGGCACGGCGGCCACATCCCCGAATTCATCACCGAACTGCGCCTCATCCCTGACGAGGGGGTCGGGATTTACGTCTGCTACAACTCTTTCATCTTCTCGGAAGAAGAACGCACTTTGTTGGCGGACCAATTCATAGATCGTTATTTCCCGGCAACTACCGAGACACAGCCGGTAACCCCGCTCACCGATAGCGACTTGACAGCTTACACCGGTTTTTACGTTACTTCACGAGCAATTAGCATCAACACGCCAGAAAGATTTTTTGCGCTAAGCGACATGCGGCTCGTCCGCTCTGAAGACGATCACACGCTCCTGTTTCCTGATATCTTGCTCCGGCCACTCAGCCCCTTCCAACCGGATCGCTGGGTGGAGGTGCGCCCACAGGTTTTCCAGAATGAACGCGGCGATAGGATGGTTTTTAAGAAAGATGAGGCAGGCCGGGTGCGGTACCTGGCGTTCTCCAACAATTCGTATATGATTTTCATCAAACAGCCCTGGTACGGCGGGCAGGATATCCATCTTGGCATCTTGATTTTTAGTCTCATCACCTTCCTGCTCACGCCCATCGCAGCGTTGATCGGCTGGGTGATCTCACGCTTCAAAAAAGATTACGTCAGACGCTCATCCCGGCGCGAAAGTTGGGCACGCGGCCTTGCACTGGTATTGTGTCTGGCCTTCCTGGCCTTCGTTGCCATCTTCGTCCAAAATATGTATACACCCGATCAGCCTGCGATTCGTATCATGGCCTGGGTGATCGCGGCGCTGGCCCTCGGCGTCACTCTCATGGATGTCGTCGCCTGGAGGCAAAGATGGTGGAAGCTGGCGGGACGCATCCACTACACAGTGCTTGCATTGGCCGGCCTGACGTTCACCTGGTTCCTGACATACTGGAGCTTGTTGCTACTTCCGTACTAAAATTAAACCAGCAAGGAGCAAACCATGAACCAACCCCAACTCAGACCCAGGTTTATCTTGCCGATCCGGAAGGCAGCCTACCCGTCCGGTTGACCCCGGGCGAAATCTCCTCGTATGCTCCCCAGTGCACAACCTAAACTTCGAAAATCTGACCTCTTGCATAAGAGGCAGTTAAAAGACAAAACCCCCGCTCTCTTGCAAGATGGGGGGCTTATGAATCAAAAAAGTCTCTTGGCAATGACTGTTCAGAATCTCCCATTGTGCCTGAAGTTACTTGAGATTACAATAATAACCTTGGCTCAACCGAGTATCGAGCCCAATTGCCTGACGAACCAGCTCCATCTGGGTTTTTGGAACGTGTGCCACTGAAAGGAATTTTTCAATGTCTGAGAAACTTAACCACACTCTCCGCCAGAGCATTGTTCTCAGTATCGCCCGGCTGGCTCGCGAAAAA
This sequence comes from uncultured Anaerolineaceae bacterium, assembly GCA_964629965.1. Lineage (GTDB taxonomy): Bacteria > Chloroflexota > Anaerolineae > Anaerolineales > UBA4823 > CAZVRZ01. Next base: position 8,754 of record CAZVRZ010000004.1, read on the forward strand.
TACATCTTTCCGGAAAAGGGGCTGGAAACGGCCCAATTCATCGAGGCGCAACTGGAAGCGGGACGCTACGATGAAATCTGCGAGCCGCACGAATTAGCCGATCGCCTGACTGCCGATCTGCGCCGGGCATCAAACGACCAGCATTGGTCGGTTTCGTATGACTCCATGCTGACCAGCGCACTCTACTTGGGGGAGGAAGAAGTGAGCGAGGAGGAAATGAACCGGCTCAAAGAGAGCGTGCACCGGGCCAATTTCGGCATCCAGAAGGTTGAACACCTGCCTGGCAACATCGGCTACGTGGATTTGCGCGGCTTTGCCTGGATCGGCTTTCCCGGCGCGGGCGATAGCATCGTGGCTCTCATGCATCTCGTTTCTCACTGCGACGCGCTGATTTTCGACGCGCGGCAGAACGGCGGCGGCGAGGTTGAGACCCTGCAGGTGTACGTCAGCTATTTTGTCAAGCCGGATCCCAGGTTGTATGATTCGTTCTACTATCGCCCCACCCAGGAAACCCAGCAATTCTGGACGATGCCCTACCTGCCGGGCAACCGTATGCCGGATGTCCCGCTGTACATCCTCACCAGCCGAGTTACCGGTTCCGGCGGAGAAGCATTTGCCTATATCCTCCAGGGCATGGGGCGCGCCACGGTTATCGGTGAGGCCACGCTGGGAGCAGCGCACACCACGGATATGGAAATCGTTCAGGAGCATTTCCAGGTGGAATACCCATCTGGGCGCTCGATCAGCCCCTTCACACAGGGCGATTGGGAGGGCGTGGGAGTACAGCCGGATATCGCTGTTCCCCCCGAAGATGCCCTGGAGGCAGCGCACCTGCACGCCCTGGAGCGGCTAATCCAACACTGCAATGATGACAGCCGCAAGCGGGAGTTGGATTGGGACATGGAAATCGCCCGCAATTCCTATGCCCCCATCAGGATGGATGAGGCGATCCTAGCGCGATACGTGGGCCAATATGGAGATTGCACCATTGGGTTGGCAGGCGGCGCCTTGACCTACTCCCGGCAGGGTGTCGCCAGGAAGCTGATTCCCCTTGGCGAGAATCTTTTCCTTTGCCCGGATTGGCTCAAGCTCGAATTTGACCTGAACGAGCGTGGACAGGTGCTCTCGGTCCAGGTTTCCTATCGAGATAACCGGCCTGGCTCGACCCTTCGCAGGGAGAGTTTATGAATCTTAAAACAAGGAACTTTAACCGGCTCTGGACTGACAAGTTGGCTTATGGCTATGCCACAAAAGATGACTTAAAAAGCAAAACCCCCGCCCTCTTTCGAGTTTGGGGGTTTCAAAATCCTCTTGGCAATGACCTGACAGAATCTCCCATAGAAAGTTTCTATTCCTTCGTGATTTATCGTAAGTTTTTTAGTGTCCGGAGAGAAAAAAGGCATTATACTTATCCAACCATACTCCATTGGAAATATTGCTAATGCTGCCCTTCCTCGCTGCTAAAACTCGCCTTCCCTCCACTCCCCCAAACCTGGTCACGCGCTCACATTTATTAGAAGCGCTGGATCAGTGCCTGCAACCGGGCGTTCAATTGGCCCTGGTTTCGGCTCCGGCTGGGGCAGGTAAGACCACTTTACTGGCGCAATGGCTGAGACGAGCGCAGGCGGATTGGAAGGTAGCCTGGTTTGCTCTAGATACAGATGATAATCATCTCGGGCGCTTCTTTTCCTACCTGGCAGCAGCCATCGAGTATGCCATCCCAGATTTTGGTGGTAATTTTACCGCCCTGGCGGAAGCGAACCCCGATTTTACACCAGACCAGGGTATTGCTTACCTGGTGGAACAGGTGGTAGATGCAGAGCAAAACCTGCTGCTGGTGTTAGATGACTATCATGTCATCACTCACCCTGAAATCCACCAGGCGCTCAAGCTGCTGATTGACCACCTCCCGAACAACATGCGGCTGATAATTGCTGGACGGGTGGAGCCGCCCCTGCCGCTGGCGCGCCTGCGGGCCCGCGGGCAGCTCGTGGAAGTACGCACTGCCGACTTGCGTTTCAGCGTTCAGGAAACATCTGATTTCATGGGATGCTTTGGCGAACTGGCCAGCTTTGCTAAACAAGAAACGTATCTCCAACAACTGAATGCATCTACCGAAGGTTGGGCTGCCGGGGTGCAGCTGACGGCCCTGGCTTTGCGGAGCGAAGTAACCCACCATGGCGGCGCCTCTGCCGCGCTCATGGAGCGTTTTGTCCGTGAATTAAGTGGTTCGCAGCGCTTTATCCTGGATTATCTACTGGAAGAAGTGCTCAGCCGTGAAACGGACCACACCCGCGAGTTTCTTCTGCACACTTGCCTGCTGAAGCGCTTTAATCCAGCCTTATGCGTTGCCGTCATGTCTGAGATAACGTTATCAGCAGCCCACGAACTGCTGGACTACCTGGAACGCGCCAACTTGTTCGTGATCCCGTTGGATGACAGACAAGAATGGTTTCGCTACCACCACTTGTTTGCCGATGTACTCCAGAAACAGTTGCTGCACAGCCATCCTGGTTTGGCACCAACACTGCACCGCCGCGCCGCCAACTGGTTTGATGGGCAAGGGATGGTGGACGAAGCCTTAGAGCATGCTCAGGCGTCAGACGACGCCAACCTGGCGCTCGACCTGGTCGAAAAGCACGCTCTTGAAGCCATCCTACAGGGGCAGATTGCCACTGCTACCCGCTGGCTGGATATGCTGCCCGCTGAAGCACTGCTCGCCCGCCCGCGCCTGTGCCTGAATCGCGCCTGGGCGCTGACGTTTACCTCCCAAACCGAAGCCGCCGTTCCATACCTGGCGCGTGCAGCAGACCTGTCAAGCGAGATGCCATCTGCGCAGGCAGAGACCTTGGGGCTGCAAAGTTACGGTAAAAGCGTTTACGGCTTGACCGGCGAAGCGGTGCGCCTGGCAGAGCTTGCTTTAGAGATTTCACCAGTGGATGATGCTTTCTTGCAGTGCATCAATCATCTGTTCCTGGCGAGTGCGCTGGTGCGCGATGGTAAGCTGGATGAGGCCATGCAAACCTACCACTCCGTCCGGACTGCCTGTCAGGGGCAGCACAACCTGGCCGGGCTGGCGCTGCTCGAGGCGGATTTTCTGCAATATGCGGCCGTCTTCATGAATGCCCGCAACCAGGCCCAGCAAGCCAGGGATATGCTCCAAGATGCCATAAAAAACTTTGAGGCCGCCGGCGGGAATCGCAAGTCGGCGACGCTCTATCTGCATGTTGGGATGGGCAAGATCTTATTCATTGGAAATCAATTAGCCGAAGCAGAACGCGCCCTTGAGATGGGCCTGCAGCTTGACCCGCTTTCGCTCTCCCTGGCAGCTATTGACGGCTGGCTGACGCTCTGGTGGGTGAAAATTGGCCAGGGGGATTACCCTGCGGCGCGAAGCATCCTCAATGACCTGACGCCATCCCTTCGCCAGCGCGATGAAAAAATCTTGCGCTTGTTCATTCTAACCAGCGCTCTGCAGGATTTACTCGAAGGGATGACCGCGTCCGCAGTTGGGCGCATGGAACGCCTGGGGTTCTCAGACGATGTGGACTCCGCTCTGGAAAAGGTCAGTGACAGCGAACTGATCGGCTGGCGCAGCAATGAATTTTTGGTGTATGCGCGGGTGCTGGCCGCGCAGGGCAAAACAGCGCTCAGCCTGCGCGTGTTAGCGCGCATGGCGCAGGTAACGCGAGAGCATCGTTTGTACTGGATCATGTACCGGACCTGGATTACCCAGGCAATGGTTTATTTTCAGGATCACCAGATCGATTCGGCGTTGGAAATCATGGCGCCCTTGTTGGAGCAAACCGCGCGGCTGGATTCTGGCGCCGTCCGGGCGTATCTTTCGGCAGGGGAACCGGCACGCGCCCTGTTGAATGAAGCCATCCGGCGCGGCATCCAACCCGCTCATGCTGCCCGTTTGCTGGCCGAATTCCCACCTGTATCGGCGGACCTTAAGCCTTCCGACCTGCCCGAAATGCTGACCGAGCGTGAGATGGATGTGCTGCGCTTAATGGCAGCCGGGCTCAAGAATCAGGAAATTGGCGAAAAACTGTATATCAGCCTGAACACCATCCGTTACCATACCGGCAATATCTTTGGCAAACTGGGGGTAGATCATCGCAGTGCGGCGGTGGCACGGGCGCGCGAATTGAACATCCTGGCCTAAAACCACATCCTTCCGCTGAAAACCCCACACAAATGTGCGGGGCTTTTTGATTTGATACCAGGTACACTTAGAGTAATACAAGGAGAAACGGTATTATGCAATATCAGATCAAAATTCGCCAAACCCTCGATGAAACCTGGAATGAATGGTTTGCCCCGCTGGAGATTCAGCCCCAATCGAATGGTATCACCCTGCTGATTGGCGATTTCGCCGACCAGACCGCCCTGCACAGTGTCTTGAACAAAATCCGCAATCTGAATTTGGAACTGCTCTCAGTGACATATATCGAACCCACAGAACACACCGATGAAAAAAAATAGTTTCCAGAAGCCCTGTCTGTCGTTCCAGCACGTGTTTGCGCCCTGCCTGCCGGAGGGGCGCTTTATCACCTACCGACTGGTCATGTTCCTGGCATTTGCCTTTTTGGTCGCCATCATCATTCTCACCCGCCCGTGGTTGATGCCGTATATGGCTGTGACCCATGCACTGATGGACATGTCTGTGGCGGTCATGTTCCTGATGGTCATGAAATAATCTTCTCGATGAAACTATGTCCAAGAATCAACTCACTACCTCATCGCAATCCAAATTTGCCATCGTCTATCGGTTATCCAGCCTGCTCACCGCGGTGACGCTAATCCAGTCCGCAGTCGGAGCATTCTACCCGAAAATTTTCCGCGACCCACCGATGACGGCTGGCAACGCTCGCGGCACGGATGTGGTCATCCTGTTCGTTGCCCTGCCCGTCCTGATCATCTCGATGATTTTGTCACGGAGCGGCTCCCTGCGGGCGCAATTGACCTGGGCAGGCGCGCTGACGTATATCGCTTACAATGCCGTGATCTTCGCTTTCGCGACCGCGTTCAATCCGCTCTTCCTGCTTTACGTGGCAACGCTCTCACTGGCGGTCTGGTCGCTGGTGGCGCTGCTTACACGAACGGATGTGGAGGTTGTCCGCTCGCACTTCTCAGGCAAAACCCCCGTTCGTTTTTTTGCAAGTTACCTGGCGATCATCTCCCTGCTCTTTCTGATAACCTGGTTGAAACAGATCATCCCCGCCATGTTCGCCCCCACCGCCCCCGCCTTCCTCGCTGGGACGATCATGCTGACCAGTCCCGTTCACGTGTTGGATTTGGGCTTCCTGCTTCCGCTGGGATTCGTTAGCGCGGTTTGGCTCTGGCATCGCAAAGGATGGGGCTATTTGTTGACGGGTCTGTTGACGGTGATGATGACCGTTGAAACTGCCAGCATTGCTGTGGATCAATATTTCGGTCCCGTTCACGATCCGTCCACTTCGCTCGACGCCGTGCCGCTCTTCATTGAACTGACCCTCATCGGTCTGATCGTTTCCGTCGCATACCTGTATTTCCTGTGCTCGAAATCCAACTCGAAAGAAGATATGGCATGAAAACCATGCTCCTACCATTTGTAAAAAACAGGACGTGTCATGTTGATAAAGATTTCAATCTTATTGCCAGCCATCATCATCCTGATAAATGTGATCATTAGCCTGCTGATGCCATATTCTGTCCAGACTTTTGCCTTCATCACCACCTTCCTGGCTCTATTGGTGCTCAGCATCCTGGCAGTTCAAAAAGTCAGTACGCTCAAAAAGCAATCCGTTCAATTGGAAGTGCAGCCATGACCCGGACCATCCTCATCACCGGCGCGAATAACGGCATTGGACTGGCGCTGACCCGCTCCCTGTTGGATACGGGTGACCGCGTCGCAGCCCTCGACCTTTCATTGGAAAACCTTCCCCGAACACCGAACCTGTTCGCTTTTGTCTGCGATGTGACCGACCCCGAGCAGGTCCAGGCCGTGGTAGACGAAGTCGCCCATCAGTGGGGTGGCGTGGATATTCTGATCAATAATGCCTGCCTGGCCCTGTTCATGTCCTTCGATGAACGCACCCTGGATGACATTCGCCGCGAATTCGATGTCAATTACTTTGGCTATCTCAACCTGATCCGCGCCGTCCTGCCTGGGATGAAAAAGTGGGGACACGGTATCATCCACAACGTCAGTTCGGGGGTTGGTTTCACGGGCATGCCCGGCATGACCGGCTACACTTCCACCAAAGGCGCCATCGAAGCGCTGACTCGCACCCTGGCATTGGAATATGCTCCGAGCGGAATCATCTTCAACGTCATGCACCCGCCGCTGACACGCACCAACTCCGCCGCGGGCTTTGGCATCCCGCCCGAAATGATGGCGGATCCAGAAATCGTTGGGCGTGGACTGTCGAAATTGGTCGGCAAGACCCATCCTATGCTGGCGGCTGGCTTTGTCAACAATCTTCAACTTTGGATGAGTTACCACCTGCGCGTACCAATGGGCAGGCTGATGTCCAGCCTGGCCGATAAGGCGCGCCAAAACCAGGAAAGAAACGCAACCACCACCGCGACAAGGCAAAACTAAATGAAACGAATTCCTCTCATTGCCTATTTTTCGGCCAACCTCATCTCTCTGATAGGGAACAACCTGACGTTGATTGCGGTGCCCTGGTTCGTCCTTGAAACCACGGGGAGTGCATTTCAAACTGGTTTGGCAGCTTTCTTCACCGCGCTGCCTGCTATCCTGGCCGCTTTTTTCGGCGGCACAATGGTTGACCGGTTTGGACAGAAAAGGATGAGTATCATTTCTGACCTGGCCAGCGGCATCACGGTGCTATTCATTCCCCTGCTGTATGCAACAACGGGGCTGCAGTTTTGGCAACTGCTTCTCCTGGTTTTTCTGAGTGCCTTGTTGGATGGCCCCGGAGACACTGCCCGCCGGGCTTTACTGCCTGAACTGGCTGAAGCCGCAAGTCTCTCCTTGGAAAAAGCGAACGCTGTGCAGCAGGCAATTCAGCGGGCAGGCACGTTGATTGGTCCCGCTATGGCAGGTTTTCTCATTATCTGGCTGGGAAGCAGTAATGTCTTGTGGTTGGACGCTGCCACATTTGCAATTTCAGCTGGGCTGTTCGCCCTTGCGATACCGTCAGGTCAGCCCAGGGTTAAACCCGAAAGCGGCTATATCAGTTTGCTAAAAGAGGGCTGGCAGTTTGTCCGGCGCGACCGGCTGATTATGGCGTTATGCGCGACCATCGCGATTACAAATTTTCTGGATACCCCCTTTTTTGCGGTGGTTCTCCCGGTCTACGCCGAACAGGTTTACGGTCAGGCAACCGCTTTGGGGCTGTTAATCTCCAGCATGGGTGCAGGCGCACTCCTTGGATCTCTTCTTTACGGCCTGTTTATTTTTCGGGCGCCCCGCCGAATTACCTTTGTGGTTGCATTTATCCTGGTTGGCTTGCCTTTCTGGGCGCTGTCGCTGACGCCCCCATTTCACCTGGCGCTTGCGGCGCTCTTTTGTGGAGGGCTGGCTGCCGGCCAACTTAATCCGCTCATTATGACCCTGGTTCAGGAGCGAACGCCAGCCGCTTTGCGGGGACGAGTTTTTGGAATTATCACCGCCCTGGCTTTAATTGCCGCACCGTTGGGCATGGTTGCGGCAGGCTTTCTGACTGAATGGCTGGGGGTCATTGTTGTCCTGCTAATCATTGCGCTAATCTATCTACTGGTGACCCTGGCCCAAGTTTTCAATTCAGCCTGGAGTGAAATGAATCGGGTTGTTGTCACGGACAAGCTATCAGAGCTGGAGACCATGCTTCATTGAAAACTGGATTTATCAGGAAAGGAAACGTTGAATGAATCTAAGCCTCTCACACCTCTCCAAACAATACCGCCGCGACTTCTGGGGACTGCGCGACTTCGACCTGGAACTCAAGCCCGGGGTGATCGGCCTGCTCGGCCCAAACGGCGCAGGCAAATCCACGCTGATGCGCATGCTGGCCACGATCACCCAACCCAGCGCAGGAACAATCCACTGGAACGGCGTGGATATCGCTAAATCGCCAGACAGCCTGCGCTCCGTGCTCGGTTACTTGCCGCAGGATTTCGGTGTGTACCCTAACCTGACGGCACTTGAATTCCTCGAATACATGGCCGCCATCAAAGGTATGGATGGCAAGACCGCCCGCCGCCGCATTGACGAGTTGCTGGTGCTGGTCAATCTCGTTCAGGCGGCCAAACGTCCGCTCGGCGGCTATTCGGGTGGAATGAAACAGCGTGTCGGGATCGCCCAGGCCTTGCTCAATGACCCGCAACTGCTGATTGTAGATGAGCCGACGGTTGGTCTCGACCCTGAGGAGCGCGTGCGCTTCCGCAACCTGCTCTCGGATCTGTCGGGCGAGCGCATCATCCTTCTCTCCACGCATATCGTTTCGGATGTGGAAGCCACCGCCACTGACATTGTCATCATCAACAAGGGGCAGAAACGCCAACACGCCGCGCCCGAGAAATTGCTCGCATTGCTCGATGGCAAAGTCTGGCAGTGGACCATCTCCTCCGAAGACCTGCCCTCGCTCAAGGCGACTCACCTTGTCAGCGGGACGATCCGCCGCGATAACGGGATCCAGGTGCGGGTGGTGAGCGAAGCGGCTCCCGCACCCGAGGCGGAAAGAGTCACCCCCAGCCTGGAAGATGTCTATTTACGGGAAGTCAGCCAGAATGGAGCATCCAAATGAAGATGCTGCGCGTCATCTACCACTTGGTGCGCGCCGATTTCCTCGAGCGCGTCCGCCGCTACAGTTTCCTGATCATGCTCGGGTTGGTGGTCTGGCTGGGCTATCTCTCGGCCAGCGGGCAAATGCGCATGCGCGTGCCGCCCGACTACACCGGCGTGATCAACTCGGCCTGGGTCGGCGCGACGATGACCGTGACCGTCTCGCTGCTGCTGGGCTGGGTGGGCTTTTACATCGTCAAAGGCTCGGTCAGCCGCGACTACGAGACCGGCGTGGGGCAGATCATGGCAACCACGCCGCTCAGCCGCCCGCTGTACATGCTGGGCAAGTGGCTGAGCAACTTCGCCGTGCTGGGCATTGCGGTCGTCATCATGTTGATCGAGGGCATCCTGATGAACCTGCTGCTCGGCACGCACGACCTCGACTTGCTGGCACTCGCCGCCCCGTTAGTGGTGATCGCTCTGCCCTGCGTGGCACTAATTGCCGCCTTCGCGGTGCTGTTCGAGAGCATTCATTGGCTGCGTGGCGGGCTGGGCAACGTGATCTATTTTTTCGTCTTCATGTTTGCGCTGATCTGGTCAGGCCAGATCGAAGACATCGGCACGCCGGGTAAGATCGCCAACCCCTATATTGATTTCACTGGCTGGCAGATTATCGGCGACAGCGTCTCACGTACGGCGCGGGCGATCTACCCCGACACAGCAGGCGGCTTCACTTTTTCGATCACCGACCTTGCCGCGCCGAATATTTTTACCTGGAATGGCATCGAATGGACGCCTGACATTTTCCTTTCGCGCGGCTTCTTCCTGTTGGTCGCGCTGGGGATTGTGCTGCTTTCGGCCCTTTTCTTTGACCGCTTCAACCCCTCGCGCCTGTCTGCCAAACGGAAAAAATCCGCCTCAGATTTTCCTCTGACGGCTCTCGTTTCAGAGCCAGTTGCCAGCCCCAACATCCATCTGACCCCGCTTCCCGCAGCCCGAACGCGTTTTCGCTTTGACGCGCTCTACTTCGCCGAACTGAAACTGCTGCTCAAAGGACAGCGCTGGTGGTGGTACGTGGTCGCCGCGGGACTGGTCATCGCCCAACTCGCCAATACCCCCGACGTGACGCACATTCTGCAGGTCGTCGCCTGGGTCTGGCCGATCCTGCTCCTGAGCGGCCTCGGCAGCCGCGAGTCATGCCACAATACCCGCGAGATGGTCTTCTCCGCCCCGCGCCCCGTGCTAACTCAACTCCCCGCTGCCTGGCTGGCCGCCTTCAGCATCATTACGCTGGCAGGTTCGGGCGCGCTGATTAAATTCCTGATATTGGGCGACGCCCACAGCATCCTCGCCTGGCTGGCCGGCGCAATGTTCGTTCCCTCGCTGGCGCTCGCATTGGGTGTGCTGACGGGTTCTGGCAAGGCTTTTGAGATCGTCTACATGTTGTGGATGTACCTTATCTTGAATAATGTGACTGCCATCGACTTTCTCGGCATGACACCTGAAAGCCCGTGGCCGCTCTATCTCGGCCTATCACTAGTTTTAATGATTATTTCAAGCCTGGTTCGACAGTTTCAGTTGAAAACCAGATGATCGAGGAATGCTAATATGCCCATCACACTTGTCCCATTTACCCGGGAACATCTTGATCCAGCCGTGGAATTATTTGCCCAAAGCTATCTTATGGAGCAAGCGGATAGCCCCTGCCTGCCTGATCGGGTACTGGATGATCCGTCCGTAATCCAGGCTGCGCTGCAAACCAAACTTGACAATCCGAGTATCGCGGTGGTCGAACAAGGCCGGTTGCTGGCTTTCATGGTCACGGGTGCTCAATTCACATGGAAAGGGCAACGGGCAGCGATTGTTCCAGAGTATGGTCATGCTGCCATCGCAACCGGGAAACAGGCGCTGTATCAAAAAATGTATCAATCCTTGGCACAGGAATGGGTTAACCAGGGCTGCCATCTCCACCTGCTGGGCCACTTTGCGCATGATGCGCTCCTTCAAGAGATGCTCTATCAAATGGGATTTGGGGCGCTCGTTGCGGAACGGTTGCGCGACTGTTCTGCCGTTGCTACAGAGCAAGACCCATCCATCAAAATTGACCAAGAGGTCAGCAAACTGCTCACCCTGCACATCGAGCATATTCACTATTATCCCCATTCCCCGACTTTCCTCTCACGCTCGATAGATCGCCAATCTGCCCTGGCTGATCTGGAAGCACACGCACTGAGCGGGGATGTGTTTTTTGTTGCTTATGAACAAGATGAGCCATGTGCCTACCTGATCGCTGGGGAATCCACCCTCGGAGGAGAAGGTTTTCTCCTTCAGAAGACGAAGACAGCCCAGATCAAGTCTGCGTTCACACGGCCGGGAGCACATGGTCAAGGGATTGGAAAAGCCTTGTTGCAATGCGCCATTCACTGGTCACAGCAAAAGGGTTATGAACGTATATTTGTCGAACATGAAACCGCAAATATCGCTGGAAGTCACTTCTGGAGCAAATATTTCGCTCCTTATCTTTATTATTCAATGCGCTACGTTGACAGCACTTTGTGTTGATGGGCGCGAACTTTGGAAATGGATGCCAACTTGGCGTGCCTGCACCTGGGGCATGCTGAACATCCTGGTATAAAACCACATTCCTTTTCTGAAAACCCCACACAAATGTGCGGGGCTTTTTTGTCTTATGCCGATTACACTGAAGGTGACACAAGGAGAAACGGTCCGAGGCAAGATCAGACCCTGTGTTCAAAATCAAGCTCAGAAGAAGATCTGAAAGGAAAAAATAATATGTCATTCAAAAAGTTCATCGCATCTGTCTTGCGCATCGCTCTGGTCTTTGTTTTGGTCAGCGTATTTTATACGCTTGGTTCCAGTATCATGGTGGGCAAACTCCCCGCAGCCGAATCAGAACCCGGCCTGGTGTCTGATGTGACCGGCCTGCTGATCATCTGCCTGGTCGAGACCCTCACCATCTCGGCTCTGATCCTGACATCGCGCTGGGGCGGCCGGAAGCTGTTTTTGATGCTGCCCCTGGCCTACTATGGCGCGACCGCCTTTATGATGCAGATCGAGACCTGGTATTTCCTTTCCGATCTCACCGTGGGCCTAGACGTGCTCCCGCTGCTGTTTCTGATGCGTATCCCGCTCTGCTTCATTGCCATCCCGCTGGCCATCCTGATCCTGGGCAAAGGCAAAATACAAAAGGAGGACGCACCTACCTCAGCATTGGTCATGCCCGTCACACAATGGATTTGGAAAGCTGCGCTCATCGCCGTGATTTATGTGATCCTTTACTGGAGCGCCGGCTACTTCATCGCATGGCAGAACCCCGAACTGCGCGCTTTTTACGGCGCACCCGGCGAGATCGTGCCCTTTTGGAAGCATTCATTGGCAACTCTGCAAGACGGTTCCAACCTGTTCCCCTTCCAACTGCTGCGCGGACTGTTGTGGATGTTGTGCACCCTGCCGATCATCCGTGGTTCGAAAGTCAACGTCTGGTGGACCGCTTTGCTGGTCGGCGCGATGCTCAGCTTCCCGCAAAATATTGCCCACATCATCGCCAACCCGTTGATACCCATCGCCAGCGTGCGGCTGAGCCACCTGGTCGAAACCGCATCATCTACTTTCGTGTTTGGCTTGCTTGTAACCTGGCTGCTTCACCGCCAGCACAATTCTTTCAAAGATTTGTTCGGCCTGGAAGCCTGAGTTTTTCGGAGACCAACCCCATGGAAACAGCCCTCCTCAAACAACGCGTCGCCCTTTACCTGGCAACCCTTTATGGTTTCCTGCTGCTGCTCTGGCTGGCTGCGCTTGCCCTGCCTGGCGCCTACACGGTACTGTGGAGCCTTTTCAGCGTGCTGCCCGTTCTGGCAACCATCCTGACAAGGGTCATCACCAAAGATAAGTCGCCGTGGCACCTCAAGCCGAATTTCCGTAAGAACTGGAAGACTTACTTGTTCGCGGCATGCCTGCCCGGCGTCGCCATCTTCCTCGGCGGACTGCTGTATTTCAGCCTCTTCCCGCAAGACCTGGACCTGACCGCCCGCAACCTGGTGGCCCAGTACGGCCAGTATGGGGCGCCCAAAACCATCCACTTCACGGTCCAGACGGTCATTCTGATCGGGCTGGCGTTCATCGTGCTTTCGCCGCTGGTTCTACCGGTTCACCTCTTTGCCCTCGGCGAGGAGATCGGCTGGCGCGGCTACCTGCTGCCCCTCCTGCTGAAACTCACCAGCCCGCGCAAAGCCGTTCTGCTCCACGGCTTGCTGTGGGGGTTGGCGCACGCCCCGTTGATCTACTTCGGCTTCAACTATAGCTCAGACTACTGGGGAGCGCCGCTCACTGGCATCTTGATGATGACCCTGGTTTGCGTTGTCCTCGGCACATGGTTGGCCTACGTCACCATCCAGGCCAATAGCATCCTGCCCGCAGTCCTCTTGCACGGCGCGTCGAACGTGATCGGTGAAATGGCAGCCTTCGTGTCCTTTCTGAGTGTCAGCCCGCTGCTGGGCCCCACACCCACCGGTCTGATCGGTATGAGTGGGCTGCTCATCGGTGCAGTGATCCTGCTCTGGAAAATGTCTGGAACGGCAAAAACCTGTCTCTCTCAGAATTAATGCATTTGGAAAAAGGAGACTCCATGAAGAACAGATCCATCCTGCTCGAAACCATCCTCGTCACTGCTACCACCCTGTTGGGAATGTGGTTCCTTCCTGCGACCAAGACTCTCTTTGCCTTGATTCCCGTCGCCTATCTGCTGATCGAGCGGAGCATGCGTAAACGCACCTGGAGCGATTTGGGTTTTATACGAAGCACCTTCTGGGCAGATTTGCGGGCGAACTGGGTTTTATTTGTCTTACTGGGGTTCGTGATCCAGCCAGTGACAGCGCTGTTCGCCAGGGCTTATTTTCCGGCCTACCTGGCGCATGTCCAGGCAAGGCTGCCATTTGATGCCGGCATGAGCTGGGGCATGCTGCTGCCGCTCTTGGCCGTGTCTCTGTTGGGCGAAGAGATGACCTACCGTACGTTGATCCAGGGGAGACTGGCGCCGTTTGTTGGCGTGCCGGCTGCGATAGGAATAGCCTCGCTCCTGTTTGGCCTGGCGCACTTTGCTCCAGGGCCGGCCTTTATTGTTGCCGCGGATGTTGGTTTGATCGTGATTGACTCGATCCTGTATGGTATGATTTTTGCCCGGCGCAACAACTTGTGGGTTGTGTGGCTGGCGCACTTGTTGGGCGACATTTTCGGATTGCTCGTTTTGAGCCTGGTATAAGGAGAAAAAAAGATGGTTACATTGATCCCGATTGAACAGGATGATTTTGAGGCTTTCCTGGAGCACGAAATCGTTGAGTACGCCCAGGACAAGGTTAAGAGCGGTAACTGGCTGGCCGAAGAAGCGCTCGAAAAGTCACGCGCCGAATTTATGAGCCTGCTGCCAGATGGGCCGCGAACAAAAGACCAGTTTGTCTTTACTATTCTGGATGAACAAACCCATCAGAAGCTGGGTGTGCTGTGGGTGCAGATCAAGATGGATGAACCGCGCCGGCGCGCTTTTATATGCGACTTCGTCATCGAGCCGCAGTTCCGAGGCCAAGGCTTTGGCAAGCAGGCTTTGCAGGCGCTGGATAAAAAGCTGGGCGAAATGAACGTAGAAAGCGTTAGCCTGCATGTCTTTGCGCATAACACCACGGCGATTGCCCTGTACGAAAAGATGGGGTATTCCGTGACCAACCTGTATATGGGCAAAAAGATCTAACGAAAGGATCCAATATGAATCGCAAGTCGCTAATCACCTTCCTGTTCATTGCCTTTGGCGGCGCCTGGATTTTATTCTGCCTGCCGCTGGCTTTCAAAAACGCCCCTGAAACCTACACCCTCACCATGCAAATCTTCTTTGCGCTGGCCATGTGGGCGCCAGGCCTGGGCGCGATCATCGCCACCCGCGTGGTCGAAAAACAGCCCGTCATTAAAACCTTGCGCCTGAACACACTTGGAGCAAAACGTTACTATCTGGCAGCCTGGTTCCTTCCTCCCCTGATTACGTTTGCCACAATCGGCGCAAGCATCCTGCTGGGGACAGGTTCCTTTGACCCCAATTTCACCTTTGTTCGTGAATCCGTGGCCAACCTTCCGGCGCAGACCACCTTGCCCCCAGTTGAGATTTTAGTCTTAGCACAGACTGCCTTTGCCCTGGTGCTGGCCCCGTTCATCAACCTGCTCTTTGCCATGGGTGAAGAATTGGGCTGGCGCGGCTTCCTGTTGCCCAAGCTCATGCCGCTCGGTCAATGGAAGGCCATTTTGCTCAGCGGTCTGATCTGGGGTGTCTGGCACGCTCCTACCACTCTGTTGTATGGCTATAACTTCCCACAGCACCCCTACCTGGGGGTTTTCGTAGGGCTGGTGGGTTTCACCCTGCTGGGAACCCTGCTCTCCTGGCTTGCCCTGAAGACACGCAGCCCCTGGGCGCCTGCGCTTGGTCACGGCGCGTTCAACGCGGTGGCCGGCCTGATCTTCTTCTTCCTGCAACCCGGTTTTGATACCGCCCTGGCTGGTTCCCCGATTGGCCTGGCCGGCTGGATCCCAATCGGATTGATTATCATCGGATTAGCTGCGCTGAAACAGCTACCGGTTGCCGGCTACGACACGCTGAACAAGAATACATCGCTATGAGTTTTCGTGCGACGGTTGCTTATCATCTCTTGCCAGGGGTTGTTATCCTCGCTGGCTATGTTCTCATCACGCCTTTCTTACGCAACGCGGGTTTACCCTCGGCGATGGGCATTTCCCTGGCTGTTCTATTGGTGCTGGTTCCATTGGAGTTGGGTATCCTGTACTGGCAAGGGAAAAAACGCAATGGTAGATTCTCTAGATGGGATCATCCTCAATCGCGAAAAAACACCCCCGGCTCGCTTTGCCTGGCTGACACTTGCCGCGCTGGTGGGGGCAGTGTTGTGTTTTGCCGTGTTCAGTCCCCTGGATAAGGCTCTGCTGACCCTGTTTACCTGGCTGCCCGGTTGGTTTTTCATTACCGAGGATTTGAGCATTTACAGCAAAACCAGCCAGTTCATCAACTGGCTGGGGATTTTTCTCCTCACCGGTATTTTGGGACCGTATGTGGAGGAACTTTATTTTCGCGGTTTCTTACTCCCGCGCCTGTCCTGGATGAAAAATGGGCGCCAGTGGTGGCTGCCTTTTTATTCGCCTTCTATCATTTCTGGTCTCCCTGGCAGTTGATCACCCGTTTTCTGGCGGTTCTGCCGCTGGTTTACATTGTAAACCGGGAACGGAACTTACACATCGGCGTGGCAATACACTGGTTATTAAACACCGTGGGTAGTCTTGAACTCCTGATAGCGATTTTTAGGTAAGATTAAGAAGGCACACATGAATGTTACTGCGTTTTACCAGCAACTCCCCTTGCTCAAAACCCCACGCCTGCTTCTTCGGGAACTCCGCAAGGAAGATGACAGAGATTATTTCGCTTTCGCCAGCGACCCACAGGTAACACGGTACTTACGCTGGGGGCCGCACGCATCCCTGGACGAAACCCAAGCCTACATGGATAGTGTGCTGGCTGGATACCGGAGCGGCACTGATGGGCCATGGGGAATCGAGTTGGCGCAGGAACATAGATTGATCGGCGCCATTCACTTGATGGAAATTGACACCCACCATTTGAAGTCCGATATTGGAGTTGTGTTGCACCCCCAATATTGGGGGCAGGGGTTAGGCCGCGAAGCGCTGCAGGCAGTACTCGCCTTATGCTTTACCGATTTAGGGCTGCAACGCATTCAGGGTCTGGCAATCACAGGCAATGCTTCTGCCTGCCGCATGCTGGTAAAGTGTGGGATGAAGCATGAGGGCGTTTTACGGCATTATGCGCTGCAAAAAGGCCAATGGTGTGATTTTGAGTCGTATTCCATCCTCCGAAGTGAATTTCGCCCAATACATCCAAGCGTTACAATTGAATCAGTTTGAGGATCTGGCAATGAAAATAGTATGTATCTCTGCCTCTAACATAGGACCAGCGCGGGAACACAGCGCCTCCACCCGAGCTTGTGAGCTGATCCGGGATTTGGCGCAAGCCGAAGGTGATGCCCAGGTCACGATCCTGCCCCTGATTGATTATGAGATGAAACCCTGCCGGATGTGCGGCAAATGCATCGAAGCCGGGCAGTGCGTGCGTGATACTGCCTTTAACCAGATCTATCAGCACCTGGCCGAGGCCGACGCAGTTTTTGTGGTTTGCCCACACTACGCCCCCCTGCCCTCCAAGCTGATGATGCTCCTGGAAAAGCTGGAGGAGATTTGTTATCTGAACTGGTGCCAGGATCAAGAGTATCATACGATCGTTCACCAAAAACCGATTGGCCTGGTGGCGCACGGCGGCCAGACAGCAAAAGCTGCCCCCTATTATAAGACGGCTTTGCTCGACCCGCTGGCTCTGGCTTTTGCCTCTGTGCAGATGAAAGTGGTTGGCGCCGGTGAGCAGTGGCCCAACGGGGTGGCTTTTGGTGTGAAGAGTCTCAGCCTTGCCCCAGGGACGGTTTTTGTGACCATTGAGCACGATTGGGACGATATTCGCGGCAGCCTGGCGCCACTAGTGAAGAACGTGTTGGCGCAAATCGAGCCATAACCATGCAATTTGATTTCAGCGGTGCACAGCAATTCCTGGCATACCTGAACGGGCAAGCCCCGCTTAGGCAAGTGCTCAACCATCCGACTTACAAGACAGTATCCCGGCATGCCCAGATGTTTGGGGGCGGCATTACTGTCCAGGATGTAGAAAATGCCCTGGCAGGTAAGCCGTCCCCATTCTATGGTCTGAAGAGGTTCAAAGATAATCTCCCCCGTATTATGACGCTGCTGGATCTCCTTGATGCGCGCCAGGCAGAGTGGTGTGCTACCATCGAGGCCGAATTGCTGTATTTGTTTCCAGGTAAATCCCTGAACATCACCATATATCCACTCCTTGGATACGACATGGGCATTGGCCTGGACGGTTTGGTTTGCATGAACCTCAACTGTGCAGCCTATCTGGATGCGCCGCCGGAATTTCTGTTTTATGCCGTCCATGAGAGTGTGCATGTGATCTACGAGCGCTGCCATCGCCTCCCTACGCTGCCAGAGGTGCGCACGCCGGCGGAATGGCGCTCCTATTTCAACTTATGGACGCAAAACGAAGGCTTTGCCGTATATGCGCCGCTGCGCATGAGAGAGAAGCTGGGGGCTCTGGACGAGCGTGACTATCGGGTTTTATTCGACCCGCCCCAATTGGAAATCCACCAACAGGCATACTGGCATGCTATGAACCTGTTAACTGGGGAACAACCTCTGTCGCGAGATGAATACCTTGAGATTTGTTTTAGCAATATGCGTCTGACCTACCGCATTGGCTGTGAGCTGCTGCGGCGTATCGAGCGCACATATGGCCTGGCGGCTGTCCGGCATGCCTTCACGCTGGATGGCAACGACTTTATCAAGCGCTACCAATACCTTTTGATAGAATAACTGCGAGAACTTATGAGACTGTTAACCCCACGTCTGATCCTGCGCGAGTTTTGCGAGACCGATTTCGGCTCCTTCCGCGAACTCGAGGCGCGCCCGGAAACGTACCACTACGAAACGACCAGCCCGAGCGAGGAAAGAACAAGGGAATACCTGCAAAAAGCCCAACGGGATGCTTTGCAGCCCCAGCGCACTCGCTACCGTTTGGCTGTGACAATCCAACCATGTGATGATGTGCGCGGGCGGATTACCCTGGCGCTGCTGAACGATTCGATCCGCGAATGGGAAGTCGGCTGGGCAATGCACCCCCAGGATTGGGGTAGGGGGATTGCCACAGAAGCAGCCAAATGCCTGCTGGAGTTTGCCTTCGCTGAGCTCCAGGCGCACCGGGTCGTGGCTTTCTCTCATGCAGAGAACGCTGCCTCGCTCCGGATGATGGAAAAGCTGGGCATGCAGCATGCCCAGCTCAGTCTCGCCCATTCCAACCAGCGAGGGGAGGGTGATGGTCAGGATTTTGCCGTTGACCACAATTGCTACTTTGATGCTGCCAAAGCCGGGGTCTATGGCGATTTTTAGGATTTGGATCATGATTTTCTCCTTATGCTTGTGCGCAGATTCACTGCGCATATTAAGAGGGTGGCTGTGCGCAGGAAATCTGCGCACGTTGGAATTATGCGCATCCGACCTGTACGGGATCCTGAATGGGGATAGCTGCACCTGTACGCACCTGTACGGCCTGTACGCCTGTACGAGGTGCACCGACCAGGCGGGCCAATTCGGGGGTGATACGGCGGGGATCAGTGGCATGGGCAGGCTTCGTCAGCCAGCCGCGGCGCTCGAACTGCTCGGCTGTCTTCTGCACCTGGTGGTGGGTGATGCCCTGCCCTTGCATAGCTTCTGCCAGCCGGTTGACAATGAAACGGCCATCCAGGTTATGCAAGGCATACTGTACCAGGGCAAGCTCTATCTTATCAAAAGGTTCTGGCTCGATAAACGGATGCAGATGCGCCAGTTTCTGCTCGAGGGTCAGGCGGCAGGCCTGAAAGATTTGGTAGCGACCATCCAGGCGAATCACACCCCGTCCGGGCTGCTGCAGGTTCATGGCGGTCTTGCCCCAGTTTTTTGAGCCAAGCACTACCGAACCGCTGGTGTCGTCAGCCACCCGGAACGAAACTCGATATGGGAACATTGCAGAAAGGCTGCGTGAAACATCGGCGGCGCGCCACGAGTGCGCGGCGAGCACCAAAATGACGCCCCATTTCCGCCCCCGGCGGCTGATATCTTCAAGGCCAGCCACAATCATTTTGTTGTCGAAATAAGAGTTGGCTTCGTCAATCACCACGATCACGCGTTTCAGCGGCTGGATGGCGCGCCTGTTGTATTCCTTCAAATCGGCCGGTCCAAGGCTGACGCCAGCAGATTCCTGAAAGAGCGCTTTGCGGCGGGCCATCTCAGCGTGAACCAGCTCGATCAGTTCAATGAGCTCGGTTGGCGATTCTGCGATGGGAGCAGCGGTGATGCTTTCCCAGGCCTCAGAGAACGTGGCGCGTTCGGGGTCGCAGCCGAAGAGCAGCCATTGGTGTTGGTGAGCAGTCAAGGCCAGCAGCTCCAGGAATGTGCTCTTGCCGCTGCCGGGCTCGCCGGTGATGATGCAGTTCCGCATTCCTGAAAGCAGGATCGGCCCAAAATAGCTTTCACCCAACATAAAGACATCCCGTTCGAGATCGTCAGGATAGCTGACGGTATCCGGCAGGCGCGGCGGGTTGGAAAGCAGCACAATGTATCGCAGCCCTGTGCTGTTAGATAAAAAGATTGGCTTGCCGCGCAGCAGTGTTTTTAGATGGTGCAGGGTATCGGGTGCTGCGTAGGTCTCAAGTTTTCCACTCAGTTTTGGCACATCGAGAAACATGATCAGCCACACGAAGCCGTTGCGTTCGGATATTCCAATGGTTTGGAACAACGGCTCGAGGCCACGCTGGACCAAGCCGCGGGTAATAATTTCAGTGCATAGTTTGGCTGCCGGCATGTAATTGCCCAGACTCATGGTTATGCTCCTTTCATCCCTGTCCATTGTGTTCGGATAGCAAACGGGGCTCAATCTCATCCAATATTGGGCGAACCCGCACATCATTGGCTGGAAGTACCTGGATTTCTGCGTCAATGATCTCTCCGGCTGGCAAGGCCTGAGTAGGTTGGGGTGAAGCGCCGGCTTTCAGCGCTTGCTGCATGGCCTGCCGCCGGTGTTCCGGGGAGGCGTGAGGAAAAGTGTTTGCGGCTAGCATCAGTTCACCAGCCTGGGCGCGTCCAATGACCTGGTCAGTGACCTGGATGGGCGCGGCGAGTTGACCGGTCGGTTCAATTTTCAGGGCAGGCCCATT
Source organism: uncultured Anaerolineaceae bacterium (assembly GCA_964629965.1). GTDB lineage: Bacteria > Chloroflexota > Anaerolineae > Anaerolineales > UBA4823 > CAZVRZ01. The sequence goes on from CAZVRZ010000004.1 coordinate 29,361, forward strand.
GGATCGCCCCATATCTACCACGGCAATCCCACCATCATCGGTGTGAAACGTGAAATAGGGCTTGCCATTCGGCCCCCAGCGGACCACGCCCAGGCGGGTTAGGATGACAGGCCAGGATTTGAGCGTAAGAACGACAACCAGAATTCCCACGAGTAAGAGTCCGGTTGGCATACTCCAGGCGCGCAGTTGAAGGGTTTGGGCCTGGATTTGATCCTGGCGTTCCAACTCGTTTAACGCGAACTGCGTGGATGTGGCACGGATGTTTTGGTCGTGGGCACTTTGGGTGCTCAAAACAGCCTGTGCTGAGCGAGTCACCTGCCAGGCCTCTGCTGTGGCAGTTACTTCATATGTTTCCCGAGTTGCAGTTGCATTTGCTTCCCGCTGCCCCTGGGTGGCGATGGCAGCCAGCGCTTGGGCATTTGCCGTGGCAGTGATAGCTCGCTGGGTTTGGCGGACAAAGGCCGACTCGGTGGCGGCGGCTTCCGTGAGGTTCATGGCAACCTGGGTGGAACGAACAGCGAGTTCGGCCGCCTGAGCTTGCCCGGCCTGTACCGTTGAGCGGGCCTGTAAAGCGGATGCCTGGTCTGTTGCAACATAAGGCGGAATCGGTGTGGCCAGTCCGCTCAATGCTGTATTGGTTGGGACACAGGCTGTCAATGCCAAGAAGCCAAGTATCACCAGTAATATCTGCGTGGAGATCATTCTTACCACTCTTACCACCTTACCACGGGTTAGAAGCCCCACCCTTGAAAAGAATCTACCTCCTCTTCCACCAGGGTTTCTGGTGTTTCTTGGGGCGGCTGGGGTAGGGGTGAATGGGTAGGTTGACTACTGATCAGAAAAATGGGCTGGCTGCGCAGAGAAGCTTGTGCGTCAGTTGGGAGATTTCGCTCCCAGTGTGCATCAGGACCAGAGATCCACTTTTGGGATGGCGCCTGGATGAGTGATTGTGTCTGGCGCTGCCAGCGGAATGCTACGACTGCCGCTCCTATCGCTGTTCCAGCCAGTAAGGCAATAACCACCATCAATCCAGCCAGGCATTGGGCAGCCAGGTTGGTGGATGCCTGGGCGGCATTTGCGGCAGCCTGGGTCAGACTGGCCTGGGCCATCGTTTGGGTTGTTATGAGCGAGATCATGATCGCGGCGATGCCGGTCAATGCGAGCAAGGTGAGGAGAAGGTTTTTCATCTGGCTAACCTATTGCTTATAAAAACAAGTTGTATTATACAATAGGATAGCAGATAATAAATCAACGGTCAAGATGATAGACCCTCTCGACTTTTAGAGCAGGGTTATTCGATTGGAAGGAATTGGGGAAAGAACAAGCTTGGTCAGGCTGGATAATCAGCCATAACTATTACTGGGGATGAGAACAATGGATGAATTGGAAATACTTGTGAGGTTGCCCGGGGTTTACCTTCGGCCGCGCTTGGGATCGTATTTCCCCAGGCCCTTGGTATCTTGCTGATATTTCTCTACAGATGCCTTCAACACAAGCCATGTCTTGCCCATTTTTGCGCCTTGCAGATCACCTTCGCGCAGCATGCGGCGAACATGCTCAACATGGAACGGATAATACAAAGACGAGAAGGTGCTATAGCTCTTGCACCTTTGATCTTGTTTCTGGCCACTCCCATCTGGTTGAAAAAGCGGCTGTTTGTAGCGTGAAAGGAATTTGATCCCAGTCTGCAGGATGAGCGAAGCAGCACCACCGCCGGAGCGCCGATTAGGTGGTTCATGAAGAATGCGATTCAGTGATAAGTGACACCGCCATCCTTGTTGCATCCTCAGCATATTGCAGACAACGTTCCATGAGGTGATTTTCCATGAAATATCGTTGTCCTGCCTCGGTGGCCAGGTCGCAACCAATCAATTGGCGGCAATTGATAGAACCAAATTGCCTTTCAAAACGGCTGATCAATTCTTGAGTGAGGGTATAGCTTATCTCGAGCGATTCAGCCGGTGAATTTCTGCCAGCTGCGAGATTGATACCCATAATTGCCCCGCTAACAGCTCCACACATGCCACCTGTACGAGAAATGCCACTGCAAAAGCCGGTTGCAATTCTGGGAATCAAATCTGATTGGATACCCTGGCTTTCCGCTATCGCCAGCAGCACACTCTCTGCACAGAAAAAACCTGATCTAAACAATTCCAGGCTGCGTTGTGGGGCTTGTTCGCTCATGTTCTAACCTCCCGTCTCGGGCTCCTACTGTCAGGAAGTCCTCTTTATTCTAATCACAACGAAAAACAAATTCTGATCGAAATTTCTATAAGATTTTCCCGAATTTCAGTTCTATTATGCCATTTTCTACTATCCCACGCCACAGCACTCAGGTCATCCCCACCATATAATATCTGGCCTAATTTTATATTTCTAAACTTGGCCACGGCAAAAAAAGCTGCCGCTTCCATCTCCACTGTGACGCAACCCTCCGATTTTCGAAGGTCTATTTTTTTCTCTGTCTCTCTATAAAACGAATCGGTAGTCCAGGTTTTTGCTTTTATGTAATCGATCTTGTATTTATTTAATTCTTCTTCGATCTTTCCAATTACTTCAGGGTTGCATTCAATTTCTCTGGCTGGTGCAAGGTAATGATAAGAAACGCCTTCATCTCGTATTGCTGAAATTGGAATAATCAGATGCCCTACGGCGATATCTTTCCTCAGTACACCCGCGCCACCGCAGACGATAAATTTATTGAATCCATAGGCAATTAACTCTTCCAGGAAAGCAGCAGATCCGGCCGCACCCACATATCCCAAGGATAAATGAATCTTCTTCCCCATGTACTCCATTTCATAGATTGGAACATCCATTGTCTCGCAATTCAATAGTTTGACTACCTTTATCAATCCCTTCTTTTCCATGTTATCAAGAACTTCACGAAAAAAGGTAATCACACAATATTCATACCCGTCATTTTTTTTATGAAAAAAGGATGGCTCAATTTTTGCCACTTGGGTATCATCAAATTCCAATATTGGATATTTTTCTTTTTTCATGTGACACTCCATCAATCATATTCAGCAGCACTATCACGAAGCGGATCACTTCCTGCTGCAATCATGCTCGCCCGAATAAATTATATCTTGACTTGTCTTGATTCCTCCAATTTCTTTGACAACGTCCCAAAAGGGGAGAACGCTAGTATACAAATGGGATCAATTTCCGTACACGCTTTTGATACTCACCATAGCCGGAGAATTTTGCCTTCAACCATTGTTCTTCCCGACGGGATTTGACATCGAAGAACACCAGCATGATGATGGCGTAACCGAGCGTAAGCCAGCCATGGACCAGGATGGCCCATCCAAAGGCGATCAGTATTCCGCCGCAGTACATTGGGTGGCGTACCAACTGGTATGGGCCGGTTTCGATCAGCGTTCCTTCGTCTTTGGGGTAGGGGACGGTGGTCAAATTCGATCCCAGCCGGAATATCGCAACTGCGAGCAGAAGAATGCCTGCCAACAGGATAGCGCCGCCCCCAATCGAACTTAGCCAGGTAAAGGGGGGTGTCCAGCTTGGCCATGCCAAGATATTCTGCGGTCCAAAGAAGACCAGCACGAGTAAGGCGATCTGCGCAACCACGTACCACTCGCCACGGGTACCTTTCCACCAGGATGTTTTAGCCATTTTCAGATTCTCCTCTCAAGATTAATGGGCAAAATCCTTGCCCAGTTGGTAAGCCCGTTCCAGGTAGCCGCGCCTGGTCTCATCGTCAGTTGCAGACACCTGATAGAAATAAACATGCTCAACTTTTTTGACCCCTGGGTACCGCAATCCCCAGTCGTCGATGATGTGGGTCATCGGCGCTTCCAGGGTGGATTTATAATCCTTTTCGCTAAAAAGCGTAGTGTTGATGATCAGGGCCTTTTCATGCTGTAGGAGCGGGACCCGGCCTTTCATTTCCCCGCGCCAGCCCACCGACGTCAGGGCATACGCGTCACCGTAAGAGAAGACCCGCTCGAACCAGCCCTTCATGATCGCAGGAAAGTGGCACCAGAAGACCGGCGAAATAAAGGCGAGACCCTGTGTGCTTTCCACCTTCTTCCATTGTTCGATCACATCCTTGGGTCTTTGAGCATGGATGAATTTCGCCACTGCCCGGGAATCCTTGTTCCGCAGCCAGAGCGAGGCAACGAACCGCTGGATCGGACCTCCTGCGGTGTCGAGCACATGCTGCTTCAGGTTCATATCATCGAGGATTTCCAGCGGCATGCTTTCGTGCACATAGCTGGCAAAATCCTGCGTGTGAAAGACCGGGTTGAAGCGGATGGCATACAGGTCAATCACTTCACTGGTGTGGCCGGCTTCCTCAAGCCCTTTGGTGAACTGCCTCAGAATGGCATGGCAGAAGGACTTGGGATTAGGGTTAGCAAATACGGTCAGGACTTTCATTGGGCCCTCCTTTGGGTCGCCAGGGGCGCTGGCCGTAGCCCGTACCCCACGATTACGCCAAGAACAATGCTCAGGATCAGGTGCATGACGAAGGATCCACCGAACCATTGCAAGGTCGCAGGCGCCTTCATCTTCAGCAGGATGGGTGTCGTTGCAAGGAGCGGCTGGCTCAGGATCTCCACATACACAAATGCAGCGATCGTGATCTTTTTCAGAGTGCCATCTCGAAGAGCAGGGAACATCGCCATGACTGCTCCAAAGAGTACGCCGACCAGCGGACCGATCACATAGTGCGTAACCACGCCTGTTGGAACGCCGCCTGCGATCTGCGCGCCGAACAACACCAGGAAACTTGAAACCGTATCTCCGACGATGGAAAAGCACATCAAAGCTGGTTGCCTGAGCGCCAGCAGGACTCCCATGAGCAGGATGTCCATAACCATCGTGCCGGCCAGGCCTCCGAGGAAACCCCATGCAATCCCCCTGGCGAGAGGGACACGCTTGCTGTGTCCCTCTGCCAGTGAATACCCTTGCAGTGTTCTATCCATGATTTTTGCTCCCTCTCAGTGCACTGCCCAGCAGGATCAATCCCAGCGCCAACAGCAGGATGGCGAAGATCGGGAGTTCGAACGACAGGTGCAGGTAAGGGCGCGCCAGTTGCAGAGCGCCCAGCAGGAGCGCCAGGGCGCCGAACGTGGTTGTAAAACCGCCGAGGGACTCCCCTTTCCATAACCGGGCCAGGTTGATGCCGACCAGGATGGCGCCGATGCCGATTGCGCCCGTGCCCTCCGGCAGGGATGGGAAAATTTCAGTGATTCCCCACAAGATAAAGAAGGCGCCCCATGCGATCGTGCCGAGATCAGGGTTTAACTTGCGTGTGTTTTCCATTTTTTTCTCCGAATATGGGTTGTCTGGTTTTGAATGGTTTTTTTACGGTTGAGTCTTTGGCATGGCGTTATAGGCGCACGCCCTCGCCTGGTGGGCCTTCCAGCCCGGCCACCAGGTCTTATGCCAGATGTGAAGCCGGGCGAAAAGCGACTGCGGCCGTTTGATCGCCAAGCGCCGGATGGGGCAATCTGCGCAGTTGTGGAGCTTCTCGATGGCGAATGCGCTCCATGCGATGTTTCCGAGATCGGGATTGAACTGATTTGTGTTTTTCATTTCTTAAATCTCCTTCGTGATTATTTTTTCGACATCATTTCTTTTGCTCGACTTTGTTCAACGAGAGCAAAGTCAGGTTCAGCCTGTATAATTTGTTTAGGATGCCCATCAGAGCGGCCTGGTCTCCGATGTGCCCGAAAAGGATCATTTCTCCGCTATTTAATAATTTCACCTCCAGACCTTCCAACCAATCCGACCAGCTCTCATCGAGATGACCTTTGACATGGATCTCGAAAAATCCAGTGGAAAGGATGCTCGTATTCTCGTTCTCGTTTCCATTTTCTTTGTTTGCCATGTTTCAAATATAGCAGTTTACCCGCGCGGCAGCATCGTCCGAAGGTTGTATCTGGGGTTGTATTTATTGGGGAATTAAATTAAAAGGATGAGCGTGAAGCGGCGCCAAAGCACTGCTTCACGCTCATCCTCACCCTACTGCTCACTCGAAGAGTCTAAGCTCTTTTGCGATGGCAATAGCCTGGGTCCTGCTTTTTACTCCCAGCTTGGTATAAATATTGCTGATATGACGCTTCACGGTGGGGATGGAGATAACCAATTGCTCGGCAATATCCTGATTGGAACTACCAGTATTGATGAGCTTCAGAACCTCCACTTCACGCGCTGTCAAGGGCTCGATTAAGAGCTGCATGGAGGGTTGTGTCATAGCAGAGATTTTGCCGATCTTGGAAAGCAGCACCGCCGCATAACCGCTCCCAACCTGACGTGACTGAACCTGGCAAAGTAATCTCGTCATCGGTTCGCCTTCGTCCAGGAACATGCGTACATACCCCTCCGGCTGGGCCAGCGAGAGAGCTCTTTCCAAAGCCGCCAGGGCGCGCTCTGTTTCTTTCCTCCCCTGGAAAGCAAGCGCTTGGAGGATCAGGATTTCGACTACCAATCCCATCTGCCCGGCTGTCTCTGCTTGTTGAAGCAATCGCTCGGATAGCGCCAGGGCAGCCTGATGATCGCTTTGGGCCAGAAGCATCCGCAGCAGGATAATATATTCGGGCTCTCGCTGATAGGGAATTTCATCCTCAATCGCTAAACCGCTCTTTTGAACGAGTTGAGATAGCCTCTCTAGATTTCCTTGGGCCAGCCGCAGGCGCGCCAGATCTGACATCACCAGGATAGACCGCTGGGGAGAAAGAGGGTACTCGCTGGCTAATTGCTCCGCGATTCTCATTGCTTCTTGGGCTTCTTTCGGATTGCCCTGCGCTTGCTCCAGTCGCGCCAGCATTGCGTAGGCGCCAGCTTGAAGATCAAAATCCCCCCATTTTTGGCAAAGATCGATACACTGGCGAATGTACTGATCCGCATCTTTCAATTGGTTGCATTCATAAGACAATCTGCCCAAACCGGCGCAGATCTTTCCGGCCAATGGCGATCTTTGCCCATCCGGGCGAACTGCCATTTGCAAGGATTTGGTATATGTGATGGCTGCCCGCTGGATCTGCCCCTGTTCCATCAAAAGATCCGCGAGATTGGAATTGGCAATGATAACCATGTGAAGGTTGTTGGCCTCTCGACCGATGCGCATTGCTTCGGTGTAGGCACGGATAGCCTCCTCCAAATTTCCATTGATCCAACTGGCATCACCGAGGATTGAAGTTGCTACACTTCGTATGCTTTGAGAGATGGAGCTGCAGTCAGGCAGCAGCTTCAGCGCTTGTTGAGCATATTCCGCAGCTAAATGAGTGTTCCCTTGAGTGCTTGCACAATAAGCTCGAGCCGCTGCAATGGTTCCCAGCATTGTCCTGACCTCAGGGGTAGGTTCAAGTGGAGAAAGCAGTTGCTCGGGAGCTTGCAGTGTTTGCTCGATCTGGTCCAGATTACCGGTGAGGGCGAGCGCCCAGGCTTTTTGAATGGCCAACCAGGGACGGTTTTCTGATTGAAAATCTATGGCGCCGGTCCAATTCAGAAGGGTTGCCACCTCACCGCTGATGAGAAGAAAACAACCATTGTGTTCGATCAGTTGAGCCGCGCGATCCTGGTCTCCTGCCACAATAGCCTGCTGGATAGCTTCAGCCATAAACCCATTTTGCTCATACCACTGGGAAGCGCGACGATGCAGCTCGGGAAGCATATGCGGAAACTGGTGTTCCAGGCGCTTACTGAGAACGTCCGAGAAGAGATGGTGATAGCGATACCAACGCCGTTCATCGTCCAAGGGAATCACAAACAGGTTCATCTCTTCCAAGGCTTCCAGTGTATCCTGCCCATCAATGGGTCCGGCAGTGTCCGCTTCGACAATGGCTTCGCACAGCGATCCGCACATGCGATCCAGGACTGAGGTCTGCAGCAAGAAGGCGCTCACCTTCTTGGGTTGAAGTTTGAGCACTTCTTCGGCCAGGTAGTCCATGACATAGTGATGGCTGCCGGTGAACGCCGAAACGAAACCGTGAATGTCTTTGCAGCCCTGCATTGAAAGAGCTGCCAATTGTAGGCCCGCGATCCATCCTTCTGTCCGCATCTCCAGGGCGGCAAGATCCTCAGCAGAGAGGCTCAATCCCATTCCTTCGTTCAAGAATGCGGAAACTTCACCCGGTGTAAAGCGCAAATCAGCCTCGCGGATCTCGATAATGTGGTTGCGAGCCCGCAGGCGAGCAAGCGGCAGAGGCGGGTCGGTGCGGGAAAGGATGGCCAGGTGCATATGGGGAGGCAGGTGGTCGATCAGGAAGGTCAGCGCGGCGTGGATGGCGCTCGTCTCGATGACATGGTAATCGTCAATGGCCAGCACAAAGTTCTGCTTGTTTTCGGCCAGAGCATTAGCCAGGGGGGTCAGGATAGCTTCATAGGGGGGCGGTTCAGGGGATTTCAGCAGTGGCAAAACATCCTGCACCACCCCAGGCAGGATGGCGCCCAGGCAAGCCACAAGATATTGGTAAAAGCGGGGCGGGTCGTTATCTTCAACATCGAGCGAAAGCCAGGCGAGAGGGGTAGAGGCGCCAAGTTCTGCGCGCCACTCGGAGAATAGTGTCGTCTTGCCGTAGCCAGCAGGAGCGGAGATCAGTGTGAGAGGTCCGTCCAATCCACGGGCCAGCCGTTCGAGCAGGCGTGGGCGAGAAATTAGCGTGGAGCGAACGGGTGGGACAAAAAATTTAGTGGAAAGCAGCGAGCTATACGCCATAGGCTTATTGTTTCGTTAATCATAGCATACACATTAAAAACCGGGGCAGTTTTTGGCGTTGTAGGGTCGACCTGCGTGGATGCGGCACGGACGTTTTGGTCGTGGGCATTCTGGGTGCTCAAGACAGCCTGTGCAGAGCGAGTCGTTTGCCAGGCCTCTGCGGTGGCAGTGAAATAAGCGTAGTTTGGCTGGATTGTTACTTACGGCCGCGCTTGGGGTCGTACTTGCCCATATCCTTGGTGAAATCCTGATATTTCTGGATGGATGCTCGCAGCACCAACCATGTCTTGCCAACTTTCAGCCCCTCGATATCCCCCTCGCGCAGCATACGCCGCACATGCTCAATATGGAAAGTGAGTATCTTGGAGGCTTCTTCTGTGGTTACATAATCATTTAGCTCAGGCATGGCACCCTCTTGCATATTACAACAGGTTTCGGTGAGAAAAAAGGGTACCGGCGACTTCTGGTGAAATAACCAGTACCCTCTCAACTCTTAAACTCATTAACATAAGGTGCCCCCAAGGAGATTCGAACTCCTGTTTTGGCCTTGAGAGGGCCACGTCCTGGGCCTCTAGACGATGGGGGCTGGAGCGGCTGAATTCTATCATTTTTTATCATACCCGTCAACCAAAATTCTGGCGGTCTGATTCCCGAGGGATGTTGGTCGGACTGCAGTCCGACCAACATCCCTCAGCCCCCATTTTGAGGAATTGCGTTTATCCAATCACAAGTATAATTACTTTGGGGTTGCTGAATGGCCCTTACCCCTTCACAGGACTTTGTATGCCCTTCTTTACGAACCTGTTGATCTTGATCGTCGTCATCTGGCTGTTTGCAGGCTTGCTCTTGCTCCTGCATCGTTTTAGCGACCGCATTGGCCTGCTGCCGTTGATCGCCGTCCTGGGAGGCCTGGGCATTGCCTTCCAACTGCGCATGCTCGAGCCTTCCTCTCCCAACACCTCCGGGCTGAATGTTACCATTGGGGCCAACCTGATCCCGGCTGTGCTATTGTTGGGCCTGCTGATCATCTATATCGTGCATGGGGCCACCCAGGCTCGTTCGGCTTTCGCCGGCGTCATCCTGACCGCCCTGGTCTTCGAGCTGTCGCAGCTGCTGCCCCAGCCCGCGCCCGGCATGGTTGGTTTGCCGGTCGGTTCCATGTCCAGCATCCCTGCCACTCGCATCATGGCCTCGATCATTGCCCTGACGCTCGATTTCATCGTCTTGGTGATCACCTACCAGCTGGTCAGCAACCTGCGCCGGCGTTATCCCAGCCGCCTGGCCTGCTCCCTGGCCATCCTGGTGGCCTTGTGCGTCGACTCGCTCGTCTTTTCCACCATCCTGCATTTTGGGCAGCCAGCCTGGGCCGGCGAACTGAAATCCAGCCTGGTCACGCATATCTTGGCTGCCGTTGCCTTGTGGCCCATCTTATTCTTCTACGTTCCCAACGCGGCCCGGGTGCTTCCCGACAGCACGGCTTCTATCCAGCGTCCGGCCCTGGATATTTTTACCACCATCATGCAGCTCGAAGCCCGTGACCGGCGCCATTTTAGCCTTTACCAGATGCTGACCCTGGTCAACCAGATGATCTTGCGTTCCGAAGAACCCGACCAGCTTCTTCACCAGGTGTGCGAAATCTTGGTGGAATATCGCAATTATCACATGGTGTGGGTGGGCCTGTTCGACCCGGAAGATGCCTCCTTGAAGACCGCTGTGCGGGCTGCTCAAGACCCGCGCTGGCTGGATCAATTCCCCCTCGATATGGGACAAGGCGCCCCCGATAGCTCGGCGCAGGCGGTATTATCCACCCAAGAGCTGTCTCTATACGCCGATCTTGGCCAGTTTCTCGAAGCTTCCCCCTGGCGCCAGGATGCCTTATCCTGCGGTTTGAAAGCCTGCGCGGCCATTCCCATGCGCCACGCCGGCCGGGCTTCGGGCGTGCTCATGGTCTTCGCCACGCGCCCCGAGGCCTTGAACTCCGCCGAGATGGTCATCTTGCAAGAGCTTGCCGATAACCTGGCCCACGCCGTTGCCAGCATCGATACCCATCGCCAGCAAGCCGTCCTCAAGGCCGGGGTCGACCACATGCAAGATGGCTTGCTGATCACCGATACCGACGGGCAAATCCTGTATGTCAATGCCGCCGCCTCTGACCTGGTCCGCCGGCCAGTTGCAGAGCTGAAGGACCAATTTATCCGCGACCTGGTCTCTCCCGAACAAAAGCCGCTCATCCACACCTACATCCAGGCCGTGCTCCAAAGCGGCCATTTCTCTGCCGAGTTCAATGATGTGCTGCCAGACGATCATAAGATCTACCTGTCGGTGCGGGTGGACCTGGTGGGCGACGAGCAGGGCGGGCCGCAGCATATTTTGATCGGCCTGCAGGACACATCCCGTTGGCGCCTGTACGAAGAGCAGTTGCAGTCGCTCAATCACGTCATCACCGATTCCGTCCAGATGCGCGACCTGGACGAACTGCTGCCCAAGCTGCTGCCAACCACCGAAAAGCTGTTGCAGGCCTGGGCCAGCGCCGTTTACTTGTTAGGCCTGGAAGACCACAATATCGTCCAATATCATGCTCACAACCTCTCGGACGCCTACGCCCAGCGCATTGCCCGGGGTTTTAGCGGCTTGCCCGGCGACACGGCCTTGCGTACCCAGCAGCCTGTTTTCGTCCAGGATGTGCTCAACGATCTCGTTTATCAAGAGCGCATTCATTTCATGGCCGATTTTGGCATCCGCGCCCTCACCGTGCAGCCGATCGTTTTTCGCGGCCAGGTGATGGGCGCCATCGTGGCTTATTACAACCATCCCCATGTTTTCTTGCCCGAGGAAGTGCAACTGGGCGCCACCTTATCTTACGCCCTGGCCATTGTCATTCAGAATACTCGCCTGTACCAGGCCGAGCGCGGCCAGCGCCAGTTTGCCGAAACGCTCGTCCAGGCCGCTGCCAGCCTGAACCGCAGCCTCAACCTGGATGATGTCTTGGACGAGATCCTGGCGCAAACCATCCAACTGACTTCGTGCAAAGCGGTCAATATCATGCTGATCGAGAACGGCCTGGCTTACATCGTGCGCTCCCGCGGCTATAACGAGGAGATCACCCAAGATAAATTCTATCGCGCCGGCCTCCCCATCACCGTCCCCACACTTTACGAGATGATGAACGGCGGGCAGCCTCTCTTGATCGCCGACACCCTCAATTCCACCCACTGGGCTCCCCAAGAGGGTTTGCAATGGATCCGTTCTTACGTGGGCGCCCCGCTGCGCATTGGCGACGAGGTGGTGGGCTTCTTGAATGCCGATTCCGACCAGGCGGATTTCTTCACGCATGAAACTGCCATTCGTTTGCAAGCTCTGGCCGCCCACGCCGCCATTGCTATTCAAAATGCCAGCCTGTACGAAGACAGCCACAAGCGCACCGACGAACTGGCTGCCCTGGTCCAGGCGGCGGCTGCGGTTTCCACCTCGCTGGATACCAACCAGGTGCTGGATATGATCGCCCACCAGATGACCCGCCTGGTCAATGTGGATGGTTGTTATATTGCCGATTATGATCCGGTCAAAGAGCAGTTGCGCTGGATGGCTTTTTACGATGCCTCTCAGCGCCTGACCGTTGGCCTCAACTGGTTTGAGGCCCTGGAATTGGCTTCCTTCCCGCAGACTTACCAGGTGGTTCAAACCGGGCGTTCGAACCAGTTCCACGCTGCCCAGCCAGAGTTGAGCGCAGCCGAACGCACCTTCATCGAGAAAAGCGGTTCGGCCTGCCAACTGGTGGTGCCGTTGATCATTCAAGATCGTGTCACTGGCCTGGCGGGTTTGCTCTCGGTGGATGCGAAGCGCACGTTCAATGTGCGCGAGATCGAGCTGGTGCAGGCCCTGGGCTCGCATGCGGCCATTGCCATCCAGAACGCACGCACTTTCCAGAGCACCCGCGAATACGCCAATATCCTGGAAGAAAGGGTTCAGGAGCGCACGCTGGAGCTGCAAACTGCCAAGGAGAGAATTGAGGGCATCCTGGCTTCGGTGCCCGATGCGGTTTTTGTTTTGGATGAAGAGGCGCAGCCTTTGCATGCCAACCAGGCCGGCGAGGCTCTCTTGACCCAGGCGGTTTATCAAGGACTGGAATTGTTCCCTCGCACCCTCATCCAGGCTTTGAAAGATGGCAACCTGCCCTCCGAGAAGGCCATTCTACAGATCGCCGACCGCGCCTACCAGGCTCTGGCCTCGCCGCTTTCCTTTGGCCAGTATGCCCGCAGCCTGATCGTGGTTTTTCGCGATGTCACTCGTTTCCAGGAGCTAGACCGCCTGAAAACCAAGTTCGTGTCCGATGTCTCGCATGAATTGCGCACCCCCCTGAGCAATATGACCATTTACCTTGACCTGCTGGCTGCCTCTAGCGATTCGGAACGTCGCGATACGTACATGCAAACCCTGCAGCGCGAAACCCGCCGCCTGACTCACTTGATCGAAGACCTGCTCACCATTTCACGCCTCGAAGCCGGCCGTTTGCAGGTCGAGCCCAGGTTCATCCAGGTTAACCAACTGATCACCGATTTGACCAACGATCGCATGATCATGGCTGCGCAGCAAGGCCTGAACCTGAACTGTACCATTGCCCCCGATCTTCCTTTTGCCGTGGCCGATTACCACCTTTTGAATCAATGTATCTCGAACCTGCTGACCAATGCCATTCTCTACACCCCTGCAGGTGGCACGGTCAGCCTGCAGACCTCTTTGTATCGCGACCACGATTGCAACTGGATCACGATCGCCATCCAGGATACCGGCGTGGGAATTCCTGCCAATGAACTGCCATTTGTGTTCGAGCGTTTCTTTCGCGGCTCGGCCGGAGTCCACACCGGTTCGCCGGGCACCGGGCTGGGTTTATCCATTTCAAAAGAGATCATCGAGCGCATGAACGGTCGCATTACGGTCGAGAGCACCCAGGGCCGCGGCAGTTCTTTTACCATTTGGATACCCGCGCTCGAAGAAAATTCCTATTCAGAAAATCCCCCCATCGGGGTATAATCGGGCAGATATACACCACTAGGAGAGAAGAATATGGCAAATGTAAAGAAAACCAAGGGTGTCATCGCGATTCTGACCGGCGGCGGCGATGTGCCCGGCTTGAACCCCGCCATCCGCGCTGTCACCATCCGCGCCTTGCGCGAAGGTTACCAGGTGATTGGTCTGCGGCGTGGCTGGGGCGGCATCACGCAATTGGTGCGCGATCCTCAGGCGGACAACTCTAACAATTACCAGGTCCTCACCGAGGAGATCGTCAACCGCGCCGGGCGCACCGGCGGTACCTTCTTGCACACTTCGCGCACCCGCCCTAGTCGCGTCAAGCTATCAGAGATTCCAGAGCATCTGCGGGACGTTTACAAGGATGAGTACAACGATGTGACCGCCGACATCCTCAAGAACCTGGATTACCTGGGCGTCGATTACCTCATCCCTATTGGCGGTGACGATACCCTCAGCTACGGTGTGCGTCTGTACCAGGAAGGCGTCAAGGTGGTGGCTATCCCCAAGACGATGGATAATGACGTTCCCGGAACCGATTACTGCATCGGCTTCAGCACCTGCGTCACCCGCACCATTTCGTTGGCCAACAGCTTGCGCACCAGCGCCGGCTCGCACGAGCGCATCCTGGTGATGGAAGTCTTTGGCCGTTACGCCGGCTTTACTGCCATGCTGCCTACCATGGCCGGCGCTGCCAACCGCTGCGTGATCCCAGAATATAAGTTCGACATTGGAAAGCTGACCGATCTGCTGATTTACGACCGCAACCACAACCCCAGCAAATACTCGATCGTGCTCATTTCCGAAGGCGCCATGTTCGAAGGCGGCGAGATGGTCTTTGCCAACGATGAGCGCGATGCTTACGGCCACGCCAAGCTGGGCGGCATTGGCGACCTGGTTTCTTCGCGCATCAAGGATCTATCCGCCCAGTACAACAATGGCATCACCGTCAACACCATCAACCAGAAGCTTGGTTACATGGTGCGCGGCGGCGACCCGGACGCCATCGATTCGATCGTGCCCATGGCCTATGGCAACCTGGCCCTTGACCTGATCCTGGAAGGCATTCACGGGCGCATGGTGGCCCTGCGCAACGGCCGTTATGACAACCTGCCCGTCGAAGTGATCACCAGCACCAAGAAAGTCGTGGATGTTAAGACGAACTACAACACCGAACGCTATCGCCCCCACTACAAGAGCTTCTCTATGAAGCCGCTCTTCATCATGACCAGCGAAGGCTGATCGGCAAGTAAACTGATCGCAAACGCCCCCCGCATGCGGGGGGCGTTGTTATGCTTTACTGTAGGCGCAGCGCCTCAACCCGTACGTTTTCGCTGCCCACCGCTTTTTGCAGGCGGGCTACCATTTCAGCGTTATAGCCGGTGGTGAAGTTGGGGAATTCGATCTGGTAGCCTCGCCCGCGCTCGTATACCACAAAGGCGAACCGGTCATTGCCTGGGTAAGAGATCAGCGTGCCGTACACCTGGCGCAGGCGCAGGTTGTCGCGCACTTTGTCTCCCGTGGGGCGCAGCATGATCGTGATCATGTGGATTTCATCGCCTTCTGCTGTCGGCGCAGGTGCCAGGATGTGTGACATTACCGGGCGTTGACCTTCCACCGGCAGCTCGTTTTCCAGGATCAATGGGCCGCTGGCAGGGGCTGTGGCGCTCGCTTTGACCGGCGCCGCCTGCACGATTGCCGCTGGCGCCAGCGGTTCTTTCGCCGGGCCTGGTTCTACGCTTACGAATACATCCTGTGACACAGGCGGCGCAGATAACGGCGCTGCTGAGCTGCTCTCCAACACAAACCCGCCCGGAACCACCTCTTCCATGCGCCAATGGCTGTTCCAATCTGGAGCAAAAGCATCAGGCGGCGGTGGCACCCCTTCCTCGTTCCAGGCGGGATACTCTGGCTGTGGTTCGGAAGCCTGCTGGGCCGGCGCTTCTGGCGCGGCGGCTTTTTCTTTCACCGGTTGGCTTGGCTTTTTCTCTTCCATAACTCTCGCTCCATTGCCCTGCTGTTTCTCGAAGCGGCTCTTCGGCACATCTACCTCGTTTGCCAGGGGCCCTGTTGATGTATTCGTGGGCGGCGCTTGTCCATTCGTGGGCGCTTGTCCATTCGTGGGCGGCGCTGGAGACATTTCAGACAGGGACCTATAAGCAGTGAATTCGGTGGTCACGCTGTCTACCAGCACCTTGGGCTCGCTGCCCTCCGCATCCACCTTCCCATCCACCATAACGATCTGATCGATCTGCAGCAGCGAACTGTACTGTTCCCAGGTGCGCGGAAAGACCACCAACTCGATGTTCCCCTGCACATCCTCGATCGTGGCAAAGGCCATGGCCTTGCCCGTTTTGGTCTGGTGAGGTCGGATGCGCGTCACCAATCCTGCCACCCGCACCCGCTCCTGGTGGGAGGCCTCCGGAAGCTGCCCCGCAAAATGGCTGACCGCCCGGCTTAGATCTGCCATCGCCGGGCTGAGCGGGTGATCCGACACATACAAGCCGATCAATTCTCGCTCCCAGTTCAGCATTTCTCGCCGGTTCAGGTTGGTCGGCGCTTGGGGCAGGGTCGCCTGCTCGCTCAGGCCGGTGTGCGTGCCAAACATGCTCATCTGCCCCGCATCGGCGGCCCGAAAATGCGAGGCGCTCAGCGACATCAAATTCTCGATCGCCGCCAGCAGTGAAGGCCGCGGCCCGAAAGAGTCCATGGCGCCCACTTTGATCAGGCATTCCAATGCCCGCCGCCCAACCAGGCGCAGATCGACGCGCCGGATGAAATCGTTGATATCTTTGAAGGCACCCTCAGAGCGCGCCTTGACGATGGTTTCCACCGATGCCTGGCCCACGTTCTTGATCGCGCCCATCCCAAAGCGGATCGCACTGGCCTGGCCCGGCCGGTCCTCAATGCTAAAGTCCCATTCGCTCGAGTTGACGTTCGGTGGTTCCACTGGGATCCCCATGCGGCGGCAGTCCGCCGCATACAGGGCCACTTTATCGGTGTCGTTGTGCGTCACCGTCAAGAGCGCCGTCATATATTCGATGGCGTAGTGCACCTTCAAATATCCCGTTTGCACGGCAATGATGCCATAATCGGCCGCATGGCTTTTGTTGAATCCATAGCGTGCAAACTCTTCCCAATCGTCGAAGATCGCCCCGGCCGTTTCCACGTCAATGCCATTCTTGACGGCGCCCTGGACGAATTTCTCCCGGTGTTTGAGCAGCTTGTCCTTGATCTTCTTGGCGATGGCTTTGCGCAGGTCGTCCGATTCGGGCGCCGTGTAGCCGGCCAATTGGATGGCGGCAAACATCAACTGTTCCTGGTAAACCGGGTAGCCGTAGGTTTCCTTGAAGATCGGTTCCAGCAAAGGATGGCGGTAAGTGACCTCTTCCTCGCCGTGCATGCGCTTGATATAGCCGGGAATGAAATCCATCGGCCCCGGGCGGAACAATGCCACCATGGCGATCACGTTGGCCAGTTCCTTGGGCTTCATCTGCACCAGCCAGCGGCGCATTCCTGAACCCTCCACCTGGAATACGCCGGCCGTCTCACCGCGTCCCATCAGCTCGTACGTCGCCGGGTCGTCCACCGGGATATTTTGCAGGTTGAGTTCCACACCGTGCCGCTGGCTGATCAGATCGCAGGCCCGCGCCATGATGCTCAGCGTTGCCAGTCCCAGGAAGTCCACTTTGAGCAGGCCCTGCGATTCCACCACCGACATTTCGAACTGCGTCACCGTTTTGATCGGGCTGTCTTCGCTGGCGATGTTGCCTGTCGGGCGGTGCAGCGGCAGATACTCGATGGTCGGCTTGTCGGTGATGATCACCCCCGCCGCATGTGTGCCGGCGTTGCGCACCACGCCCTCCACCTGGCTGGCCGTGTCAATCAGCTCGCGCAGGAACTCGCTCGACTCGTAAAGCTGTTTCAGATCGGCAACTTCTTCCAGGGCTTCGGGCACGCTCATCGGTTTGCCGGGGATGTTCGGGATCAGTTTCGCCACGCGGTCCACTTCGGTCAGCGGAATGTCCATCACCCGCCCCACGTCCCGGATGGCCGCCCGTGCCCCCAGCGTTCCGAAGGTGATGATCTGCGCCACTTTGTCATCCCCGTACTTGTGGGCCGTGTATTCCAGCATATCCACCCGCCGGTCGTCGCGAAAATCCAGGTCGATATCAGGCATCGAGACGCGCCCCGGGTTCAAGAATCGCTCAAAGATCAGCCCGTGCTCGATCGGCTCGACCAGGGTGATGTCCAGCGCATACGCCACGATCGAGCCCGCCGCCGAGCCGCGCGCATTGTACCAAATGCCCTTCTCGCGCGCGTACCGGCACAGGTCCCACACGATCAAGAAGTACGTGTCGAATCCCATCTGGTGGATCACGCTCAACTCATAGTTCAAGCGTTCCTGCACCACCGCATCCTGGGTATGGCTGCCATAGCGTTTTTCCAGCCCTTGTTCGCACAGCCCGCGCAGGTAGCTTTCGGCTGTGCAACCTTCTGGCACATCGAAGACTGGCAGGTGGTAGCCTTTGAAACCCAGGTCTACGTTGCAGCGCTCGGCGATCATCAGCGTGTTGCTCAAAGCCTCCGGCATCTCTTGGAACAGCACAGACATCTCATCGGGGCTGCGTAAATAATAGCTGGGGTCGGTCATGCGCATGCGGTTCGGGTCGCTGATCAACGCGCCAGTCTGAACTGCCAGCATAATGTCTTGCAAGCGGGCATCCTCTTGCTGGATGTAATGCACATCGTTGGTGGCGATGAACCGGCTCTGGTGGCGCTTGCCCATTTCGAGCAGCGTTTTGTTGACCTGCACCAGCTCCGGAATATCATGCTTTTGCAGCTCCAAGAAAAAGCGCTCCGCGCCAAAAACATCATAGTACCAATCCAGGCGCTTGTTGGCTTCTTCCAGGTTATCCTGCTGGATCAAGCGCGGTATCTCGCCGGACAGGCAGCCTGTGGTGCACAACAACCCCTCGTTGTGCTCTGCCAGGAAGGCGTGGTCGATGCGCGGGTAATAATAAAAACCCTCCAACTGCGCCTTGCTGGCGATCTTGAGCAAGTTCTGGTAACCCGTCTGGTTCTCTGCCAGCAGCAGCAGGTGGGTGGCTTTCTTATCATACTGCGGGTCGCGCGACTGCATGCCGCGCAGCGCCAGGTAGATCTCGATCCCAATGATGGGCTTGACCCCGGCCGCGGTGGCGGCATTGTAAAAGTCGATCACCCCAAACATCGCGCCGTGATCGGTCAGCGCCAGCGCCGGCATGCCCAAATCCTGGGCGCGCTTGACCAGCTTTTTGATGTTGCTAAACCCATCGAGCAGAGAATATTCGGAGTGAACGTGTAAGTGTACGAAAGACATGCGCAATCCAAACCAGTAAAATTTGAACCGGGAAGTAACACGCTGCCAGCGTGCGATGGGCGGCCTAAACGGCGTTGGTCGAAGAATGACCGCCGGGCGAAAAGCATACGCCGCTGTAAATGATTATAGCATGCAGCGGAGCTTCTAAACCAACGCTTAGCTTAAAACATTCAAACGTATGTTCGGATTTAACATTGGAAAATCGCGTACAATTTTCGTCTTGACTTCCCCTATTATTCATCGTAAACTAAAGCACAGGCCTCATGGAGCATCATTTTGCGTTTATGAAAGATAAAGCTCCTTCGAATTATCCACTTCTTAACACAGAATCCTGCCAATGGCATCAAGAAACAACTGTATGCCTATTCCTGAAAAGGGTAGCTCGCAATTTAGCCGAGGCGAAGTGCCTGGTACTTCTTGCAACGCTGTTGAGCGATTAGGTTTTTTCCGGCGTGGTATGAATATGCATAGTATGAAAGATGTCCCCTGGGAATTGTTATCCCACCAGCTCACTCTTCAGCTGAAAGGAATTTATGTCCCGAATCTGGACAATTTCCGAGATTCAACCGGTTCGCACATGTTCCGGGAATTTCGCCTGCAGTTTTCTGACTCTACCGAATCAACCGATCCGGTTTCAATGAAGCTGACTGCCAGGCCTGCTGCAAATACACCGTATGCTTATCTAGATAACCACTTACTCTACCAGAGCCAGGTTCTTTCTTTTCCAAATATCAGCATTTACAGGATCCCCATTCCCTTAGAAGAAGATTTATGGCATCTGAAAGGCTACACATTTCCTTTCCGCGGATCGAGAAACCCTTACCGCGAACTGAGGATTAACCTGAAAATATCTGGTTACTGCCCGGGAAAATGCCTATTCTGTCACCGCACCCATTCGCACCGTATCCGCACTGGCCAGAAGCGCCTCCCCAACGCCAGCGGTTTACCCGAGCAAATCAAACAAACCGAAGGTGATGAGATATTTGAACTCATCGATCAGGTTATGGTTATCAGCGAGTTATTTGGTAGCGAGGTACGCTTTTTGGATGCTCTTCAGCATATGGCCAATGCTCTTTCTCAGGCTGGCTATCCTTTATATCGATCCTTCAATTGCTGTGCTACGGATGTACGCAGCCTGGATGGATTAAAACGACTTCTCGATATTGTGCGCCCAGGCCGTTATTCGTTTTCGCTAGAGTTTTTCCAAAATCGTGAACAATGGATGGGATCGTATAAAGGGATTCCGCTGAAACAGGTTTGCACCATTTTGGAAAATGCCCGCCAGGTCGGCTTTACGGAAATTCAGCTAAACTATATCGCCGGCATCGATTCGCTGGAAGCCTGCCAGCAGGGATTTTCTACTTTGTCCCGCTTAGGACTTGTAGATTCGGTTGGATTGAGTACACTGATGTTATTTGCCGAAGATGAAGTTCTGATGAGGGCAAACGAAGCCTGGCAAACGGAGTACTATAAAGATATGGTTTCGATATTGAACGATTGTCACATAAAAGCCTATCATCCAGATTCCTATGATATGGGTTGTCCATATACGTACTTGATGGAAAAAACACAATGAGGAAATATAAAGATTCTCCTTCTTATCCAGTTCGACTAAGGGCTGCTGCTCTCATTGAAATGGAAGGCTCCATCGTGCTCGTTTTTGATCCCGTTTATCGTCATGGCTGTTGGATATTACCTGGAGGGGGAGCAGAGATGGATGAGACCATTGATAATGCCATAGAACGGGAAGTGTTTGAGGAAACCGGTCTAACCGTCAAGACTCAGGCGATCTGTTTCATGCGGGAGGTCTGGGAAACCGAGATGGATTTTCCGAGGCTCCAGAAAACCCGTAAATCCTTAGAAGTTTTCTTTGCATGCCAGTATATTTCCGGGGAGATTAATATTTACAATAATCCCAGTTTCAAAAAAGATGGTATTTTGCGGGTAAAAGACTGCCGTTGGTTCGCCATAGATCAGCTTCCCGATATGATCGATGGTTATCCATTGTATCCGGCGGAATTATTTCAGCGCTTACGGTCCAATCAGATCTTTCACCTTCCTGTGCAGCAAATCTTCTTGCCTCCACTAGATTCACGTTGATGAGGTGCTCCTGTGTCTATTTATTCGTCCCATAGGAACCGCTACAAATACAGTGTCTACCTGAGTGAGTCATTTCATTTGCTTGAATCATGCCCAGAGATCATCGATCAAATAACCAAGGCAGGCTTGATTTATTTTGGGATTGAAAGAGCATCTGGAATCCAGTTTAACCTGGATAAGGTTATCCAACAAAACATGGAAGCTGCAGATATCGTTGTCTTCTATGCTGGAAACGAAGTTGGCAACCTAAAACAGCATCACGGTAGGCCTATTACCGAGTTCGAATATGCCTATGCCAAAGAACACGAAAAACCCATCCTGGCTTACATTTCCCGGGATCTCGAAAACAGAAGCGATATAGATTGGATTGCCGAGATAGAAGCCAATGAAACCTATCGGGTCATTTACAACGAAGCCGAATTGGCGGCTATCTTGATTGCAGATCTGTTGAAAATGATTCAAAAGAAGCCTGGGATGAGTTGTTGGATTCGCTCCGACCTCAGTTATGCGAAAGTCGATTCGATCATCCAACACAAAATCACTATTGACCGTCATCTCCTCCAGGCAGGCTACTATATCCGCCAATATGAAAAGAACCTGGATCCACAGAAGTACGATCAAATCGTGGGCCCGCTGATCGATATTGAGCTGCGCCCCAACATCAGCGGTCAAGCGTATCGTTTTGCTGCCAAACAAACACCGCAGGGTGATATTAAGCATGGTGGTATGAAATATCTATATTTCATCGATCGCTTTGAGCCTTATGAGGGGGGCATAGTTTATGACCGGCTGTTGGATGTTACCTGGCTGATTGTTAACGGCCAAAACTTTTCCTGGCAAGATGCTATGGACTGGAAGAATACGCTGGATCCTCGTAATCGGCAAAGGTTTAATGAACTTCAGCTTGCATCTGATACCGATAGGGAATGGCGATTGCCAGATATAGAAGAACTGATGACCCTAATCACAGAACAAAAGCAAGGGCAAGATTATTTCGATAAAACTTTATATCCAGGCGATGTTCATTGGTTTTGGTCTTCCACTTTTAAGAAGGATGAGCAAAAAGCTTATTACATCGAAACCACCCAGGGAAGCGTTCTAAAGGATGAGTTGGAGCACATGAATGCGATCTTATTGTGCTGCGATGGAAAGCCCAAGAAACCTGGTAAGCTGGTTCATATTGCCTCACCGCAAACGCCCGAGAAAGAAACCGATATTTTACTCCAGGCGAATAAGTCTTTACATATTTATGGTGTTTTCTTATCGATTTACAAATCCGAACAAAACGACGGCGGCGAGTTGGTGGATCTTCTGATGTATACCCTGAAAAAAGGTGGGTATGAGGTCGATTGCAACTTAGAGAGATCTTCTCGAACGGTTTATAAAGAAGATGCCATCATTGATGAGCTGGAAAATCATGAAGTGTATCTTCTGATCCTGGATCGCACTGTCACGCCTAAATTGTTAGATCGTGCTCGCCTGGAATTATCTCTGGCGCGCAGTCTAAATCTACCCATTCTGATCTACCATAGTTTACCAATTGCGCTGATGAACGATTATATTGAGAAATTGGAGTTGTCTAGAGAAGAGGCGGGTGGTCTGGTAAGATACAAAGATGCACAACGCCTGGCTGCCGAACTGATCCCCGCTTTGAATAATTGTATTGCTCAACACTCCAGTACCGGTTGGATCCGCCGCAATGTCTTTGAAGCGATCAATGAGTGTATCGAAAAGATTAATTATCATCGTTCTTTACTTGAGTCATCCGAACCCAGCCTCAATGTATTTATAGAAGAGAGTAAGGTTCAGGGTTTGCGCAAGGCTTTTGAAAGTTTTGAGATAGTTTCTGAAAAGCCGATTTATGGTGAGCAAACCTGGTTTGTATCCAGGGATAATCCTATTCAGCGCTTCTTTCCACAGGAATTGCATCAGCAAGGGCCGGAGTTGCCAATCCTTTTCGAAAGATTTTCAAATCGCTTTGAGCCCTTGGTAGAAGAGAAAGAATGTATTATAGTTTACGATGGTTATCTACAGCATAAATGGTGGGCATATGGAGTCAAGAAGACATCTTTTCAAGAGGCCATAGCTTACGCTCAGCTTATCTCCCAGCAGCGTAATGAGGATTGGCGCCTTCCAACCATTGAAGAGATGTTGACCTTACTTACCCGTGACAGGGTCAACAGGAAATATATGGATGAAAAGATATTTCCGCTTGGCAGGTGGTTCTGGACCGCCTCGAGTATGGGGCAGATAGTTTATTACATTGACTATAATTACTTGCAAGGCTCGATCCGGCGCGAAGATCTTTCTCAATTTAGGGATGATTATCCAATCCTACGAAAAAAATCGGTGATTCTAATTTCTAATGATTCTGTTACTCCAGCACGAGCCGGCCACAAACAACCATCTCAATCTGGTTCTCAAAAACCATCTAGTGGAGAAAAATATATGGATCCTGCCTCTATTCCAATTCTTCTTAGTACCATCAATTTCTTGTTTGGTGAGGTTTCGAAAATATTCGACGAGAGGCGAGAACATCGCAAAAAGTCGACTGAGCATGAACCGGATGTTAAAAAAGGGGAACCTGCTGCCGCACCCCAATTGACCAAGAAAGAAGATTTACTTTCCACTTCCGTCAGCGAAAAAGTTTGGCAGAAAAACAGCGAAGAAATCGAACATCTTACTAAGCTGCTCCATACGTATACTCGAAATTATTACCTGGCGCAAGAGCAACTTGCCCAATGGACGCTTGCTATGGTACCTGCCATCATTATCCACCAGCTTGACGAATCCGAAGCCGAGATTGTCAAGAACACGCGCAAGCTGGAGAAAGCGTTGAGCGTTGTGTTTGGCAAGAAGGTGATTATCCTATCTGACACGGAAGAATGACCTCATGATGAAGAAATGGATTGAGTGAGAGCTTTTCACCCCAACGGCTGGCAGCGCGGGCAGAAGTAGCACGCCCCGCCCAGGTAGGCGATCTTCTCAACGGGCGCGCCGCAGGCCGGGCAGGGCTTGCCCACGGCCTCCTTATCCATGCGGCGCACGTAGCCGCCGGGGTTGCCCAGCAGATCCACTTCGTCGTACCTGCCGCCCAGGCGGATGGCCTCATTGATGGTATTGACAATGGCGGCGTGCAGGGTGCCGGTCTGCTCGGGGGTCAGGGCTGCCAGGGGGAGCTTGGGGTGCTGCCGGGCGTTGAACAGGATATCCTGGGCGATGGCGTTGCCCAGCCCGGGGATGAGTTGATCTTGCGTCAGCAGGCCCTTGACCGAGCGCTTTTCCCCCGCCAGGCATTCCTGCACCAGCGCGGCGAGGTACTCGGGCGTGAACCCGGCTTCCAGCGGCGTGGTGCGCATGCCCTGGATGTACTGCCGCTGCAACTCCTGGCCCTGCTCGAACAGCTCCATAGCCCCCCACATCTGCGTCATCACGCTGAGGGCGCTGCCATCGGCAAAGGCCAGCGAGAAGTGATACTTGGCGGGCAGGGCTACGCCGGGTGGGTGCAGCAGCATCTTGCCGCCGAACTCGCCGAAGACCAAGTTGTAACCCGGCTCCAGTGCCACGATCAGCCAGCGTCCCTTGGCGCCGGCCTGGCCCACCGTCTTGCCCGCCGCCAGGGCAGCGAACTCCTCCGGCGTGCGGTTGTACCAGACGAACTTGTGCGGAGAATTGCCCAGGCTGCCGGCGACCACCTGCTTTCCGGCCAGGTGATCGTTCACCTGCCGGGCCAATGTGACGATTTCGGGGATTTCGAACATGGGGAACTCCTTTTGTAGATCAGGCGATTGGCGGGTGGTATGTACTCAAAACCTCCCTGCATATCGCTTTCACTTCGCCGGGCAGCAGCGGGATCTGGTCCAATTGCTCCAAACCGACCCACTCCAAAATATATTGGTCATCCGGGCCATTCTGTTCTTTTTCCGGCCCGCCCAGGCAGGGGACGCCCGGCCGGGTTTGTACCTGGAAGTAGTGTTCGCGGTTGCCGCGGTTGTCGAAGACCCACACCTGCTGGAGCGCTTCCACCTCCAGCCCGCTTTCTTCTCTTACTTCGCGTTGGCAGGCCTCGGCCGGCGTCTCGCCGGCTTCCACGCCGCCGCCGGGCAGCACATAATACTCCCGCTGCGCCTTGAAGCGATGGATCACCAGCAGGCGGCCTGCCTGCACCAGGATCGCCGCGGCGCGGGTGCGCATCCTAGCCGGCGCTTTCCAACGGCAGCAGGCGCAGCTCTTCGCCTTCCAGGATCGCCGCCGCGCCCCAGCCGAACGGTTCGCTGACCTTCACGCTGATCTGCAAGCAGTGACGGCCTGCCGAGACGTGCGGGCGCAGCTCGTATGTCGGCTCAACGTAGCCGCGCAGTTCATACTCGGGTACATCGTGCCACTTGTTTTCGCCCTCATAAAGCAGCTCGCCATCCAGGCGCACGCTGGCCTCGTCGCTGAAGCCCACCCGCAGCCGGACCTGCTGAGGCGCGCTCGTCTCGAACCAGCGTTCCAACTGCACCGGCCCGGCGGAAGGCTGGAAATAGCGGTTCAGGTTGAGAATGCCGTGCGCTTCGCAGGTCACCACGCCGTGACCCGCCGCCAGCCATTCCAGGATCGCGCCCGCTTCCGGTTTTTTCAGCCGGGCTTGCAGGGGAGTTTCGGAGAAATCGACCGGCCGGTCGTTCACCTGCAGGTCGCAGAAATAGGCCGGCAGATAGCACCACAGACCCACTGCCCCAGAGCGGGTTTCGTGCGCCAGGTGCGGCACCCACAGCGCCGGCTGGTCGTTCACTCGCAGCACGGCCTGCGATTCGTTAAAGTCCAACTGCAGGCGGAACCAGCCCCCGGCGGGTATCTCGGCGTTTTGCTGGAAGCCCTGCCCGTAATAGATCTGCCAGGTGTTCGATCCGTTGAAGACCGGGTCGTATTGCAGCGCATCCCATTTGCCCGAGGTGTGCGGCTGGACGTAAGCCAGCTCGAAATCGCCGGCATCCACCAGGCGAAAGACCCCGCCTGCGTAGGTGGGCCCCGGCGCGGCGATCCACACCGACAGGCTGCCTTTTTCCAGCGCAAGCTGCGGCACGCTCACCAGCCCGTTGAGCTTGAGCATTGGCCGACCCTGCCACTCGGCGATCTCCGCCTGGGGGCCGTGTACTACCAATCCATCGAGCGAATTAAGTGCATTCGTATAGATGATGGTCATCAATACCTCCCGAAAGAATGAACTCGCCTGTGTGAAGTGATTGTCATAGGTTGGTACTCCTGAGACTCAATTGTACATCAAACTTTGATTTACTTTCTTGTATAATAATAATCATTGATCCATTAGCCTTTGCCCACACCTGGAGTGTATCCATGCCCAAGCAGCGCGTCAAACTGATCGTTAATCCCAATGCCGACCTGGGCCGCGCCTACCGTGCGGCCGCCGATCTACGCTTCGTGGTCGAAGAATTAGGCGGTGCCGATTGGACCGGCACGGTCTATCCCACCCACGCCATCGAGCTGGCTCGCCAGGCCGCCGAAGACGGTTATGAGCTGGTCATCGCCGCCGGCGGCGACGGCACCGTTCATGAAGTGATCAATGGCTTGATGCAAGTGCCGCCGGAAAAGCGTCCCCGCCTGGGCATCGTCCCGCTGGGTTCCGGTAATGATTTTTCCTTTGCGGCCGGCATCCATCCCCAGCCTCCTGCTGCTTTGCGCCAGGCCTTCACCGGCCAGCCGCATGCCCTGGATATCGGCCGCCTGGAAGACGATCACGGCCGCGTGGAATATTGGGATAACGTGGTTGGCATCGGTTTTGATGCCACGGTGACCATCCATTCGCGCAAGTTCGCTTCTTTCCGCGGTTTCTTGATCTACTTTTTGGCGGTGCTGCAAACCATCATCCTCAATCACGATGCCCCGCTGATCAAGGTCAACAGCGACCAGGAGCAGTGGGAAGATCCGATGGTTTTACTGGCTCTTTGCAACGGCGGCCGCGAAGGCGGCGGTTTCAATGTTTCGCCGCAGGCGCGGCCCGATGACGGTGTTTTTCATTATGCCAGCATTCGCAAGCTTTCGCGCCTGATGATGCTGCGCCTGCTGCCCGAAGTGATGCGCGGCTCCCACGGCAACTTTCCCAAATACGTGCGCATGGGGCAGTTCAAGAGCATGGAACTGATCGCCGATCGCCCGCTCATCATCCATGCCGATGGTGAGATTTTGAGTGGATTTGGGATGGATGTGCGCGGTCTGAAGCTGGAGCTCTTGCCGGGCGCGCTAGAAGTGATGAGATAGCTGCCCGGTCAAGAGCATCATCCCTTATGACGCCATCTTGGCACCCTCAGTCTTGCACTTCTTCCCACGGTTTCGGAGCGCTCAAGTAGCTGTGGATCGATTTGGCGGCGCGCTGTCCTGCACCCATGGCGTTGATCACCGTCGCCGCCCCGCTGGCCACGTCTCCGCCGGCCCACACGCGTTCCTTGGAGCTCTTGCCCGTTTGTGGGTTTACCACGATGGTGCCTCTCTTGCTGATCTCCAGTCCCGGCGTGCTGGCCGGGATGAGCGGGTTGGGGCTGTTGCCGATGGCGTGGATCACGCTGTCGAAT
Source organism: uncultured Anaerolineaceae bacterium (assembly GCA_964629965.1). Taxonomy (GTDB): domain Bacteria; phylum Chloroflexota; class Anaerolineae; order Anaerolineales; family UBA4823; genus CAZVRZ01. Next base: position 57,109 of record CAZVRZ010000004.1, read on the forward strand.
TCCAGGATGAATTCTGACCCGGCTACCTTCACCGGGCTGCGCCGCCCAGAAGCATCCGGCTCGCCCAGTTCCATGCGCAGGCACTCCAGCCCGGTCACGCAAAAATGTTCGTCGCCGATGGCGCGCACCGGCAGCGTCAAATAACGGAACTCGACCCCTTCTTCTTCCGCATTTTCGACCTCTTCGAGCCGCGCCGGCAGCTCTTCGCGCGAGCGGCGGTAGAGGATCGATACTTGCGCACCCAGGCGCAGTGCGGTGCGGGCGCAGTCCATGGCCACGTTGCCGCCGCCCAGCACAGCCACCTTGCGATGCGCTTTGACTGGCGTGGTTGAGAAAGGAAAATCATAGCCTTTCATCAAATTGATACGCGTCAGGTATTCGTTGGCCGAATAGACCCCGTTGAGGTTGTTCCCGGGCATTTCCATGAACCAGGGCAGGCCCGCCCCGGTGGCCACGAAGATTGCATCGTATGAGTCGAGCAGGCTGTCGATCGAGCGGGTCTTGCCTATCACGTAGTCTGTGCGCATCTCGACGCCCAGCCTGCGCAAGTAATTCACCTCGCGGTCGACGATCTTTTTGGGTAGGCGGAACTCGGGGATGCCGTAAGAGAGCACGCCGCCCATCTTGTGCAGTGCCTCGAAGATGATCACGCTGTGGCCCAGCTTGGCCAGGTCCGCCGCCGCGGTCAGGCCGGCCGGCCCGCCGCCCACGATGGCCACCTTTTTCCCGCTGGCAGGGGCGATGGCCGGCAGTTCCACGTTCTCCTGCGCAGCCTCCCAGTCGCCCAGGAAACGCTCCAGCCGCCCGATGGCGATCTCGCCTTTACGTTTGGTCAAGACGCATTCTCTCTCGCACTGCTCTTCCTGCGGGCAGACCCGCCCGCACACCGAAGGCAGCGAATTCTGATTTTTCAAGATCTTCACGCCGCGGCTGAAATCGCCTTCGGCTATGGCGCGGATGAATTCGGGGATGGCGATATTGACCGGGCAGTTGGGAACGCAGGTGGGTTTCTTGCATTGCAGGCAGCGCCTGGCTTCTTCGATCGCCAATATCTCGGAATAGCCCAGCGCCACTTCGTCAAAGTTGCGGCTGCGCACTTCCGCTTCCTGCTTGGGCATCTCGCGGCGGTTTAAATCCAGCTTGCGGGGAGTCTTTTCTGTCTTTTCAACCTGGTCTGTCATCTGTACCCTGCCATCCCTGTTCTATGCCGCGGCCTCTTCGCCCATGCTCGAGCGCAGGGTTTGCACTTCTTCGCGCAAGTACGCCTGGCGGCGGCGGGCGATCTCGTCCCAATTCACCTGGTGCCCGTCGAAATGCGGCCCGTCCACGCAGGCGAACTTGGTCGCCCCGCCGACCGTGCAGCGGCACACCCCGCACATGCCGGTTCCATCGATCATCAGCGTATTCAGGCTGACGATGGTGCGGATGCCCAAAGGCCGGGTTTCTTCTGAGCCGCGCATCATCAGGTAATTGCAGCCGTTGATGATGACTCGATCTACCGGCGCCGGCAGCTTTTCCAGGATCGCCGGCAGGTTATTGATGTGCCCGGTCAATCCTCGCGAGCCGTCGCGGGTGATCACCACCATCTCATCGCAAACGCTTTTGAGCTTCTGCTGCCAGAACAGCAGGTAAGAACTGCGCGCCTCGGTGATGATCGTCACCCGGTTGCCCAGCGCTTTCAACTGGCGCGCCACCGGGTAAATGCTGGCGATGCCATAGCAGCCGCCGATGCACACCACGTGCCCGAAATTCCCCATCTCCATGGGATTGCCCAGTGGCCCGGCCACCGTGGCCACGTTATCGCCGGGTTTGAGGCCCGCGAACTGCCCGGTGGTGCGGCCGACGTTCATATATACCACGCTGACGGTGCCCTTGGCGGCGTCCCAATCGGAAATGGTCAAGGGGATGCGCTCGCTCTCTTCGGTCGGGCGAATGATCACAAACTGCCCCGCCTGGGCCGCGGCGGCCACGTCCGGCGCGGCGATCACCGCATAGTGCATGTTGGGCACGATCATCTTGTTTTCGATCAGCAAGAACACCTTATTTCTCCTCTCGCTGAGCAATCGCCAGCATGCGCAGCCCCGCCACCCACTGCGCAAGATCCGCGCCGTAGAAATCATGCTCGCCCGGCGCCTTCAACCAGGACGGCAGGTCGCTTGCCCGGCTCTCTTCCGCCGGCAGCTCTGCCATCTCCCGGGCGATCTCTTCGGCCGAAGAAAAGTCGAAGCCCGGTTGGCCCATCTCCCGCGCCAAAAGGCAGATGATCTCCCAGCCCGGCCGGGCTGCGCCGGGGGGCGCAACCGCTGCTCGCAGGGGCTTGACCTGGCCGCTGTGATCCAGCAGGCTGCCCTCGGTTTCGCCGCAGGCCGCCATGGGCAGCAGAACCCCGTCGGGCGGCTGTACCGCAGGCGCGTGGGTGTTCTGGTAGAGGATGAAGGGGTTTGTTTCCAACCCGACGGGCAGAGCTGTCCCGATCAGGTACAGGACCTGCGGTGTGGCGCAGCCACCGGCGCTTCCTAATCCCAGCCGCAGCGCGCCGTTCAGGTTGCCTTCTGCCGGGATCGCCACCAGCGCGGCGCCGCTGGCTGCCTGCAAGCGTTCCACCGCTTCTGGCAGGCGCCTCAAAAAGTCCGGCCCCACCAGCAGCACGGGCCGCTCTGCAGAGCGGAGCAGGCGCCCGGCTTCGCCGGTTGCTCCTTGCGCCTGTCCGGCGATCAATTCAGCGAGCATTTCTGCTTCTTTGCCGGCGGGCGGCCTGAGCCAGAGGGAGGCATATCTCCCCGGCACATGTTCGGTCGCCTGCAGCGTGACCAGTGGCGTCCCTCGCTCGATGGCGCGCTTCAGGTATGGTTCGACCACTGCCTGGGCGTATTGCACGTCCAGTCCTAGGCAGAAGATCAGGCCGGCGTTCTCCAGCGCTGCCAGCGGCTGGCCGCTTGCCAGCAGCCTGCTTACCGCCTCCTGCAGCCCTGCGCCGTAGCGCGCCGCCGCGTCCAGGATTGCCTCGGCCCCCATCACCTGGCGGGCGAACTTCTTTGCCAGGTAAAGCTCCTCGTTCGAACAGCTTGCCGAGACCACCAGGGCGAAATCAGGCGCGCGGCACTGCGCCAGGCGCTCCGCCGCCTGGCGAATGGTCTCCTCCCAGTCGCTGCGTTGTGCATGCCCGGCATCGATACGCAGCGTCCCCTGCAAGCGCTGCGGGTGGTTGACCGTCTCGGTCACGCCGAAGCGCCCTTTCACACACAGCATCTCGCCGGCCGCGGCCGGCTGGCTGCCAATGATCATTGCGCCGCCTTTGTCACTCGTCAACAGGCGCATCTCGCAGCCCAGCGAACAGAACGCGCAGGTAGTGGTTACCTCGCCCTGCGGTTTCTCGTCCCATTTGCGCGTCTTCTCCCACAGTGAGCCGGTGGGGCAGGCGTCCACGCAGGCCCCGCAGAAACTGCAGCCCGCCGCCAGGTGGCTTTGCCCAAAGTTCGTGCCCACCCGTGTCTTGCTACCGCGCTGCACGTAGGCGGGAATGTTGGTGAAATGCAGTGCTTCGCACACCCGGATGCAGCGCCCGCACAGCACGCACAGGTTATAGTCGCGGTCGAAAAACGGGTCTTGCTTCTCCACCCGCAGGTGGCGGTAGCGCACCGGGTAGGCCACGCCTGGCAGCCTGCTGCGCCGGACCATCTCTTGCAGTTCGCACTGCTGGTCGGCCGGGCAGGTGCGGCAGCCGGTCGTCACGCCGCTCTTGCGCAGCGTGACCATGCACTCTTCGCAGTGCTGGTTCTCGGGGCAGAATAGGCAGGCGGTGGGGTGTTCGGCTAGCAGCATACGCAAAAGCTCTTCCCGCAGTTCGCACACCTGGGGAGTATCGGTTTCGATCACCATGCCTTCTGCCACCAGCGTGGTGCAGGCCGTGGGGGGGGTGGGCCGTCCCTGCACCTCCACGATGCACAGGCGGCAGCTTCCGTGGGGGGGCAGGCCGGGATAGTCGCACAGGGTGGGAATGAAAATATCGTGCGCGCGGGCCGCCTGCAGGACGGTTTGCCCGGGCTCGGCGCTCAGCGTTTTTCCGTTGATCGTCAGCTTGATGCTCACGCCGCCTCCTTGCTCAGCTTGGCGCGTGCCTGGGTACCCACGGGCACTCCCACGATGGCATGCGGCGCACAAACCTGCACGCAGGCCTTGCATTTAGCGCACAGGGTGGTATTGATGATGTGCAGCTGCTTGCGTTCTCCCAGGATGGCATTGGAGGCACACACCTTGCGGCAGAGATCGCAGCCCGTGCAGCGTTCTGCCAGGACGGTGTATTCGAACAGCTCCGTGCACACGGCCGAGGCGCAGAATTGCTGGGCAATATGCGCTTCGTACTCGGCGGTAAAATAGTTCAGGCTGCTCAACACCGGGTTGGCCGCCGCCTGTCCCAGGCCGCACAGCGAAGCCTTGATCATGGTGTTTGAAGCGCGCTGCAGCACCTCGAGGTCTTCGGGCTCGCCTTCGCCCCGGGTGATGCGCTCCAACGTATCGCTGAGAATGCGCGTGCCAATGCGGCAGGGAGTGCATTTGCCGCAGGACTCGTCACAGGCGAAGTTGACGAAGAAGCGCGCCATATCCACCATGCAGCTGCTTTCGTCCATCACGATCAACCCGCCCGAGCCCATGATAGAGCCCAGGTCGCGCATCGTTTCGTAGGTGATGGGTATGTCGAGTGCTTCTGCCGGCAGGCAGCCGCCCAACGGACCGCCGGTCTGGATGGCCTTGAACGGCAGTTCGGTACCGCCGCCGATCTCCTCGACCACCTGGCGCAGCGTCATCCCCAGCGGGATCTCGATCAGCCCGGTGTGACGCACCTTGCCGACCAGCGAGAAGGTCTTCGTTCCCGGGTTGCTCGGCGAGCCAAACTGGTGGAACCAGGCGCCGCCCTGGCGCAGGATCGCCGGAACGGCGCCAAAGGTTTCGGTATTGTTGATCAGCGTCGGCTTGCCGCGATAACCCCGGTCGGCTGGGAAGGGCGGCCTGGGCTTGGGTGTGCCGCGCTTGCCTTCCAGCGAGGCGATTAGAGCCGTTTCTTCGCCGCAGACGAAGGCGCCCGCGCCTTCTTGGATGCGGATGTTGAAGTCGAAAGCGGAACCCAGGATATCCTTGCCCAGCAGCCCGGTGGCCCGCATCTGCTCGATGGCCAGCCGCAGGCGCTCCACGGCCAGGGGATACTCGGCGCGCACGTAAATGATCCCTTCGCTGGCGCCGATCGCATAGCCGCCGATCAATATGCCTTCCAGCACGGCGTGCGGGTCGCCCTCCAGCAGTGAGCGGTTCATGAACGCTCCCGGGTCGCCCTCGTCGGCGTTGCACACCACGTACTTGGGCCGGCCGGTCGAGGCGCGGGTAATCTCCCACTTTCGATAAGCGGGGAAGCCCGCTCCGCCGCGGCCGCGCAGCCCGGCTTCCTTGAGCTCCTGGATCACGCCCTGCGGCGAGAGGGCCAGGGCGCGTTCGAAGCCGCCGTAAGCCCCGTGGGCCAGCGCCGAGTCGAAGTCTTCCGGGTCGATCAACCCGCAGTTCTTGAGAATGATGCGCACTTGAGGTTTCAGCATGGGCAGGTCAAAGAAGCGCGGCATGTCGTCCGGCAGTTCGCCCGCCTCTCCAAAATGCCCCTTGGCTAGCTTGGGGAGCAGATCGCCCTGCACCAGGCAGGCGGTCAGGATCCTCTTGGCTTTGGCCGGGTTCACGTTGGCGTAAGATACCCGCGGCAGGCCGGGCAGCGCCACATCCATGAGCGGTTCCAGGTAGCACGGCCCAATGCAGCCCACCTCGACGACTTGGGCTTCTCTGCCCAGCTCGCGTAGCGTCTCGTGGATCGCCTGCAGTGTCTCCAGCGCGCCGGCTGCCCGTCCGCAGGAGGCTGCGCCGATGTAAATGACTGGCAGTCCGCCCTGGGTGCGCTTCTGCCAGCGCGTTTCTGCCGCGCTGCGTACCTGCTCAAGCCCGTTCATGTTCCTCCAGCACTTTGCGCAGCTTGCTGCGAGACATCTTGGCGTAAATTTTACCGTTCACCTGCACCACCGCCGCTTGCGCGCAGCAGCCCAGGCAGGCGACTTCCTCGAAATCGAACAGCCCATCGGGCGTCGTCTCGCCGGGATGGACGTGGAGCTGCTCTTGCACCTCGTCCGAAAGCTGGTCGCCGCCCTGGACATGGCAGGCCGTGCCCAAGCAGACGCAGACGTGGTTTTTACCTGGCTGGTGGAAGCGGAACTGTGCGAAGAACGATGCCACGGTATACACCTTGGCCGTGGAAATCCCCAGGAAGCGGGCCATTTGCTCCGCGCCCGCTGGGGAAATGTAGCCGTAGGTTTTTTGATAATATTGCAGCAGCGGGATCAATTCTTCTGGATTGCCGGTGAAGCCCGCCGCGGTAAATTCATCCACTTTGTCCATAATTGCAGTATTTTACCTCTATTTGGGTATCTTTGCCAACCGCCAGTCTTTGACCTGCCCCAACCCCCGCCTCTCACCCCGATATGATGTAAAATAAGATCATCATGCTGAGGAAACATGCCTGATCTTGCCAAGAGCCTGCAAGGGCGCGACCTGGGTCATTTGAAGATCGTGGCCGATCTGTGGGGCGTTGAGTTGAGCGCTCCAGACGCGCACGCTGCCCAGGCGCGCCTGGTCAAGTCCTTATTGGATCGTCCCCTGGTCATCGAAGTGGTCGCTGCGCTGCCCAGCGAGGCCCGGGCAGCCCTGGACGAATTGGTCTCCCAGGCCGGGCGCCTCCCCTGGTCTGTTTTTGCCCGTCGTTTTGGCCAGGTGCGCGAGATGGGGCCCGCCCGCCGTGACCGCGAGCAGCCGCACCTGAACCCGGTTTCGCCGGCTGAAATGTTGTGGTATCGGGGCCTGCTGGGGCGCGCCTTCTTCGACGCCGCCAGCGGCCCGGAAGAGTTCGCCTACGTTCCCGACGATCTGGCGGAACTGCTGCCGCCTGCCCAACCCCGGCCCGATGAGCCGCCTGGCCGGCGCGCCTTGCCTGCCGAGCGCCTCCATCCCCTGCCGGCCAACGATCGCATCCTCGACCACGCCTGCACCCTGCTGGCCGCCCTGCGCCTGCGCCTGCCCGCCGCAGAGATCGAACAATGGGCCGCCGGCTGGTCCAGCCCGCAATCCCCGCTGTCTGTCTCGGCGCTGCGCACCCTCTTGAACGGCGCCGGCCTGTTGGACGCGGAGGGCCTGCCGCTGCCGGAGCCGGCACGCCTGTTCCTGGAAGCTCCCCGCCGAGAAGCCCTGGCCATGCTGGCGCGCACCTGGTTGGCTAGCTCCGAGTTCAACGATCTGCGCCTGGTGCCCGGCCTGCTGATCGAAGGCGATTGGCAGAACGATCCGCTGCGCGCTCGCCAGGCCGTGCTCGATCACCTTTCCAGCCTGAGTACCTGGGATGAACTGGCCGAGCCGCCTTTCTGGAGCCTGGCATCCTTTGTCGAGGCGATTCGCCGGCTCAACCCAGATTTTCAACGCCCGGCCGGCGATTACGATTCCTGGTTCCTGCGTTCCGCCGCCACGGGCGATTTCCTGCGCGGCTTTGAGCAGTGGCAGGCGGTGGATGGCGCTCTGATCCGCTATATCATCACCGGGCCGCTGCACTGGCTGGGAATGGTGGACCTGGCCTGCCCTGAGCTGCCGCAACCCTGCGCAGCGCACGCGTCGCCAGAGGCGCTCGACACCCCGGTCACGGCCTTCCGCTTCACTGCCTTTGGCGCGGCGCTGCTGTGCGGCGAAATACCTGCTCCCGCTGCAGGCGGAGAGTCTGCTCCTGCCCCAACGCCGGCGGACGAAGCGGCACTCGAAAAGGCGCCCATCCAGGTGCGTTCGGATGCCCGCCTGGTGGCGCCGCGCCTGGCTGCGCGCAGCGTGCGCTATCAGTTGGCTCGCTTTGGCCTGTGGATCAAAGAGTCGCCTGATTTCTATGAGTACCGCCTCACCCCGGCCTCGCTGGCCCGCGCTCGCCAGCAAGGTCTGACGACTGGCCATCTGCTGGCGCTGCTGCGCCGCCATGCCCAAAGCATCGCCCCCAGCCTGGTCAGGGCATTGGAACGTTGGGAGCGCAACGGCGTGGAGGCCCGCTTCGAACAGGTGGTGGTGCTGCGCCTGTCCAGCCCCGAGCTGCTGCAAACCCTGCGCAACTCACGCGCCGCCCGCTTCCTGGGCGAGCCGTTAGGCCCCACCAGCGTGATCGTCAAGGCCGGCGCTACCGAAAAAGTGCTGGCGATCCTGGCCGAGATGGGCTATCTCAGCGTGGAGATCGAGTAGGTTGATAATGAAAGAACGACAGGTGCTCTTATTGATAGGTTCTGATGAGTGATATTACCCAATTTCTGAAAACCATTCGCCTGGCGCCTCATTTTTCTACACTGACCGATGAAACCCGCCAGGCCATTGCTGCCTGCGCCGTCTGCCGCCGGTTCCATGGCGGGCAGGTGATCTATTTGGAAGGCGAGCCTGCCGAAGCGATCTACCTGCTCGAATCGGGCTGGGTCAAGGCCATGCGCATGACGCGTGAGGGGCGCGCTCAAGCGCTGATGTTCCTGCGTCCGGTGGAATTCTTTGGCGATATTGCGGTGTTGACTGGCACAACCTATCCCGGCACGGTCATTGCATTAGAGGCGGTCACCCTTTGGAAGCTTCCTGCCCAGGCGATCCTCGATCTGATTCCGCGCTATCCCGACCTGGCAATGGCTGCCATTCGTCATTTGGCGAGACGAGTGCTCTATTATGTCAACCTGGTCGAAGATCTTTCGCTGCGCAGCGTGGAGGCGCGCCTGGCGAACACGCTGCTGCAGAATGCCGAGCTGCGCGATGGGCAGTTGATTGTTCCGCGTCGCTCCTGGGCAACTTTCGATGAAATGGCTGTTCGCCTGGGAACCGTGCGCGATGTGCTCAGCCGGGCTCTCAAGACTCTGGAAGCAGAGAATTTGCTCAAGGTAGAGAGAGGCTCCATCCACTTGCTCGACCCCCAGGGCCTGGCAGAACGCGCCGATCGGTGAGAGACCCTCTATAAAAATTAACGTGGATGCCAACAGTGCGGCAGTAAAAACGGCGTTCGTTTCCTATATTCCAGGTACGCAGCGCCAAACCGCTCAGCCAGTTCGCGCGTCTCGTGAACGTAGATAAATATGAGCAAACCGCCGAACACGATCACGGTCAGGGCGACAACCACACCCGATCCCATCCAAACACCGATTCCCAGATACAACAGCAGCGCTCCCAGCGTCATTGGGTTGCGTGAATACGCATACGGCCCCTGAGTTACCAATTCTAGTGTGGCAACCTTCGGCGCGGGCGTACCTTTGCCGGTATCATACTGAACGCGCACCGACCATACCACCAGGGCTAACCCTCCCACAATCAAAGCAGGCCCAAGGGTTTGATTCAACCAGCCAAGATAAAATCTCCCCCAGTCTGCGCAAGCCCCTCCAAGCCATACTGCGAAAGCCGCCATCAACAGCAGGCCTAAAAAGAAAAGGGCGATCACCCTGCGCCTGAGATTCTCCGGGTGTTCCTTGGATTGGGTCATATCAGGATTCCTCATCTTTTCTTGTGACCGCTTGGTGCAGAATTTCGAGAAACTCACTCAGCGGGACGCGATGGATGCGCGCCGCCCATTCCACCGTGAGCGCCTTTGCCAGGAACATCCGTAAGGAATATCGTCCCACGCGTTTGACGCCGAAAACCTCCATCACTTCAGCAATATCGCCATATTCCAACAGGATGTCTGAAATACGAGTATCTTTTGTGATTTGCATATCGTAATTCTCCTTTATTCCCTAACAACAAAACAACCCACGTTATGCCAAGCATACCCCCAGAGCGAGTTTCGCGATACGACTTTTGTCGTTCACAACATTGAAGAAAGGCTCTATACTGGTGAATGTAACCTATCTATAAGGTACAGCTAAGAAGAGGCACGAATGAAAATACATCTCAACAAAATCGCATCTATTCTGGCCTTCATCATTGGGGTGATGGCGATCTTCGCTGGCGGGCAGGCCCTGCTGGGGAAAGATCCGGGATACTACGTGATTAACTGGCTTCTGCTCTATAACTACACAATTGGTATTTTGACGGTTTTTGTCACAGCGATCCTCATCTGGAGCAATGGCAGGTTGGCCTTGCCGGCGGCCATCGGAACTTTCAGCCTGCACGCTCTGGTGATGATTGTGCTGCAAACAGCCTATCACAGCGTCGTTGCACCTGATAGTGTCCGTGCAATGACCATTCGGTTGGTGGCCTGGGCAATTATCCTGGGGTTGATATTCCTCCAGCGACGTAAAGACCAGGCGGCGTAGACCTGGGAAGAAAAAACATGCAGATTCTCCCTTCCATCCCTGATGAGAGCTTACGGGCAGCTATTCTAACCAAATTAGCGATTGATGAACGGACCGCCAGCGCTGAGCTGCGCGTGGGCGTGCTGAATGGTATTGCTCACCTGGCTGGCAGGGTTGATACATTGGTAGAACGCGCCGCGGCAGAAGAAATAGCACAACGCGTGGATGGCGTGCGCGGGGTGGCGAATCGTATCGAAGCGCCTGGTGCGCCCAGCCCGGCGCGAACGATCAATCTGAACCTGAGTTCATAAAAGTAATTCATTCCATCAACGAAAAGTAGAGGTATGCACAAATGACAAAGTTTTTGAGCAAGTGGTTTCGGAAATTTCACCGTTGGATTGCCGTGCCAACGGCCTTGCTTATTCCCGTCGCAGTGATCATCAAGCTGGTTGGCAGCCCTGAAGTAATCGCGGCCTGGGAGAAGCTGGACAAAATCCCATCTATTCTAATGTTGGTCATGGCCATCAGCGGGGCGTATTTGTTCCTGCTGCCTTATATCGTCAAGGGACAGCGCAAGAAGAAAGCGGCTGTCTCTCAACCTGATACCAACTCATTACAGCAGGATTAAGTTGAAAGGAAGGATAAAATGAAGAACAACCATAAATTAGGAACTGTATTGGCTGTGGTTGGTATTTTGACCAGCCTGATTATTTTCTACCTGCTGGCTGCTCAATACAATCTCGTCATTGATGCCAAGGTGGTAGATGGCCGCACAGACGAGGCAACTTCAGTCAGAATTACTTATGCTGTGCTCGGCTGGATCGGGATTGCTGCTGGGGCGTTGTGGGCAGTGGTCTTGTATGGCTTTTCTCAAAAAGAAAAATGGGCCTGGTTCTGGGGGGCTGTGGGCGCGACCATTCAACTGCTCGTGGGTTTCTTCCCGATGATTCCGGCTATGGACAGCCATTTGCCCACACCTACTATGATTGTGTTTGTCCTTGCAGCCATCCTGTGGTTCGGCATGCTCGTGATCGGCGGCGTGGATAAAAAGATCATTGCCCTGACCTTTGTCGCCGGCCTGGCCTATGTGCTGACCTTTATTGACGGTGTTGCTCCCATTGCCAAGTACACTACCTCGCACGACGATCCTTTCTGGAATGGTATGTATGTTATGTCGCAGCAGGTCAGTTGGTGGGGGGCGGCAGCCTGGGCCATCTTTATTTTCGCCGTATTGAAGAAGAAATCGTGGTCTATTCCCGTTGGCATTTTTGCAGGGACGATGTCTATGTTAGCTGGCTACCCGCTAGGACTTCACAATGCTCTGGTTGAGGTACACCGCTTTTCTATGTTCCTGCCTGCGCCGCTCCTCAGCACAGTTCTAATGATCTATCTGCTGCTACCCAGCACGCGAAAAATGCTTGGAATATGGAACGCATCGGAAGCTTGAAACGGCAAGGAATGCCGTAATGAAATTCATCCAATCGACCGTACTTGAGTAAAGGAGTTTCCCATGTCTGTGTTCACCTTGAGTAACTTTTTCTTGTTGTTGACTGGTTTGTTGGCTGCTTTCCTGTGCTGGTATTTCTGGAAGCGCTACAACCTGCACAAAGCCCTGCACAACATCTACTATTTGATGGGCTTTGCAGTGCTGCTGGTTTCGGGCCTGTTACTGATCTTCTTGGGGCTGGATATTTTGGCTTCGCCCTGGGTATTGACCGTTGCCAGCCTGATCCCGTTGGGCATCTCCATGGGGATTGCAGAAGAGTATTACCCGGGTTGGAAGAAGTATTTTAAGTGGTTCGCGACGATTGGTTTTGTGGCGATTGCCGTTACCAGCATCGGCGGCATGGCTGCGCTCAAGAAGATCGCCGTGCCGCTCTTCCACGGTGTGGCCGGGATGGTCATCTTCCTGGGGCCGTTCTTTGCCAAGGGCGCGCCCAAGGGCTTCTTCTGGGTGGGCATCGGCGGCCTGCTCATCGGCCTGGGCGGCATTGCGCTGGCTTTCATTTCGGTGGGCAAGCAGCTGCTGTTCTTCAGCCCCGAGTTCGTCATGACCATTCTGCCTCCCCTGCTTCTCTTGATGACCGCCGCGTTTACCTTTGGCTTTGCTCGCAAAGGATAGAAAATGCAACGATTTATCAAAGATCGCTTCATTTACCTCTTTGGTTCTACCAAAGGACTGATCCTGGTCGCCATTGCCATGATCGCCATGGTCACCGCGGTGTGGGGCATGCTCTCTGGCCCCCTGGCCGAATGGGGCGTGCGCGCCGTGGTGGTCAGGCTCTTGGGCATGGATATAGTGCAGGCTGAGCGCGAAGGGCGTATCATCATCTTGTATCATTCCATTGCCATGGCGGTGATTGCCATCGAAGTGTACATGGTCACCGGCTTGCTGGGGATGAAGGCCGCTTATAAGATCGCCATCCGGGTTCTCATCACGGTCGGCTATCTGGTGACCATGATCTTTGGCCTGGTTTTCGCTTACTTTGGTCACAATTGGGCTTTTCACGGGCTGTATATTGCCGGCCTGACCCTGATCTTCTTTGCGGGTGTGCTGTTGGTGATCGCCCTGTGGCCCTGGAACCCGATCTACCGGAATGTGGATAAGGATTATTCCCACGTGGGAAGCCTGGACCTGGAACGGACGGCTTTCTTTGCCACTGCCCTGACCACTGTGCTCTCGGCGTTGTTTGGGGCTGTTCCTGGCTCGTTCTTCGGCAACGGCTTTGAAGTCTTCCTGGCAGAGAACATCATCCGTTTGCCTGAGAAGACCACCATGGAGTATTCGGTCATCGGTCACCTGCACATCATGCTGGCGCTGATCTGTGTCATGATCACGCTGATCATAGGCCGCTGGCTGAACTTTAAAGGCGCCTGGCACAAGTTTGCCATGCCGCTGATGATCCTGGGCACCATCGTGCTAAACCTGGGCGTGTGGGGCGTCGTCACCCCCTTGGAGCCCATCGCCCACATGATCATCTATGTCGGCGCCACGCCCTCCATGCTGGCGGCGCTTTTCCTGCTCATCTGGAGCTGGGGCAAGCTGATGAAAGATGGCACCGCCCATCTCCAAAAGCCCAATTTCGGGCAGAAGATCAGCGCCCTGCTGCGCGACCCGCTCAAGTTTGGCCCAACCTGGCAGATGCTCTTCATGAACTTCACCACCAGCGGCCTGGGCATTTTCATGGCGGTCAAGCTGGATGAAATCTTCCGGGTTTGGCCGGCGCGCGAGGAGCGCATCGAGCTGACCGGTCACTGGCATGTCCTTTCGGCCATCGTGGCTACCATCATCCTGATGTATTACGGCGACATGATCGGCCTCAAGGGCAAGCTGCGCCAGTGGTACGGCTGGAGCATCATCGTGTTATCGGATATCGCTTTTGCTGCGGTGACGATCTTCGAGATGAAGCGCCTCTTCATCGGCGAAGCCGAACAGCAGCCCCTGGTCAACGTGATCATGTATGCCATGGATTTTGGCCTGGCAATGCTGCTGCTGTTGCTGGCAATCGTCATGGTCTGGCGCCTGGTGGACTTGTTCAAATCCAAAGGGCGCTGGACGGAGGAAGAAAGCCACGAGCTTTCGCAGGAGGTGTCCAAATGAAACGCATTTTCCTGTTCTTCCTCTGGCTGGTGATCGCCTTGGGCGGCTGCGCGCCGGTCGATTTGAACGCGCCATTGCCGGTATACGATACTGGGGTCGATGTGAACGCCTGGGCGCAGGTGCCTGCCGGAGAGTTCTTCTTTGGCCAGCACAACGACCCCCAGCAGACCGGCGCCTACGAGATCATGATCACCAACGTCACCACCGCCCAGTACGCGGCTTTCCTCAACCAGGCGCTGCCAGACGGTTCTGCGAAGGTGGACGGCAAGCAGATCGTGGGTTACTACCCCGGCGACAAGTTCCACGGCGTGAAGCACGAGGAACCGGTTGCAGCCGGTGATTGGATCTTAATTCCCCTGGACAACCCCTCGCAGCGCCTGCGCTTCGATGGCGCCACCTTCACCGTCCAGCCGGGCTACGAAAACCACCCCATGACGATGGTCAGTTGGTTTGGCGCCCGCGCTTACTGCGAATACAACGGTGGGCGGCTGCCGACGGAGATGGAATGGGAAAAAGCCGGGCGCGGCGTCGATACGCGACCCTTCCCCTGGGGCGATGAGATCCAGCGCGAGAACGCCAATTTCTATGTCAGCCGTGACCCGTTTGAGGAGATGGCCTCCGTGGGTTCGCGCACCACGCCCGTCGGTTTCTACAACGGCAGCAGCTACGACGGTTACCAGACGCTCGCTTCGACCTCGCCTTACGGGCTGTACGATATGGCGGGCAATGTCTGGCAGTGGACCGGCAACGTGTACGAAGGCATGCACTACCGTTTTATGCGCGGCGGCTCGAAAGACACTTACGAAATGGACCTGAGATTGTGGGTGCGCAATAATGCCACTCCCACCTATGTCAGCCCGGGAGTGGGTTTTCGCTGCGCTCGCGACGATTAATGGACAGGCAGGGCGTGGAGAATGCGCCCTGCCTTTTTGACCTGAGGGAGCAAAGTTTTGAAAACGATCCTTGCAAAAATTCGCCTCTATTGGCCGCTGGTCAAAAGCCTGCAAACCGGCTTGCTGGTCTCCACCGGCCTGGCAGGTTATATGAGCGCTCGTTGTCCCATTTTCAACCTGCCCATGCTGGCCGGGTTGTTTGTCAGCCTGGCTGCTTCCATCAGCGGCAGCACCATTCTCAACATGTGGTGGGATCGCGATATCGATGCCAAAATGGGCCGCACGCAAAAACGCCCCCTGGTTTCTGGAACCATAACCCCTGCCGCCGCCTTGCGGGCCGGCCTGGCGCTCTCGGTGCTGGGTGTGGCCCTGGCGGCAGCTATGGATCCCCTGTATGGCCTGATTATCTTCGCCGGCCTGTTCTTTGATGTGCTGGTTTACACCATCTGGCTCAAGCGGCGCACTTGCTGGAGCATCGTTTGGGGCGGCATCGCCGGCGGCATGCCCATCCTGGCCGGGCGTGCCCTGGGCGTGGGCGGGCTGGATGAGGTGGGCTGGCTGCTTTCCCTGGGCATCTTGTTTTGGATCCCGACCCACATCTTGACCTTCAGCATGCGCTATTTCGACGATTACCAGGCCGCGGGTTTGCCCACCTTTCCCTCCGTCTATGGGTTCGGCTTTACCCGCGCTGTGATCGCTGTTTCGAGCCTCCTGGCGGCGCTGGCCATGGGCCTGGCTGCCTGGGGCCTTGGCATGCAATGGGGCTTCCTGCGGCTGTTGGGCGTGCTGTCGGCCGGCCTGCTGCTCCTGGCGGTCAGCATGATCTTCCGCCCTTCGGAGCGCGTCAACTTCGGCTTGTTCAAGTATGCCTCGGTCTATATGCTTTCATCCATGCTGTTGATGATGCTGTATGCGATCAGTTGAAATGAGCGCCGCCCAATGAAAATGTCCGTCCTCGACCGTGTCCTGCTGCTCGCCACTGCTCTGCTGGCGGCTTACCAGGTGGCCGTGGGCATCGATGGCCTGGCCGCCCTGCCTACCCTGGCGTACACTATTGCCTTTGGCGTTCTGATCGTGGCCGGGCTGCTGATGATCATCCTCGGTTTCGAGGTCTTGGACTCGCCGCTGGTGGTGATTGTTTCAACCATCATCCCGCTGTCGTTATCGCTCGGCCTGGCCTGGCAGCACCTGCCGGCCTGGCGGACGCCTTACCTGGTCTTCACTATCATCGGTTTCCTGGCGGTGGTCGTCACCCGTTCGCTCTCCCTGCGCGACAGGCTGCCGGTGATCGTTTTGGCGCTCGTGCATGGCGTGGCGGGAGTCACCATCTTCCTGCTGCCGGTTCTGCTCTCGCTGCAAGGCGACATGAAGCCCGTTTTCTCCCTGGTGGGCGTGGGCGGCATGCTGATCGGCGCCGGCGGCCTCTTGCTCTCGTTCCTGAAGGCCGGCAAGCCCATCCTACCGCGCCAGGCCATCCTGAAGATCCTGCCGGCCCTGCTGCTGCTTGTGACGGCTTGTTTTGTGGCCGGTTTTGCCTTTGGATAATATGCACTTCAACCTGATTTCTGTGTGATTCTGAAAGGAGTATCGAATGTCTGCAAATAGTTTTTTGGCTAAGGCCCTTCGTTTCTTAGGTATCTTGTTGATGGGATTGACAGCCGGTTTCACCCTGCTGGGCGGCGTTGGCACCAGCTGCGCGGCGCTCTTCCCTACGAATTGGGATAGCATGGCTCCGTTAGCCCCCTTCCAGTGGCTTTACATCCTGTTCGTGCTGACCGGCATCGCCCTGGGCGTCCTGGGCATCCGCGCCACGATCATGCTCATCAAAGGCCGGGATCAATCCTACCTCCAGGCGTTGTACGTGCTGCTGGCCGGGGTTGTGATCGGCGTGATCCACATCCTGGTTTCGCGCGGCCTGCGCGGTAAATCCATGCCGGTGGACGCTGTGGTCTACACCACCGTTCTAACGTTGGCCATTTTCCTGTTGTTTCGTATCCCCGCCATCTGGCAGGGTGTGAATTTTGCCCGGGGTAACGCGCAGTCCAACCGGCCGGCCGGCGGCATGACGGCCATTGTGCTGGGCGTGCTTGCCCTCACCATCCAATACACCATGGGCTCCACCCACACCTGGAACAACGTCAATTATGCGGACGCCTTCAACCTGACGATGACCGGCCTGGGCGTGGCAAGTCTGCTCCTGGGGAGCGGATTACTGCTCGGCTCGCGCCTGGCGCTATTCTCGCTGCGAGAAACTGGTCATTGTGAGCGAAGCGAAGCAATCTCCCTCGAGTAAGGAGCGAATCTCGTGGGGCGGGGTTAGGAGTTGTACTCAACTCACGGGTCTGCGCGCTGTACCCAGCGCACCCGCCCCAATATTCATCGTAACGACAGGAGTTTCTTAGGAAAACGGCTTCACCCGCCGCCAGGAGCCGAGGGCGAACAGCAGCGCCCCCCCGGCTTCGCTGGCCCGCCCGACCAGGGCCAGGCCTTGAACTGCGAAGATCGTTTCGGCGATCACCCAACCGATGCCCAGGTTGATCAGCACGAAGGACAGTTCGATCCATACCTCTCTGCCGCGCGGGGCGCCCTGGATGAAGCGCGGCAGGATCCAAAAGGCCATCCCCAGGGTAAGCTGCACCAGCCAGCCCACCAGCAGCAGTTCCATGTGCACTGGCAAGAGACGCCAGGCCTGAGGATAGAACCCCAATCCTTTGTTGGCCAGCAGCAGCGCTCCCAACGTGAAGCCTGCCGCCAGGTGCAGCAGCGCGGCGCGTAAGAACCAGCAGCTCAGGCGTGGCATGCCGGCTGGCCTCCTTTCACACTGCGAGAAGAACCATCTCGGGCGGCCAACTTACTTTTCCTTCACCCGCACCACCACGAAGGCGATGCTGGCCAGGAATAACAAGATAGCAATACCGTTCAGCAGCCCGCCCCACCGGCGCAGCGGGACGAGCCCAGCCAGGTCGCCGGTGATGCGCAAGATGAGAGAAATGTGCAGCGGCACCAGTAAGAAATAGAAGATAGGATCGGCTTGCCTGTCAGGCAGTCGCCATGCGCTGGATGATGGCCTCGCCGAACTGCGAGCATTTCATCAGCGTGGCCCCTTCCATCAGGCGGTGGAAATCATACGTCACGGTCTTGTCTTCGATGGCCCGCTCCATGCCCAGCAGGATCAGGTCGGCGGCTTCGTTCCAGCCCAGGTAGCGCAGCATCATCTCGCCCGATAGGATCACCGAACCGGGGTTGACCATGTCCTTGTCGGCGTACTTGGGCGCCGTGCCGTGGGTGGCCTCGAAGATGGCATGCCCGCTGGTGTAGTTGATGTTGCCGCCCGGCGCAATGCCCAGCCCGCCCACCTGGGCAGCCAGTGCGTCCGAAAGATAGTCGCCGTTCAGGTTGGGCGTGGCCAGCACGTCGAAGTCGCGCGCCCGGGTGATGGTCTGCTGGAAGACAATATCGGCGATCACATCCTTGATCAACAGCTTGCCGGCCTTCAGCGCGGCCTCTTGCTCGGCGTTGGCGGCCTCTTCGCCCAGGGCTGCTTTGGTGCGTTCCCACTGCGCCCAGGTGTACACCGCCTCTTTGAACTCGCTTTCGGCCAGCTCGTAGCCCCAGTTGCGGAAAGCGCCTTCTGTGTACTTCATAATATTGCCCTTGTGCACCAGCGTCACGTTGCGGCGTTTGTTGTCCAACGCCCAGCGGATGGCCGACCGCACCAGGCGGAACGTGCCTTCCTTCGATACCGGCTTGATCCCCAGTCCGCTGGTGTCGGGGAAGCGAATCTTGGCGTATTCTTGCGGAAAATGTTCCTTGAGCAGCGCCTTGAACTGCCGGTTGGCTTCTGTGCCGTCCTCGAACTCGATGCCGGTGTAAATATCCTCGGTGTTCTCGCGGAAGATGACCATATCCACGTATTCGGGGTGCTTCACCGGAGATGGCACGCCGGTGAAATAGCGCACCGGCCGCTGGCACACGTACAGGTCGAGTGCCTTGCGCAGGGCCACGTTCAAGGAACGGATGCCCCCGCCGATGGGCGTGGTCAGCGGTCCTTTGATTCCCACCAGGAATTCCTTGAAGGCCTCGATGGTCTCGTCCGGCAGCCAGGAGTTGAACCGGGTAAAGGCCTTTTCGCCCGCGTACACTTCCATCCAATGCACCTGGCGCTGGCCGCCATAGGCCTGCGCTACGGCTGCGTCCAGCACGCGCTGGCTGGCCCGCCAGATGTCTCGCCCGGTGCCGTCGCCTTCCACAAAGGGAATGATGGGATGCTCTGGAACGTTCAGCTTGCCATTGGTGATGGTGATCTTTTCCCCGTCTTGCGGAACCGTTACGATTTGATATGCCATGCCCGTGTCTCCTTGAAAATGTGTCTTGACAATTAACGTCACTCCGGACTTGTAGAAAAGGTTGCTGAATCTTTTTCCCGTGGTCACGTTAATCAGGTATGCATTATAGCATCACTTTTCTCAGGGGCAATGCGATGAGCAGCGTTCTTTGGCTGTGATTTTTCGCACCAACCTTTTCGGACCGAAAGGATAGTATCATTAGAGGATATTGATGACAGCTTCCATGGAAGAAATTGCACTCGATTCCCGGGCCATTGATGGCCTGCAAAATGGCGATCTGGCCGGTCTGGATGCGCTGATCGAGCGTTACCAATTGCGAGCAGTGCGCGCCGCTTACCTGATCGTGGGGGAAGGCTCGCTGGCGGAGGATATCGTCCAGGCCGCCTTTGTGCGTCTGCCGCAGGTGATTCACCAATTCGATCCGGCGCGCCCCTTTGGTCCCTGGTTTTTTCGCTGCGTGGTCAACGACGCCCTCAAAGCCCTCCGCCGGCAAAAACGCCAGGTTTCGTTGGATGCCATTGCGGCCGATGACTCTTCGGCGCTGGCGGCTTATCTCACCGATCCCCATCCCGATCCCGAAGCGTTGACTGTCGATGCCGAAACGCGCCAGGCCTTGTGGCAGGCCTTGCTTCACCTGGCCCCCGATCAGCGCGCTGCCATCGTGCAGCGCTATTACCTGGGTTTGAGCGAGGCCGAAATGAGCGTCCAGATGCAGCGCCCAGCTGGAACCGTGAAATGGCTGCTGCACAGCGCCCGCGCCCGATTGCGCGACCGGCTGGCTGCATTTGCACCTGCTGCTGCCTCCCAGAAGGAACGTGAACCATGAACGAACATCCACTTGCCCGCGCGCTCCATCAATTGGCCGAAGCCGGTGTGCCTGGCGATCTCGACCTGCGTGCCGCAGTTCGTCGCCAGTTGGCAGCCGGCCAAACGCTCCATCGAAAGGAAGCATTCCCAATGAAGACAAGCTTTGCTCGCATTGCATGGTCTCGCATCGGGACGGTCGCTGCCCTGGTCATGCTGCTATTGATCGCCGGACTGCTGCTCACGCCGCAGGGCCGCGCCTGGGCGCGTTCGGCGCTGCAATTCTTCACTCGCAGCGAGAGCGACACTTTGCCGGTCTCGCCCACCGAAACCCTCGCCTGGGTTAACCCCAAAGATCCAACGGGCACGCCTGCGCCCACCATGATGCCCATGGCTGCTTTTTCTGCCGAGTGTGGCGACTTTCAAGCGCCCCGCTGTTCCGTAGAACAAATTCGTGTAAAAGTCGATTTTCCTGTGAAGGAGCTGGGAACGATTCCTGCTGGGATGTACTTCACTGGCGCAACTGGCGGGCCAGCAGAGGTTTATATCGTCTATGATCTGCCCAATCACAATGGCGGGATGGTACTCGTCCAACAACCCTGGACGGGCAGCGCCGGGCAAACCGCCTGGCAGGTGGCCCCGGCAGCCATCGTGGAAATGGTGCCGGTTGGCAGCGCAACTGCCGAATACGTCAAAGGATCCTACAACTACATAGCCGGAGAAGTGGAGATGAAGTGGAATCCTGACATCGGGCAGGAGGCCTTGCGCTGGGTCGATAGGGATGTTTTTTATACCCTCTATCACCTGGGCGTTGATGTTGCTTTCGGAAAAGACGGCCTGGCGGCCCTGGCTGCAAGCCTCACCGCTGAATCGGTCTCAGCCAACCTGGCCCCTATGCCGTCCACGCCTACCCCCGAGGCGCCTGGGCCCAGCCCATACTACCAACTGACAATCGCCAAGGCCGAAGAACTGGCCGGCTTCGATTTGCGGGAACCGGCTTTGCTGCCGCAGGTCGTTTCCTTTATCGGGGCAGCCTACCAGCCGGAATACAACCTGGTCAGCATCTTTTATCTCTATGATCAAAGCATGATGCCGAACGATAACGGCCTCGAAATGAACCAACAGCCTGCCTCAATCGGCATGGACTGCGCCTTGTGCGGCTTCTTGATCGGTGATTTAGCCGCCATCCAGGCAGCTTACGATGGCAAGGTGGTAGGAACGAATGCCGTCATCGAAACGGTACAAATTGGCAGTGTCACGGGGCAATACGTGCAGGGTGTCTGGGCCGCTGATGAGGATGATACCGGCATGCGTTGGCATGGCGAGTTTGAGGTCAGGCGCTTGCGCTGGCAGGCGGATGGCATGGCTTTCGAACTGATCTTTTGGGGCTCGCAGATCAGCAAAGAAGAGCTGGTCACCATCGCCGAGAGCATGCGTTAAATCCCCTTGTACCCATAAAATATAGGTTCTCTCTGGAATTGTCGTGCTATAATCTGTGAATATTTCGGCAGGCGCAAGATCCTCACCGGTCTTGTTTGCCTGTCTTCATGAGGAGAATCGATGACTGCGGAAAAAATCCCGGCTCCCGCCAAGACTGGCGCAGATCAGAAAAGCTGGCACGCTTTGCCGGCCGATCAAATCCTGGAAGAACTGGCTACTCCGCTTGAGAGCGGTCTTTCATCTAAAGAGGCGGCTCGCCGCCTGGAAGTGTATGGCCCCAACCAACTGACCGAAGCGCCAGGGATTACCTTCTGGCAGATGCTCTGGGAGCAGCTCAGCAGCTTTGTGGTCATCTTGCTGATCGTGGCTTCGGTGATCTCGGCCCTCTTGGGCGATTACGTGGAAGCCGCGGCCATCATGGCGATCGTGGTTATGAACGCCACCCTGGGCGTCATCCAGGAACGGCGCGCCGAGCAGGCCCTGGCTGCCTTGCGCAAGCTGGCCGCACCCGAGGCCCAGGTGCTGCGCGACGGGCGGCGGCAAACCCTGCCGGCGCCGCAGTTGGTTCCCGGCGACATCGTGCTGGTCGAATCCGGCAACTACATTCCCGCTGACATCCGCCTGATCGAAGCGATCAACCTGCGCATCGAAGAAGCCGCCTTGACGGGCGAGTCGGTGGCGGTGCAAAAAGACGCCAACATCCGCCTGGAAGCCAACGTTCCCCTGGGCGACCGCAAGAATACGGCTTTCATGGGCACGCTGGTCTCCTACGGCCGCGGGCGCGGCGTGGTGGTCAGCACCGGCATGCGCACCCAGATCGGCCTGATCGCCGAGATGCTCCAGGCGGTGGAACAGGAACAGACCCCGCTGCAGCGCCGCCTGGAAGAACTGGGCAAGCTGCTGGGCTGGGGCGCCCTGGCCGTCTGCGCCATCGTTTTCCTGGTGGCCGTGGTGCGCAACACCGACCTGGGCCTGCTGTTTGCCGCCGGCGGCGGCGTGCTGGCCTATTTCCAGGCCTTCTCCGCCGAGATTTCCGAAGTTTTCCTGATCGCCATCAGCCTGGCGATCGCCGCCGTGCCCGAGGGCCTGCCGGCGGTGGTGACCATCAGCCTGGCGCTGGGCATGCGCGAGATGATCCGCCGCCACGCCCTCATCCGCCGCCTGTCTTCGGTGGAAACGCTCGGTTCGGCCACTGTTATCTGCTCGGATAAGACCGGTACGCTGACCCAAAACGAGATGAGCGTCACCCGCCTGTGGGCCGCTGGACACATGATCACCGTCACCGGGCAGGGGCGCACGCTGACCGGTGAATTTTTGGAGAACGAGCGGCCGATCGATTTGAAAGCCTACCAGGCCGTTTCGACCGCCTTGTGGGTGGGCGCTCTGAACAACGACGCCGAGCTGGATATCTCCGGCGAAGCGGCCTCCGCCAGCACCTACCGCATGACCGGCGATCCCACCGAGGGCGCCCTGGTGGTGGCGGCAGCCAAGGCCGGCGCCTTGCCGCGCCCGCTGAACCAGGCTTACCCACGCGTGCAAGAAGTGCCCTTCGACTCGCTGCGCAAGCGCATGGTGACCGTCCACCACATCGTCGACCCGCGCAGCGAAGACATCTCTCCTTTCAGCGATCATCACCAGGTCAGGGGCTACCTGGTGGCGGTCAAAGGCGCTCCCGACCTGGTGCTCGACCTGTGCAGCCAGCGCCAGTTGCTGGATGACTCACAGGCGCCTCTGGACGAGCAGCAGCGCCTGGAGATCCTGGCTGCCAACGATGCCATGACGCAGGACGCCCTGCGGGTGTTGGCGATGGCTTTCAAGGTGCTCGACACACAACCCGACATTGCCGATGTCGCCGCCCTGGAAAGCGACCTGATCTTCGTCGGTCTGGTCGGCATGATCGACCCGCCGCGTCCCGAAGTGACCCCCGCCCTGCAAATTGCCTCGCGGGCCGGCATCCGTACCATCATGATCACCGGCGACTACCCCAACACCGCCCGGGCCATTGCCGAGTCGATTAGCCTGCTGCGCCCCGGTCACCAGGTGCTGACGGGTCACGATATCGACGGCTTGAGCAGCACAGAGCTGCAGAGCCAGGTGGAGTACACCGATGTGTTCGCCCGCGTTTCGCCCGAGCACAAGCTGCGCATCGTCGAAGCCTTGCGCGCCCGCTCCGAGGTGGTCGCCATGACCGGCGACGGCGTCAACGACGCCCCCTCCATCAAGCGCGCCGACATCGGCGTGGCGATGGGCATCACTGGCACCGATGTTGCCAAGGAAAGCGCCGACATGGTGCTGACCGACGACAACTACGCCAGCATCGTCTCCGCCGTTGAGCAGGGACGCATCATTTACGACAACATCCGCAAGTTCGTGTTCTTCCTGCTCTCATCCAACGTGGCTGAGATTGCCATCATCTTCCTGGCCACCCTGGCCGGGCTGCCCACGCCCCTGACCGCCATCCAACTGCTGTGGCTCAACCTGCTGACCGATGGCGCGCCGGCCCTGGCCCTGGCGATGGAGAAAGGCGACGAGGGTATCATGCGCCGCCGCCCGCGCCCGCCCAAGGAGCAGATCATCAACGGCTCGATGACCCTCGGTATCGTGCTGCAGACCATTGCCCAGGCCGGCGCGGTGCTGACTGCCTTTTCCGCGGGCCTGCTCTGGCACCTGGCCAGCCAGGATAGCGTCCCCGCTGGCACGAATCCGCTGGTATACTTATTACAGCATGATTGGCGCGGCATCGATGTGCAAACTGCCGAAACGATGGCCTTTGTGACCTTGTCTTTGTGCGAGCTCTTCCGCGCCTACACCGTACGTTCGGAACGCGTGTCGGTTTTCCGGCAAGGCGTTTTCTCCAACCGTTATATGCAATACGCCGTGGGGCTTTCATTGGTCTTGCTCATGCTGGTGGTCAACGTGCCTTTCTTACAGCCCATTTTCAACACCCACTTCCTCAGCCTGAAGGAATGGGGCGTGGTGTTGGGCCTGGCCTTGATCCCGGCAGCAGTAGAAGAGACCACGAAAGCGTTCCTCCGCTGGCGAGAAGGATAAATGATATGAGCCCGATCGATGAGATTTCTGCTGCTTTCCAGGCGCACCTGTCCATCAACCGCCCCGTACGCCTGATCAATACCTACCGCGGCGTCCCGGTGGTCAACGATGCCTGGGTGGTTTCGGTCAACCAGGGGTACATCTTATTCAGCATGCAGCCCAACCAGGTGGTGTGCCTAGCCCTGGAAGGCCAGACCTACGTGCGCGGCAGCGCGCTGCCCCAGGTGTACCAGGCCAAGGTCATTGCGGTGGACGTGACCAAGAACCAGGCCATCCTGGCGGATTTTGTCGGTATGGGCGATTCGATCGGCAACCGCATCACCTTGCGCGTGCAGCCTACTGAACCCATTGATGCCCAAATCTATGACGGCGATCGCCGCATCCCGGGCCGCCTGGCAGACGTATCCTCCAGCGGCATCGGCATCTTTACCTTGAACACCCATTTTTATGGCGAGCAGACCATCGACAAAGACCGAGAAGTGATCATCGATGTTGCCTTCCCGCCCACCCGCCAGATCGCCCGCTTTCATGCCCGCGTGGCCTGGGTGGTGGGGCAGAGCGATACCTATCTCTATCGCGTTGGCATGGAGATCCTGGCCGACCAAAAGACGCAGCCGCTGCTGCTGCGCTACCTGGCGCAGCGCCAGAAAGAGATCATGGAAGAACTCGAGCGCGTCTACGAGACCATGAGCCAAAACCCCATCGTCTGAGGCGATTTGCCATACTACGCAGGTTTACGCGTCGTACTACGCAGGTTTACGCGTCGTGATCCTGGCGCTGAAGACTGCTTTCTCCAGGTCCACAGCTGCCACTTGCACATCATCCAACTGCTTGATCTGTTCTGCCGCCTCGGCAATCATTTCTTTGCTGAAGTAGACCGGCGTTAGCTGCACATCTTCAAACCCGGCCTCTTGCAGGGCGGCCACGTAATCTTTGGCTTGCCAGGCGCCCGCCACGCAGCCGGCCCAGGCCGACAGGTCTTGTTTGATCTCCTCGGGCAGCGGCCCATCGGTGACGATATCGCTGACCGCCATCCGCCCGCCGGGCTTCAAAACCCGGAAGGCTTCTCGAAATACCTGCGGCTTATCGGGGCTCAGGTTGATCACGCAGTTGGAAATGATCACATCCACCGAACGATCGGCCACGGGCAGGTGTTCGATCTCGCCCAGGCGGAAATCGACGTTGTGTGCCTGCAGGCGGGCCTTGTTGGCGCGCGCCCGCTCGAGCATTTCGGGCGTCATATCCACGCCGATCACCAAACCCTGCGGGCCAACCTTCTTGGCCGCCAGGAAGCAGTCGATGCCGCCGCCCGAGCCCAGGTCGAGCACGGTCTGCCCGGCTTGCAGCGCGGCCAGCGTGATCGGGTCGCCGCAGCCCATGGAAAGCCCGCTGACTTCCTGCGGTAGTTGGAAGGCCTCGGGCGTTTCGTAAATTTGCAGCAGGCCAGAGCTTTGATCGCTGCTCGCGCCGCAGCAGGTGCTCTGCGAGCCCGGAGCGCAGCAGCCAGCGCCTTGATCACGGGCGCGCGCCGCCTGGGTGTAATGATCGCGCACCGAGGCGCGCACTTCATCGGGTTGATGGGGTGTTTTCGTGGACATATTTTTCTCCTTTTCCAAGTTGTTTTGCTGTTGTATATACATATATAAATACTTCGATATAACCAGTTAAAAATTTTACTCCCCGGGCTTTTCGATCAGGGTAACTCGCCGCTGGGGGGCAAAGTCTTCTGCCACCTGGCAGCAGGCCTTTGCCATGCGATCCTGGTTGAGGGTGTAGTACACTTCCTTGCCGCGCCGCTCCACGTGCACCAAACCCGCCTGTCGCAGGATCTTCAAATGATGGGAAACCGTCGGCTGGGTCACGCCCAACTGCGCCACGATCTCGCTCACGCTGAGCTGGCGGCAGCAGCACAGGCTCATGATCTTCTGGCGGGTCTCGTCGGCGATCGCCTTGGCAAAATCAACAGTGTCGATGGTTGTCATATATGCTCTATTATATAGATAAATGTCTATATGTCAAGGCAAAAATAAGGGTGGTTCGGTGAGAGATCGTCCCAACGAACCACCTCAATCGTTTAAGCATCAACGCTTGCGCAACAGCTCGTTGGCTGCGTTGACCAGCAGCAGATAGCAGGCGCCCTCGCTGACCACGTATTCGTTCTCGCCCCAGAAGAAGGGCCAATCTTCTTTGTTCTCAGGGAAGTCGGGCTTCAGGATCAAAATGCCCGGCACGACCCCGCCGGCGATAAAGGTGAAATCAGCGCGGTTGCTGCCGTAGGCCACTTCTTTCGAGATGGCGCCCACCCCCGAGACGAGCGAGATGTCCGAAGCCGGGTGGCAGCCGTGCAGAAAGTTCAATCCGCGCAAGACGTACTCGGGATCGATGATCTCCGGGAAGGCCTTGTGCAGCAAGTAATTGGTAATCGCCATGCGGGTGACGAAGCCGCTGCCGGCCCATCCGCCGGTGGTGATATAGACGCCAAACGGGTTCTCCCTGGACATCTCATCCAGGCGCTGCCTATGGGTTCGCACCAGTTCTTCCATCTTCTGAACGTATTCCTGGCCCAGGCGGGGCAAGACCGGCGCCACCGCGGCCGCATTCCAGCCAAAAAATTTCTCGACGGCTGGCCACAAGGCCTGGATGCGCTCAGCGTAGCGCTCGTCACCGGTGGTGCGCAGCAGTTCCGCCGCGGCGCGCAGCTCTTCGCTCTCCAGGTTGCCGCCGCTGATGTTGCCGTACTTGAAGGTGTGCGGGGCGTGGCTGTGTTCCTCGTCCCACACGCGTTGGGCCGTCTCCAGGCACTCGTTCGCCAGCTCGTCGCGATAGCCGCGCAGGGCGCGCCCGGCGGCTGCCAGGGCGGCAATCGCCCCGTAATTCAAAGCGCTGGAGCGGGTGGTGAAGGCCCAGCGGTCGTCGAAGGTGCCGCTGCGCTTTCCGTCCGTTTCGCCCGGTTTCAGCCTGGCATCGTAAACCAGGTTATCGGTCTTGGTGACCGCGTCGCCCAGGTGGGTGTACTGCTGCAAGTCGGGCTCGACGATGCCGCACAGGGCGTGCCCAACGGCGCGGAACTGGGCGATCAACGCCAGCGTGCCGTGCTCGATTTGCTGCAGCAGGTCGGGCACGCCGTCGGGAGCGTGGATCTCCACGTAGCGCCGCGATTGGTCGACGGTGGTCTCGTCGCGCTGCAGGCCGAAGGTCTCCCAGGTGGTAACCAGGTTGAGCACCACATCGTATTGGGTCTGCGTGCGGATGTCGAAATCGCCGGCGTCATACCAACCGCCGATGTTCAGCCCGGGGATGTGCTCGCCGGGTTGGTAAGGGGTATCGGTGGTGGGCCCTTGTGCGTACAGGTCAAAATGTTCGTGATCGACCGGCGCTTGCAGGGCATCGTCCAGGTGCGAGGCGCCGTGCCAGATGCGATAAGCCTCGCGCACCAGCATGTGGTCCATCTGCACCGGGAAGTACACGTCCAGGGTGGGATGCCAGGCCTCTTCGTATATATCGGCGGAGATTGGGAAGGGCGCCGTGCGCACTGTTCCGTATTCGAGGGCATACAGCCCCGACTCTTGCACGGCGGAGAAGTCGAAGATCAGGTAGTTGTAACGCAGGTAGAGTCCCCAGGGTTTGGCTTCGCCGGACAGATACTCCACCCACTCGCCGCCGGCCTCGATCTTCAGCAGGCGCGCTGCAGGCAGCGGCGCGTCGCGGCGGTCGAGTTCGATCACGGCTTCTTTCTTCTGGCGTGGGTGGTAACCGGCCTGCGAATGGGCGATCACCGGGGTGCGCAACCAGTTGGGGACGCTGCCGGCATCGAGGAACCATTCGACCACCTTGCCGGACTGTCCCTGGGGCAGCAGGCTGCGCAGCACGAACCAGCCGTTCTGCGCTACGTTGCGACCGTCGAAGAGCAGCAGCTCGCCCGACCGGGCCTGGATGCGCACGCGGCGGGTGATTTCGCCCGGGGCAGCCACGAAGGTCGTTCCTTTGGCCAGCGGGCCGGGTTCGCTCTTGCCGTCCGCCAGCTTCACCATTGGCCCGCTGGGATAGCGCGGGAAGAGGCGGCTGTGCTTGTCCATCAGGTAAGCCTGGTGGAAGTAAGCCGAGGGCAAAAATTCCAGATTGAGACCGGCCTTGCCTGCCAGCGCCGCCGGCAGGGGCTGGTCCAGGTGCACGCTGATCGCCACCCCTTCGCCTTCAGCCGCCACCTTGAGCCGGTAGGTGAAGTCATATTCCGCGTAAGCCAGCGTGATCTCCACGCATCCCGCGGCGGCATCTACGTGCCGCGCCATCATCTTTGGGACGGCGTCCCATTGGCCCGGGGTAGGGCCCAGGCGCACGTCGCCATTGGTCACGGTGCGCTCGCCGTGATGGATTAGTTCGATGCCGCTGATCTTGGCATCGCTGAACATGCCGTCATACCAGTTGCTGAAGGCCAACACGTTCAGCCCGGGGGTTTCGAAATAGCCAAGTTTATTTAGTTCTAGTTTGGGTTGGGAAGTCATCGTCTGCTCCAGGGTGGGGGTGGGTTACGAAACAATCGTATTATAGTATAAAGTATGACTCATTTTTGGTAATCCTGGGCTAGCTCGTCCAGTTCAACAAAGCTGTCTCGGCGAACATAGATCCCGTTGTCCAATCTATCATACTCAGGTTTATCTGACAGAAACTCACTTAATCGCCCCCATTCATCTGCAATCAGATCTGGTTTCAAAGTCAAGATACTATATTCATAATTCCATTTGTTATGTCCCGGCCTGAATGAGCTAGCTGGTAAACCCTTCGCTACTACAGAGTCGCTTTTTCCCAATAGATCTATGGTTCGTCTATTTGAATAGTATGGAATTTGCCCTGCAGCGTGAGCAGCTATCGTAATATCCTCATCCGTGTAATTCCTGATATGGATACCGAGTTTTGTCCTCCAAATGTCGGCATCCAACAAAGGAGTATTGTAAATTGTCCAGCGAAACCAGGGCTCTCCGCTTATGATGATGAGAATGGATAGACCCAGCCCAATCGCCAGAATTTCTGATAAATAGAATTTTTTTCTACTCTCGGGATCGCTGCTGATTAGCAAAGCTGACAAAAAATAATCTATAACCAATCCACATAAAACGATCACTGAAGGCATGCCTTGAGTAATAAACCTGTTTGCTGCATCAACTTGGGGCGAATTGAGCGGCACTGCATAATCTCCCCCTATATATATAGAATAGACACATTGAATGAAAAATAACGCAAGAAGTAAGCTGACTTCTTTTTTCCGTAAGTCGCGAAAGAAAAATAAGCCGGCGACGATGATCAATAAAGGCGTAAGAAAATCTCTTGATGCATATTCCACAAAGACCTTGATGCCAACAGTTACCCTGTCTATTATCGACACACCTTCGACTTTAAGATAGTAAGTATTGGGGTATAGAGAACCGAAATACAGGTATTGGAATAAGAAAATTCCCAAGATCCCCGCCAGGTAGAAAAATAGAACAGGCGAGAGTGAGATAAGCTGCGTCTTTTGTTTGATGCGATCGTATAATAAATACCCCAAGATCAAGGTGATTTGCAGGATCATATCAAAGCGGATGATCAGGGCCAACAGCACGATTAACCCAAGCAATAAAGACTTTTTGAGATCAACAGGCTGAGATGGCTTAATTACCAGTAAAACGGCAGCATAGACCAGGAACGTGGCAATGCCAACTTCCATTCCCCTCAGGGACCAAAAAACCAATGGGTAATAAAATGCAGTGATTGTTGCCGCGATGATAGGCGCTCTTTTCATCTGAGGAGCAATCAGTTTACAGATCTTGAAAGATAACCAGGCGTTACCCAGTAATATGACAGCCGATGTGATCATCACGAACAAAGAAATTTTCGAGGGCGGAATTGGCAATAAGTGGATAAGCGTCATGTACAGCGTCCATCCTAGGTTTGAGAATCCTTGAATGGGTGGTTCCCCGATATTCCATACGAGCCCAAATCCATTGGCCAGGTTCTTCGCATATCTCATGCTAATCATGGCATCATCAACCAATGTGAAGTATTTTTCGCCATTTACCGTGAAAGCAGTTCGAGATATGAAAATTGCATAGAAGAGTAAAGCCGATAATAGGATGAGACCGAGATAGATCCTTTCGTGTTTCTGATGATTTTTAGAATTTCCTCTCATTATTTGCATTTTCTCCTACTTCTATAATTTCTCTGGTCATACGAGAGTTTGAGTGGCGGATCATCGGAGTTTGTCTGATCCGTTTCCATTATTCTTATTGAGATGGTGTGGGCAGTCCTCGCAATCTTTGTCTTACATCTCTATTCTCCAATACCAGTTCTCAACACCTGAACACTGGATGGAAGCTGCCGCGAAAAGATATCCAGATTCTGTGTCAGCATCTCTTTTTGATCTGGTGAAATGGCGTAAATCGAGATAGTATCGTCGTAACAAACAAAATTGCTATCAATCCTCCAGCGCTCTACTCGATCCCAGCCTTGCCCCAGGTCATCATAGGCAGAAAACATGTCATCATAAATAATAGCAATAACGGCTTGTTTCTGGGCCGCCTGTTCAAATATCCATTTGCCATCAAATTTCTTTTCTAATCTAACCTGGGCAGTCTCGAGGCTGCCCAATCCGTATAAATCAAGTAGATGTATGTCTGCATAATACGTGATCGCGCCGATGTCATTCGCAGCAACTACTTTGCCCAAATAATACTCATTCAGGAATTGTGCCATCTGATACTGCTGCTCGTAGACATTGGTGGTTGCCTGGGGGGTATGGTGCAGGGATTGAAAAGCACGCATAATAAAGGGTACCACCCCACTTAAGCGTGGAGTGAGGTAGCTCTTTACAAAAATAAGGGTT
>CAZVRZ010000005.1:0-87542 GCA_964629965.1 uncultured Anaerolineaceae bacterium
GTTCAGATGGCCTGCGCTCAAGTCCTGCTCAACATAATTCTCGGATAGGTACTAATCGTTTATGATGCTCAGAGATGAGCTACTCCCAAATTCAAGAGGAGATTTTATGTCTATTACTGTTAAAGATCAATTGATTGCCAAGCTATCACAGCGCAGTGCAAATATATTTGTGCTTGGCCTGGGATACGTAGGATTGCCTTTGGTTGTGGCATTTGCAGAAGCTGGTTTCGTTGTAACAGGAGTTGACCCTGACCAACGAAAAGTGGATCATCTATCTCGAGGCGAAAGTTATATTCCGGATGTGCCAACTGAGCAAATTGCTCGGTTGGTGGCAGCGGGCAAAGTTAAGGCAACCACTGATTTTGCTGCTCTAAGCACGGCCGACGCGGTCAGTATCTGTGTTCCTACACCGCTGCGTAAAACAGGTGATCCGGATCTGTCTTTCATTCTTTCTGCAACTGAGCAGTTGTCGAAATATATGCATGCTGGCATGGTGGTTGTTCTGGAATCGACCACCTATCCTGGCACAACCCGTGAAATTCTGATGCCCAAGCTTGGTGAAGAAAAGGACTTGAAAGTGGGCAAAGATTTTTTCCTGGCCTTCTCGCCCGAGCGGGTCGATCCCGGTCGAAAAGATTGGACCACTTACAATACTCCCAAAGTAATGGGGGGGATTACTGAGGCCTGCAGCGAAGTTGCCTCTTATTGGTATGGACAGGCATTGAAAACCGTTATACCAGTATCATCGGCAGAGGCAGCCGAGATGGCTAAGCTTCTTGAAAATACTTTCCGCATGATCAACATAGGCCTGGTCAATGAAATGGCGCTTATGTGCAATCGCCTGGGCATTGACGTTTGGGAGGTGATCGATGCGGCCGCGACCAAACCCTTTGGTTTCATGAAGTTTACACCTGGCCCTGGCTTGGGAGGCCATTGTATTCCCATTGACCCCCTATACCTTTCCTGGAAGCTGCGAGCGCTCAATTATACGGCTCGTTTCATTGAGTTGGCTTCCGAAATTAATACGGGTATGCCCCGTTATGTGGTTAGCAGAGTGCAAGACGCGTTGAATGATGTTGGCAAGCCGTTAAAGGGAAGCCATATTCTGGTGTTAGGTGCGGCTTATAAGCCAGACATTGATGATCTACGCGAATCACCTTCTTTGGACGTAATTGGCTTGCTTCGTAAAAAAGGAGCCGTAGTAGATTATCATGATCCTTACATTCCATGTCTGAGCCACGATGGCTGGAATCTCGAAAGCGTTCCGAATCTAATCACAGCAGTCAAAGCCGTGGATTGTGTGGTGATTGTTACCAACCACAGCCAATATGATTATCCAGGGATTTTGGTGGCCGCTGCCATGATCGTGGATACTCGAAATGCATTAGGAAGAGCCGGGCGTGATAATCCCAAAGTGTATCGGTTGTAAGGATGAGGGGCTGAGGCATCCCTATCATCAATAAATCCCTGAGGAGTATTATATGGCTCGTTATCTAGTCACTGGCGTTGCTGGCTTCATTGCCTCGCGAGTAGTTGAAATGCTATTGGAAGCTGGGCATTCAGTTTATGGTGTGGATAACCTAAACGATGCCTATGATGTTCGCATGAAGGAATATCGCCTCAAGCGACTATTGCCAAGAGCAGGTTTTGAATTTCAGAAGATAGATGTCGCCAGTTGGGAACAGGTTCAGTCATTGGCTGGCAAGGGGCCCTTTGCAGCGGTGATAAACCTGGCAGCCCGCGCAGGGGTCCGCCAGGCGGTTGAGAATCCTTGGGTGTATATTGAAACCAATATGACTGGAACATTGAATCTGTTGGAGTTATGCCAGCGTACTGGTATACCAAAGTTCCTGCTTGCTTCCACCTCCAGTATCTATGGGAAAGATGCCCCTCTACCCACCCCTGAGATTGCCGATAGCGATCACCCTCTCCAGCCGTACGCTGCCAGTAAAAAAGGCGCCGAGTCTATGTGTCATGCTTACCATCATTTATATGGCATTGACATAACCATTTTTCGTTATTTCACTGTGTATGGCCCCGCTGGACGTCCAGATATGGTCATGTTCCGTTTTGCACAATGGATTGCCGAAGGATTGCCAGTGCATTTGAACGGAACGGGCGACCAATCGCGTGGTTTTACCTATGTAGACGATATTGCTCGTGGAACCATCCTCGGGCTAAAGCCTCTGGGCTTTGAAATTATTAATTTGGGCGGGCATGAGGTAATTACGATCAATGCCTTGATCGAGCTCCTTGAGGAATTGATTGGCGAGAAAGCCATCTTGGAGCATCATCCATTGCATCCAGCAGATATGCTTACGAACCTGGCAGATGTTAAGAAAGCTCGTGAATTGTTGGGCTGGCAGCCTCAAGTTCAACTGGTTGACGGTGTGAAGCGGTTGGTAGACTGGTATCTATCCGAACGTGACTGGGCAAGCCAGATTGCGACGCAATAGCATGCTGCAGAAATTCGTTCGGTTCTGGCGCGCTCAGTTGTCTTCCTGGCGCGAAGATCGTGTATTGATAGGGATTGTCAAGAACAGCAGCTATTTGTTTAGCAGTAATTCCATTGCGATTGTTTTGAGCCTCTTGCAAGGAATCTTTGCTGCCCGCTTATTAGGAGCATTGGAGTTTGGCGTGCTTGCCGGCACGATCATTCCTTTTGTCTCCAATATAAACCGGCTATTTTCATTTCGCATGAGCGAATTGGTTGTGCGTTACTTGGGAGAATTTCACACTCATCGTGATACTCACCAAGCCGCTGCAGTGATCAAAGGCGCCGCCATGATGGAAATAGCAACGGCTGTGCTGGCATATCTGATTTTGATACTGTCGGCTCCATTAGCGGCGCGTTATCTTGCAAAAGATCTTCAGACAACCTCACTCTACTGGATCTATGGTTTGGTTTTACTTGCCAACATGACTTATGAAACTGCCATGGGAGTCCTACAAGTCGGGCGCCAGTTCAATCGCCTGGCCCAGATCAACCTTGGGCAAAGCGTCATTACAGCCTCAATGATCTTTGGCGCTTATCTCATCCAGGGTAAGATGCTTCATGTACTATTGGCTTATTTGTGCGGAAAGGCTTTTGCGAGCCTGGCGGTCAGTGTATTGGCAGTAATTCAATTGAATAAAGATTTGGGGGTTGGCTGGTGGCGCACACCCCTGAACGTGGTTCCCGATTGGAGAAAAGTGGGCTTGTTTGCTTTAAGCACGAACTTGCAGGGAACGGTAAACTTGTTTGTGCGCGATAGCGAGACACTGTTGATTTCAGCACTACGTTCGCCAATTGAATCTGGGTATTTTAAAATTGCCCTCGGAGTTATTAATTTAGTGATGATGCCAATCGAGCCGTTCATTGCAACCACATATCCGGAGATCACCCGAACGATCGTTCAACGAAGCTGGCAGCAGACGCGCAAATTGCTCAAGCGAGTCAGCGCGTTATCGGCTCTTTGGACAGTTTCCATTGGCCTCGGGCTGGCAATCTTCGGCTCTTGGTTGATTCCTTGGATGTATGGCGCCGAATATGCGCCTTCCTATGCGGCACTCCTGGTGCTGCTCCTTGGATACGGCTTTGCGAATATTCTCAATTGGAACAGGCCTCTCTTACTGGCTTTAGGAATGCCAGGATATCCGCTAAAAATATCGGCGCTTGTTGGATTGGTGAAAACCATGATGACTTTTCTTGTGGTTTCAACCCTGGGGTATGTTGCTGAGGCAGCCGTGCTCTCACTATACTTTATAGCCTCGATTAGCATCGTGACATGGCGTGGCTTGTCAGAAATTCGCCAGCGGGCGAGGCTTCACCCTGATTCGGTATAGGTATTCTGTAATCGTGATTGTCTGAAATGAAGATCGTTTGCATATCTGCTTCTCGGATCCCTTCTTCCACTGCCAATAGTATTCAGGTGATGAAGGCTTGCCAGGCATTGGCGCAGCAAGGACATCATGTTCGTTTGCTAATACCTGGCAACCGGTCATATGCCTGGGAAAGCATGGCAGAGCATTACGGATTGCAGACTGCCTTCCCGGTGGAATGGCTGCCTGCGCAGGCAAGCCTCCGCCGATACGATTTTGCTTTTTCTGCTGTGCGGCGCGCTTGCCAATTGGACGCAGATATCGTTTACGCCTGGCCCTTGCAAGCCGCATTGATTGCCCTCTGGCGCCACCTCCCTGTATTGCTGGAGCTGCACGGCCCTCCTGAAGGCAAGCTGGGTCCTTGGCTATTTCGATCCTTCCTGGCTTATCCAGGGAGTAAGCGTTTGCTGCCTATTACCCAGGCCTTGGTAGCTGTTTTACAGCGTCAATATCCTGGCAAGATCAACCCGATGGAGCTTGTGGTGGTTCCAAATGGAGTGGATCTGGAGCGCTATCAGGGTCTCCCGCGTCCAGAAGAAGCTCGCCTGAGAGTAGGATTACCCGATTTGCTGACGGTGGGTTATACCGGACACTTATATCCAGGGCGGGGCATGAATCTCCTGCTAGAATTGGCGCGCCGTTTTCCAACGCTTCAATTCCTATGGGTAGGTGGAAGAAATAAGGAATTGGTTCATTGGAGAGACCAGATATCCAGGATGAACCTGACCAACATATCTTTATTGGGCTTTGTAGACAACAGCCGGTTGCCCCTCTATCAAGCTGCTGCTGATATATTATTAATGCCTTATGAACAAGTGATCACAGGCAGCAGCGGGGGTAATTCAGTGGAATATTGCAGTCCAATGAAGATGTTCGAATATATGGCTTGTGGACGGCCAATTATCTCCAGTGATTTACCGGTTATAAGAGAAGTACTCGACGAGCGATCTGCAATCTTATGTCCGCCGGAGGATGTAATACATTGGGAGCAAGCCTTGCGATCTTTGGTTGCAGATCCGGTTCGTAGAGATTCTTTGGGTAAAGCAGTGCAAGATAAGGTTCAAACCCTTACCTGGCAGCAGCGTGCTCGAAATGCTTTGGCGGGATTTGATCTTTCGTAATGGACAATCTTTCAACTTTCACATCGCTGCTTATCCAAAGAGTTCGTCACAACTGGGAATTGTTGCTCCTTCTGGCTGTGGCCTTGACCCAACGTTTGGTTTTATGGGTATGTTACGAACCGGCATACTATTCCGATACGAAAAGTTATTATCGATTGGCGGAAGGTATCTTGCACGGGATGGATGGCTATGATGGCAGCCGGACGCCTGGATATCCATTATTTCTCGCTTTTTTGGGTTCGGGTGAGCAGGTATGGCTAGTTCAAACTGCACTGGGAATAGCTATTACTTTACTATTTTATTATTTGGGCAAAGAACTCGGGCGAAATGCAAAGTTCGGCTTGTTGGTTGGGTTGGCGCACACACTAAATTTGGGGCAGTTATTTTTTGAAGCGAACTTATTAACAGAAACCCTGGCTACATTTCTAGTAATCTATACAGTTTGTGCAACCGTGCGCGGAATGATTCAGCCTCAGGCGCGCACTACCCTCCAGTTAACCGCCTTGGGTTATGCGTCTACCCTGGCTCTCATGACTCGTGCCCAATTCATCTATCTACCTTTTTGGGTGCTCTTGTTTATTATCTGGGCCTGGCAGGAAGAATTGATCCCCTCGCAATGGCGTCTCGCGATATCTTCTTTGTTGAGAATCGGATGGAGTTCCTGGCGCCGGATTGTTTTTTTCTTGGGCCCGGTCGCTGCTCTTACGCTCAGTTGGGTTCTATACATATATAATATATATGGCTTTTTGGGGCTATCAACGATGTCGGGGTATCACCTGATACAACATACGGGTGTATTCTTTGAGTATGTACCCGATGAATATGCGGATCTGCGGGACATATACCTCCAGTACAGAGAAGACCGTGTTGCGGAGTATGGCTCTCAAGCTAATGCCATCTGGGACGCTATTCCAGCAATGCAGGAAGTATCTGGGCAATCGTTTTTTGACCTTTCGAGAACACTTACCAATATATCGGTCCGGTTGATTATGGATCATCCCGATCTCTACCTGCGCAATGTTATTGATGGGTGGTGGATGTTTTGGAGAGCGCCAATTTATTGGCTGCCTGATGGATTGCATTGGCAGTTTCTGGTTCCCTGGCTTAAGAGTGTTATGCTGCTGGAGCGCAGAATTCTGTTTGCTATCAATATGCTCTTTATCATTGCTTCGGTACTGGCTGTAATTTCCAGGCGATTGAGAATATTATGGAAATTATCGGCCTCTCATTGGATGATAGCTGGTATTATCTGGATATGTTCGATAGTACAGACGATCTTAGATCATGGCGATAACCCGCGCTTCCTGCTACCTGTGCAATCTTTGGTGGTCTTCTGGGTTTTTTGGGTGATATGGGTGTCATTGTCGGCTTGGATGGGCTCGAAGCGGGATTGGCGGCTCATTTTGAAACGAGGTAATCATTGACCAATCGTTTTTCACTGTATCAAAGGATGAACTGGCCGCGCATTATCAAAGTACTCGTTCCGGTGTTTATGATAGCTGTTCTTTTGGTGGCATTGGACGGCAAAGAGAATACTTTATCCGGCTGGTTAGCTTATGAAATCATGTTGCTGCTTAACTTGGCGATCTTAGGATGGGTTAACCAATTCTTGGCGGTGAAGCGCAGTATTTTCTATCTGGCTCTGGCAGCTTCCCTAACTCGGCTGGTGGTTGGGGTTGCTTTCATGGAATTGTTGCCTGTAGTGGGTTACCAGGATAACGTGGCTTCGCAAGCAGGATATATCTTCAAAGATGCTTTCTTTCGGGATCAAAATTCCTGGCATTTAGCGCGATCAGATGCGCCGATCAGCGAGGCTTTTTCCGGCAGTTACCAGGGAGATCAATATGGGGGTATGTTGGCTCTGTGTATGGCAATCTACCGCTTGTTCCATCCAGGCGCGCATCGCCCCTATTTGATCCTGATCGTCAATGGGGCAGCGGCTGGTTTGGGAGTGTTATTCCTTTGGCGGGCCATCCAAACCTGGATGCATGCCAACGAATCTGGTGTGCGTGACCAGGTTGCCAGGTTAGCGGCGATCTTGTTTGCATTTTATCCCGAGTATATCCTTCTGAGCAGCAGTATTATGCGAGAGGCCATTGTGATTCCGTCCGTGGCGGTTGCATTTTGGGGTTTTACCCAAATGAATCTGAGCCGCTATCGCTGGTTGGTGGGCATCCTGGTTGGCTTTGGTTTGCTGTTCATATTTCAACCCCCTATAGCAATGGCTACGATAATTGCTCTGGCTGGTTTATGGGCGCTAGAGACAAACCGCCAGTTATCTTGGAGTAAAATTGTTCTCTTCGGTGGGCTGTTCCTGGCAGGTTTGATAGGCATCATACTTGTTTGGTCCAATTTACCATCATTAAAAGAGTCTGGCTCACTTAATTTGATCGTTGCCTGGCTACAAAAAAATTTTGGTTACCAATCTTACCTGATCGAAAGAGGGTCGGGTACGTTCCAGAATTTATTACGGAAGTTCGGGGAAAATTGGAGGCTTGCTATTGTTCTTGTGAAAGGCATGGCAGAGCCTGTTTTACCTGCCGTCATCGTGGCTCCTGCCGCGCCGATCTGGAAGATCACCAATATCCTGCGGTCGCTTGGTTGGTATCTGGTCGCTCCTGTCTTGTTTTATGGACTTTTTGTTGGTTGGATGCGCCGTGAACAGTCTGGTTGGGCGCAGCGCTTCTGGTTAAATGTATTCGTTATTTTGGGAACAATCATTGCTGTCATCAACGCTGGCGGCGATCAGTGGGATAATCCGCGTTATCGTACGCTTTTATTGGTTTGGATTGCCCTGGTATGTTCATGGTGGTGGGTGAGCCATCGCACAGATATCTGGTTTAAACGTATCTTCATGGTCGAAGCAGTTTTCATCCTGGTATTTATGGAGTGGTATCTGGCTAGATACTTCCATCTCTTTGTGAATCTGGGTATCATGGGTATGATCCTGATCACTCTAGGAACAGTACTTGTTCTATTTCTGGTTTGGTGGTTTAAGGATCGTATCCAAATACACCAGCGCAATCAGTAGATCCAAAAGAGGCAGTTATGCAAAAAACAGTGGATGTTTCAATTATTGTGCCTATCTATAATGAAATTGAGAATTTGCGGCTCCTTCATCAGGCTGTTCATCAATCGCTTGATGCCATAAAAGAGACATGGGAAATCATCTACATAGATGACGGGAGTGTGGATGATAGTCAGCGCGTGTTACAAGAATTGGCGCAGGAAGATCCTACTCATGTATGCGTTGTTTTACTGCGCCGAAATTTTGGTCAGACGGCTGCTATCGCGGCTGGCATTGATCATGCTCTTGGCGATGTGATTGTCTTAAGCGATGCCGATATGCAGAATGATCCGGCAGATATCCCAATGTTATTGGATAAGATTAAGGAGGGTTATGATGTTGTCAGTGGTTGGCGGAAAAATCGTCAAGATACATATGTCACTCGCGTGCTGCCCTCGCACATGGCAAATGCGCTGATTTCCTATGTCACCGGAGTCAGATTACACGACTATGGTTGCACACTCAAGGCTTATCGGCGCGAAGTTTTGACAGGTTTTCGCCTTTACGGAGAGATGCACCGCTTCATCCCAGTTTATGCTCGTATGGTCGGCGCTAAAATTGTCGAGGTTCCAGTGCGCCATCATCCACGCCAGTTCGGTAAAGCAAAATATGGCCTTGGGCGCACCTTAAAAGTGGTTCTGGACCTTGTTACGGTCAAATTTTTACTCTCCTATGCTGCAAAACCGATCTATCTATTTGGCGGAGCCGGATTTGGTTTGATCTTTCTCAGCCTGGCAGCCCTGGTATATTTAATACTTATGCGTATTTTTGCTGGTGAGCATATGATCCGTTCGCCATTATTGCTCATGAGCGTTATGTTATTCATCCTTGGGTTCCAATCTATTCTGATGGGTTTGATCGCTGAACTGTTGGCGCGTACCTACCATGAATCTCAGGATAAACGCCCCTATATCATTCGCAGTTTGATAGATCGCCAGGAATAGAAGCCGGTTAATTTTCCATGAATATTTCATCTGAACCAAGCAAATCGTCCCGGTTCTGGCGTGCTGGCGGAACTCTGTTGGCTATTGGTCTGTTGATTTACTTACTGAGTCAGCAGGGTTG
This sequence comes from uncultured Anaerolineaceae bacterium, assembly GCA_964629965.1. Classification (GTDB taxonomy): domain Bacteria; phylum Chloroflexota; class Anaerolineae; order Anaerolineales; family UBA4823; genus CAZVRZ01. The sequence goes on from CAZVRZ010000005.1 coordinate 9,115, forward strand.
GGATGAGATCGGTACTGCCATCCGAAAGCTAACCTGGGGGAGAGTGCTGCTCGCGTTTGGAGTGACGGTGCTATCCCGTTTTGCAGTTGGCGGGCGGTGGCACGTGATCTTGCGTGCTGCTGGGTTGAACATTACCGCAACTCAAAGCATCAGGATTACTTACGCCGGACTGTTTGCTTCCAATTTTCTGCTCACTACTATTGGCGGCGACGCTGTACGATTGGGAGCAACTATGCGTTTGGGCTATGATCGCGCTATCTGCCTGGCTTCTTTAGTTATGGATCGCCTGGTGGGTATGGCTGGTATGGGCATGGCAGCCTTAACCGTATTTTTTACCTTGCCGGGTATTCTCAGCCAATGGTTGCAAAATCCTGAAAAGATGGTTGTGATTGAGACAGGTCGCCCCTGGATGATCCTTTCAGCCTCCTTATCTGTGCGCGAGACGCTTACAAAATGGTGTCAACGCGGGCGTCATATTATTAAACGTTTATTGGAAATCATGTCTGTCTGGCTGCGCAAACCCCGTTCTCTCTTGATTGCCCTGGGTTTTACCTGGATTCATATGCTCTGTGTGTTCAGTTCGATAGCCCTTCTTTTGCCTGCTTTAGACGAGCGCATGCCATTTTGGGTGATTGCAGGATTGTGGAGTCTCACTTATTTCATCACTTTGTTGCCGATCTCGGTGAATGGCCTGGGGGTACAGGAACTTTCGATGACATTTTTGTTCACTACCTTTGGGGGAATATCGGCAACCAGCGGGTTTACTCTTGCATTGGCTATGCGCCTGCTGCCTATGTTTGCCAGCTTGCCTGGCGCCATCTTCCTGCCAGAGATGATGGCAGGTCGAAAGAAGGAGATGGACGATACGCTGCCTCAGGGTAACGGCAAATAGGGTTCAAAATGGATAAAGACGCCGCTTTGGGTTCTCGATTCGACTTGCTGTCCAGGTGGTTGATCCTGGCAATTTATATGCTGTTACCAGTGTTGTTCGCTTTTTTGGTCATGGGACCTTGGGCGAATCAATTAAGTAGCCTGCAATGGCGCGTGGCGATCTTTGCATTGTTCACGCTGGTGGGAACTTGTTGTGCTCGTAAGCTGCCTCAGCGAATTGCTGTACTCAATTGGAAAAAAGCCCTGGGTATCACGGCGCTGTTTTATGGCATTGTCTACAAGTTGGCTACTTTTCTCCCTGATGTGTCGACTTATCCCTGGTCTTTAGGCTGGTCTGAAGTCAGCCGTTATTATTATGCCTCATTGTTCTTTGCTCGCCAGACCTATGGTATGGATACTCCGCCTAGCGTATTGCATCCCAGCCGGTATTTAATGCAATCGCTGCCTTTCCTGATTCCCGGACTGCCTCTGTGGTTTCACCGCCTCTGGCAGGTGTTCTTATGGTTTGGAATGTCATTGATAACCGGCCTGGCGTACCGCCATCGAGTTGGTGGCGGTTGGGCTTTCGTTATGTGGATCATTCTGAGCCTGTTCATCGGGCCTGTTTATTACCATCTGCTGGTCATGGTTTTCTTGGTGATGTGGTGGGCCAATACAGGGCGTTTCGGGCGGACTTTCGTTGTTGTCTTTGTGGCCTCAGTATGGGCAGGAATCAGTCGGGTGAACTGGCTGCCTGTGCCCGGCTTGCTCGCTGCAGTTTTATATTTTCTCGAAATTCCTATCCAGGAAAAGTCCTGGTGGAAATATCTACTACCACCGATTGTCTGGACTGTGACTGGAAGCATCATTGGCTTGTTAACACAACAACTCTATGTTCTTTTGTCTGGGAATCCTGTCGAGCAATTTGGCTCGAGTTTCTCATCGGAATTGCTGTGGTATCGCTTATTCCCGAATGCCACTTATCCACTGGGCGTACTCCCTGCCTCGCTTTTGGTTTCATTGCCAGGCTTATTTGTCATAGGGGCGTTTTTCTTAAAGCGCCTGCGCTATTATTCTGCCTGGCGTCTGTTGGGCCTGGCCAGCATCTTGTCCGTGCTGTTGACCATGGGGGTTTTAGTTAGTTTGAAGATTGGCGGGGGGAGCAACTTGCACAACCTGGATGCTTATCTTATTGTTCTTTATGCGATCGGTGCCTATTTGTATTGTGATCATTTCGTACCAGATAAGAAAACAACTCAACCTTTTCATCCAACCGTTTGGTTGTCTCTTATCGTATGGCTATTACCACTTGGGTTCACTTTGTCCGCAGGTGGGCCGCTTCCGCATTACGATCTGCAGCGCGCCAATCGAGATCTTGCGACAGTGATCACGGAACTGGAAAAGGCATCGCAAGATGGCGAAGTTCTCCTGATCACCCAACGCCATCTTCTGGCGCTGGGTTGGGCCGACAATGTCCGACTTGTGCCAGATTATGAGGTGGTTTTCCTGATGGAGATGGCCATGTCGGGTAATCGGCCTTATCTAGATAATTTTGAAAAAGATCTAAAAAGCCAGCGGTACAGCCTGATTCTGAGTGAGCCTTTTTCCCTCCAACTCCAGGGTCAGTATCATAGCTTTGGCGAGGAAAATGATGCCTGGGTATCGAATGTTTCAGATGTTGTGCTTTGTTATTACGAACCCATGCAAGATTTTCCTGAATACAATGTTCAATTATTTGCACCTCGCTTAGATCCTTGCATCCGATAGAGCGAAAATGCACCATAGCAGTCAACTTCTGTGGAGTAGATGCTCCTGAGAAAACAAGCGGTAAGAACAGATAACTTGAAATGGTATAATAACCCCTCAATTTTTGAAACACACTGATTGTAAGGATGATTAGGATGAAAATAGACTACCAGGAAACGACCAATGACTTGTTAGCCCGTATTGATATCCATCAAAAGTATGGTGGTAAGAATATCGATGAATGGATGTTGAATTTATTGAAGGTTCAGAAAGGCATCAGTATCTTGGATGTCGGTTGTGGAGCTGGAAAACAGTGCTTCACATTCGACGATACCTTGCGGGGCGAGTGCGAGATCATTGGTGGGGATGTCTCTTCGGATTTGCTGGACCAGGCCCGAGTAGAAAATTCCAGGCGCGGCGCAAAGGTTCAATTTATTGAGCTGAATTTTAATAAGGAATTCCCTTTTGAAGCAGATCGTTTTAATTTGCTCTCTGCTTGTTTTACAATCTATTATGCAGAAAATATCCCCTTTACAATCAGCGAAATGCGTCGGGTGTTAAAACCCGGAGACCGTCTTTTTACTACCGGCCCTATGCTCGAGAATAAGCGGCTTTTTTACGACATCATCCAAGAGGCAACCCAGAAACCGATACCTCCGATGCCTGGAAGTTCTCGATATGGCAGCATGATCCTTGACACGATCAAGGCGCAATTTGGCCACGTGGAAGTACATATTTTTGAAAATCCACTTACATTCTCTGAAGTGGAACCTTTTATGGTATATACGCGAGCTTCTTTATCCGAAGATCGTAAATTATGGAAAAGCTTGTTCGATACAAAAGAGGATTATGAGCGTGTTATCTCTCAGATAGAAACGGTCGCTAATCGTTATCTGGCTGATCATGGCGCTTTGGTCATGACAAAAGTTGTCGGTGGTTTTGTGGCCCACAAGTAATCTTATGAGCATGGAATTTTTCGGAAAGCGTTTGTGTTTCGTAGGTGCTCATCCAGATGATATTGAATTGGGATGTGGAGCTTTTATCTCACAGGTCCATTCCAAAACAGATATCATATGTGTAACTTTGTCAGATAACCAGGAAAACCCTCAACTCAACAACCTGGTTGCAGAGCACTACAACAGCATGACTTTATTAGGCGTGCCCCGTGAAAGAATCCGTTTGGAAGCTTTTACGACCCGCAAATTCCCTGACTCTCGCCAGGAGATTCTTGAGTATTTGTATCAAGTGAATAAAGAATACCGTCCCGACATTGTATTTGTGCATACCCGCTCGGATATTCATCAAGATCACCAAACAACCACCGATGAGGTGCTGCGAGCCTTCCGGGGTGTAACCGCGCTTGGATTTGATGTGATTCGGAGCAGCTATGGCTTTTTCCCTCATTTCTTGGTCGAGGTGACCGAAGAAGATGTGGAGCGAAAGTTGGCAGCATTGGCAGAGTACAAAACCTATAACGAAAAATATTATTTTGGCCCCGAACTGCTCCGTTCCATTATGATTCGGCACGGCTCATTGGCGGAATGTCATTATGCTGAGGGTTTTGATATCTTGCGTGTTGTTGGAAAATTTCGAGCTGGTTGATTTCAAAGCGATGCTCATCGATTCGGCTTGACCCGTTTTGGGGTCATTCAATAGGGGCGAAGTTCATCTCTTTCTCCTATTTTCTTGTGCTTCTTTAACGACTTTGTTCGATTTCGCTCTTGACCCTTTCGCAATCGGGTTTATAATTCAACGGTTGAATTATGAAAATGGAAACTTCACCCGAACCAATTCGTGACATGGCTCTATTGGAGCAGATCGAGTGTGATCCTGATGTGACTCAAGCCACACTGGCTACCCGTTTGGGGATCGCGGTTGGAACTGTTAACTGGCATCTTAAGCGGCTAGTTGCTAAGGGATATATCAAGGTAAAACGCGCCGAACGGCGCAAGCTAAAATATATCATTACGCCTGAGGGAATTGCATTGCGGGCTCGTCTTACTATTGATTATATCGACCAATCGATGCTTCTTTATCGAAGTACTCGCCAGCGTGTTCGGGATCTGCTCGTAGAAATCCGACAGGCTGGTTATGATGATGTACATATCAGTGGGGATGGCGACATTGCCGATATATGTAAATTAACCTGCCTGGAACAGGGTATTCGCATGCGTGAGAAAGATGATGGACCCGTTCTAACAATTAAGGGAGTAAAAGTGATCTCCAACTTGCGTTCGATCGCAGATATGGAAGCCATTAAATAAATATGGGCTCAACTGTTTCGTCACCCTCGGTAAAAGAAGAAGTGCTTTATATTCGCCCATCGAGTGGGTTGGCAACTTTGAATTTGCGCGATCTATGGGTTTATCGCGAGTTAATATATTTTCTCACCTGGCGTGATTTGCGCGTACGTTACAAGCAAACTGCTCTAGGCGCTTCTTGGGCGATCATCCAGCCGGTGATGCAAATGGTTATTTTCACCTTGCTGTTTGGCAGCATGGCTAAACTTTCATCTGATGGCGTTCCTTATCCTATCTTTAACTTCACGGCTTTATTGCCGTGGGGACTTTTTTCAAAGGCATTAACCGACGCAGGACGTTCTCTGGTTAATAACCGTAATATGATCACCAAGGTTTATTTTCCGCGCTTGGTGATCCCAATTGCCTCTGTATTAGGCGGCGTTGTGGATTTCTGCATTGCATTCCTGGTGCTGGTGGGGTTGATCCTCTATTATCATTTCAAGGCGGGCAGTGGATATCAATTCGTTTGGTCTCCGGTGTTATTGGTGTTGCCTTTATTGCTTGCCCTGGCTTTGATAACAGCTCTGGGTGTTAGTTTGTGGTTATCGGCCTTGAATGTGATCTATCGGGATGTCGGGCATGTTTTACCATTCCTTACCCAATTATGGTTTTTTATCACGCCCATTGTGTATTCATCATCGGAAGTATCAGAGAGTTTACGCCCATTTTATGCTTTAAATCCAATGACAGGTGTAGTAGAGGGATTCCGGTGGGCATTGTTAGGAACACAGACGGCTCCGGGCGTGATGTTAGGGGTTTCAACCTTGGTTTCATTGATTGTGCTGGTCACAGGTTTGTTCTATTTCCGTCGGATGGAACGTACTTTTGCGGATGAGATTTAATGAGCGCTATTGCTATTCGCGTCGAAAAGCTTGCTAAGAAATATCGTATTGGATTGAATACCGAAGGCGGTTTAGACCGCCATTATCGCACCCTCACCGACACTCTGTCCGGAGCAGTTAAAATTCCTTGGCGAGCGACTCGTGATTTGTTTCGGCGTGTCTCCGGGCGCGGGGAAGATTCGGCTGGACAGACGAACATTGTTTGGGCGCTCCAGGATATTTCCTTCGAGATATGTAAAGGTCAGGTGATCGGGATCATTGGTCGGAATGGCGCTGGCAAAAGTACTTTGCTAAAGATCTTGTCGCGTGTCACAGAGCCTACCCAAGGCTTTGCGGAAATTCATGGTCGCGTGGGCGCCCTGCTGGAAGTGGGAACTGGTTTTCATCCCGAATTGACAGGAAGAGAAAATATATATTTAAATGGCGCTATACTCGGGATGAAGCGTATTGAAATTGAGCGCAAATTTGATGAGATCGTTGCTTTTTCTGAAATTGATAAATTTATTGATACACCAGTCAAGCGTTATTCCAGTGGTATGTATTTGCGGTTGGCTTTTGCCGTTGCGGCGCATCTCGAACCCGAGATTTTAGTGGTCGATGAAGTCTTAGCAGTAGGGGATGCTGAATTTCAACGCAAATGCTTGGGTAAAATGAGTGACGTAGCCCAAGAAGGACGTACAGTCTTATTTGTCAGCCATAATATGTCGGCAATCTTACGCCTCACTGAAGAAACAATTGTTCTTGATCGAGGTCGCCTGGTTTACCGGTCAGCCACACCGCAGGCGGTAGATTATTACATGGCGTCTGGTTTTTCAAATGCTGGCGAAAAAGTCTGGTTGCCAGATGAAGTTCCCCAAGATGCTGCCCCTTTCCATCCTATTGCTTTACGCGTGCGCAATAAGTATGATCAAGTGGTAGATACCCTCCGATCTACCGAGCCAGTTACTATAGAAATTGAATATGTTCTCGACAGCGATTTGACAGGATTGCGGGTGGGTATCTACCTGCTGACCATCAGAGGCGAGTATGTGTTCACTTCCTTCGATACGGATAACCCCGAACAGTTTGAACGCATGGGTATCCGCCGGGCAGGACATTACCTGAGCCGCTGTGTGATTCCTGCTGATTATCTAAATGATGGGCGATATGTTCTGGCGGTGAACGCCAGTACGTTTCGGATCAAGCGATATTTTCAAGATGAGCACGCTCTTGCTATTAGCATTGATGGAACTGGCGCTCCAGGAAAGCAATGGCCGGAGCCTCGTCTTGGCCCTGTTCGCCCCGCATTAGTTTGGGAGATAATTACCAAGTAATATGAATCCGTTGAATAAATCTTATCTGAAAAAGATATTGGGGGAATTACCACTGGCGCCAGAAATTTACTGGTATTTACGCCAGCCTGGTGCGCCGGTCACCGCCAAGTTCGATTTGACTCGTCTAAAAGAACAAATTCCTACCTGGCGGGCTGAGGCAGAAGCTTCCCCTTATCGTACTCAACCGGGCAAACGAGTGCTTTTATTTGGGGTTCAGCGGTATTGGGTTGAGCATATTGCCTTGTTAGGCATAACATTGGCAGGTCTTGGAAACGAAGTAACCGTAGCCTTTGCTCCTTATGAAGCCTGGTATAAAGATATTGATCATTTTGATGCTCGTCGCCAGCACCAATATGCATTAAATATCCTTCGAGAAATGGAACCTTTTGTTAGGATAACTTCTTTTTTTCGCAGCAATCACAACCTTCCTGCATTACCGGCTGATGTGGATCAGGCGATTCAACAGGTTGCTTTGCGTGATACCCAATATACCCTTCAGGTTGAAGACGTTGGCACTGATAATGATCTGTATCGTATGCGTTTAGAACGAAATCGCCGGGCCGCTTTAGCTGGGTATGAATGGCTACGTGACAACCTGTATGATGTAGTGCTCTTGCCTAATGGAACCATTTTGGAAATGGGCGCCCTCTATCAGGTGGCTTTAGCCTTGAAACTTCCTGTAGTTACCTACGAGTTTGGCGAGCAGCATAACCGTTTATGGTTGGCGCAAAATGGTGAGGTGATGCGCCAGGAAACAAATGAAATGTGGCAAGCTCTAAAAAGCCAGCCTTTGTCGGACGAACAACGACAGCAGGTACAACAGTTGTTTGCAGCCCGCCAGCGCGCCAGCCTGTGGGAGAATTTTGCCCGGCGATGGCAAGGAACCCCCAGCGCAGGAGGTGATCAGGTGCGGCAAAAGTTACAGTTGGACGCCCGCCCTATTGCCTTGTTAGCTACCAATGTGATCGGCGACAGCCTGACTTTAGGCCGGCAGATCTTTAGCGATTCGATGACGGAATGGATCCAACGCACAGTACAATTTTTCGCAGGACAACCTCATGTTCAATTCGTTATTCGTATACACCCAGGAGAGTTGGTTACCAAGGGTCCCTCTGTTGCTGGGGTGGTCTTGCGTGCTTTATCATTACCGGAAGATGAAAGCGGTATTGCTGCTCTTCCCGAACACATTCACCTTGTTGCCGCTGATGCGCAGGTGAACACCTACGATATTGTTGAAATCGCCGATCTTGGCTTGGTATATACAACTACGGTTGGAATGGAAATGGCTATGAGCGGATTACCGGTCATCGTAGTGGGAAATACCCATTACCGGGCCAAAGGGTTTACTCTCGATCCGGAGAGCTGGGATGGATATTTTGAGCTGCTAAGCCGCGCGTTACTTCAACCGGCTCAGTTTAGGCCTATGCGCGACCAGGTAGAACAGGCTTGGCATTATGCTTATCGCTTCTTTTTCAACTATCCTCATCCGTTCCCGTGGCATTTGTTACATCTCAAGGACGATCTCAAGGCGTGGCCTGTAGAGCGTGTGCTTAGTGAAGAAGGCCAGCTTCAATTCGGGAAAACTTTCCGTTATCTGACAGGAGAAACTGTACGGTGGGCATAAATGATCAGGAAAACAATCGCATGGATGTCAAGCAGCAGGTAATGGATTTTTATAACCAGGTAGGCTGGTGCGAGATCGGTGACGGGGTTTACCAAAACGCCACCCATGAAGATCTACGCCCCGTCTCACGAGATTATATTCATCGCTGCCATATGCGGGTAAATAGACATATAAAAAACGCTGGTAAGTATTTGTTGGATGCTGGCTCAGGTCCAATCCAATACCCTGAGTATTTGGAGTATTCCAAGGGTTATGAGTATCGCGTCTGCGCTGATATTTCTATGATTGCACTACAAGAGGCGCGTAAGCGCATTGGCGATCATGGCTTGTTTGTGGTTGCTGATGTCGCTAATCTGCCTTTCCGGACAGGTAGTTTTGATGGCGTGGTTTCTTTGCATACCATTCATCATCTTCCTTTACAAGAACAAGCTGCAGGGTATCAAGAAATTTATCGCATGCTTGCCGATGGCTCCTCGGCGGTGGTTGTCCATGGTTGGGGAAGATCATCATTTATGATGTTTTTTAAACGCATTTTCAACTTCCGTCAGAGCGTGAAACGTTTCCTTCATCTTTCTCAACCGTTGCAGAAGATTGGTTTTGAAGATGATACAGAAAAACAGCTTTCTCAGCAACCTGGAGGAACATATGTGATCAAGAATGACGCTGCTTGGTTAAAGCAAACCCTCGGTAAGAGTATGCCGTTGAAAATATTTACCTGGCGCAGTGTCAACGTGTGGTTTTTGCGAACCTTTATCCGGGAGCAATGGGCGGGCCGTTCTTTCTTACGCTTGCTGTTTTGGCTGGAAGAGTGTTTCCCCATCCTTTTTGGGAAAATAGGACAATATCCATTGATCGTTATCGGGTATAAAGGCAAACTTAAAAACTGATCGTTCATGTTGAACAATATTGGAGAAAGATATGGATTGGTCTAATCAAGTTATTCTGGTAACTGGCGGTACAGGATCTTTTGGCAAAAAGTTTGTAGATATCATGCTCCGCAATTATCACCCGGCAAAACTGATCGTTTTTAGCCGGGATGAGTTGAAGCAGCACGAGATGCGCCTGGCAGGATTTGATCACCCCTCTTTGCGATATTTTATTGGAGATGTGCGCGATGTCACTCGTTTGCGTCGGGCCATGCATGGGGTTGATATCGTAGTTCATGCCGCTGCGCTCAAGCAAGTTCCTGCGTGTGAATACAACCCCATTGAAGCAATCAAAACGAATATTATGGGAAGCAGTAACGTGATAGAGGCGGCTCTGGATTCAAACGTCAAAAAGGTGTTGGCCTTGAGTACCGATAAAGCGGTCAGTCCTGTGAACCTGTATGGCGCAACCAAGCTGGCGGCAGAGAAGTTATTTGTGCAAAGCAATTCTTATGCTGCCGGCACAAGTACTCGTTTTGCCTGTGTGCGTTATGGCAATGTGGTAGGCAGCCGGGGCAGCGTAGTCCCCAAATTCATCCGTCAGCGCCCAAGTGGAAAACTCACCATCACTGATGAGCGTATGACCCGTTTCTGGTTACCCCTGGAACAGGGCGTGCATTTTGTGATCAGTTGTATTGAGCAAATGCAAGGTGGAGAAGTATTCATTCCCAAGATACCCAGTATGAAGCTGGTGGACCTGGCCAAGGCAATTGCTCCAGATGCCGAACTGCAAATTGTCGGTATACGCCCCGGTGAAAAACTGCATGAGGTCCTGATTTCAGAAGATGAAGCCCGCTCTGCTCTTGAACGCGATGAGATGTTCGTTGTCAAGCCATCCTCCACGCTTTGGCAGCGCGGTTTGCAATATGAAGGTCGCCCGGTTCCAGAAGGTTTTCATTATTCTAGCGATAATAACCCTGAATGGTTGACAGTCGATCAGATTAAGGAGATGATAGCGCCATTCGAAGTGGACGCTTATTCGGAAATGATGGAAGAAGCGTAATTGGTTCTTTGAAAAATTTATCTCATCTGGCCTTGATGAACCCTGGAGTTTGTAAGTAGATCGATTGGAGTAGGAATGCGAATATTGGTAACAGGTGCAAGCGGGCTGTTAGGGTTCAACCTGGCATGGGAATGGGCGCTTAAACACACCGTGTTCGGTGTAGTAAATTCGCAGCCATTAAACCTTGCCAGATTGCCGTCGGACCGGGCTTTTACCCAAATCCAGGCGGATTTGCTGGATGGTAGCGCCCTTGAGAGAGTGTTGGATCAGGCCCAGCCTGATTGGATCGTTCATTGCGCTGCCTTAGCCAATTTAGAAGCTTGTCAGACCGAACCAGTGTTAGCCCGGCATGTGAATACCGTATTACCTGGTATGCTGGCGCAGTATGTCGCCAGGGGCGGAGCGCGTTTGTTACATATTTCAACAGATGCGGTTTTCGATGGTCAACGCGGTTTTTATAGAGAAGATGACCCTACGAATCCACTCAGTGTTTATGCACAAACGAAGTTGGATGGCGAGTTTGCTGTTGCTGCTGCAAATCCCCAAGCCATAATTGCCAGGGTGAATCTGTTTGGCTGGAGTGTAACTGGCAAACGAAGCCTGGCTGAATTCTTTTTCAATAACCTTCAGACAGGCAAACAGATGATGGGCTTCACAGATATCTTCTTTTGCCCAACCCTGGTGAACACGCTTGCAGCAATCATCGAAAAGATGTTTGGAAAAGAATTATCCGGATTGTTTCACTTAGTAGGATCGGAACACTTGAGCAAATATGATTTTGGCGTTGCCATTGCCCGACAATTCGACCTGGATGCCGATCTGATCCGGCCGGCATCTGTTACAGAGGCGGGCCTGGCAGCAGCGCGCTCACCCAAATTGATCCTAGACTCATCTAGATTGGCGGCCGCTTTAGCAGAGCCTCTCCCCAGGTTTTCCCCCATGCTGACTGAGTTTTACACACTTTATCAACAAGGTTATCCACAGATGCTTAAGAGCCTGTTGGTTTAGCTTCAACCGGTTTGCGAGTCAAGGCCTGTCGTGGCTACTTATTGTCACTAGTGAAAGGAGGTTTCGATGGAATTTAAGATTGGTGATCGGTGGGTCGGTTCAAACCATCCAACCTATTTTATAGCAGATATTGCAGCGAATCATGACGGTGATCTGGAGCGTGCCAGGCTGCTTATCCGTTTATCGAAAGAAGCTGGCGCAGATGCCGCTAAGTTTCAGAACTTCCGTGCGCCTCAGATCGTCTCTGATTTTGGTTTCCGCTCGATGGGTGGTCAGGTTTCCCACCAGGCATCCTGGAAGAAGAGCGTCTTTCAGGTATACCAGGATGCTTCCATCCCCTTTGAGTGGACGCCCATTTTGAAAGAAGAGTGTGACCGGGTTGGCATCCATTATTTTTCGTCTCCCTATGATTTCGAGGCAGTCGATATGCTTGATCCTTATGTGCCAGCTTACAAGATTGGCTCGGGCGAGATCGATTGGCTGGAGGCCTTGGAGCGCATGGCGAGAAAAAACAAGCCCATTTTGTTGGCTACGGGTGCTTCGACTATTGGCGAGGTGCAGCAAGCTGTCCATACGATCCTGGACGTCAACAAAGAATTGGTCTTGATGCAGTGTAATACGAACTACACTGCCAGTCCTGAAAATTATGATCATATTCACTTAAATGTTCTTAAAACGTACGCTGCTATGTTCCCGGATGTGATCCTGGGGCTTTCGGATCATACGCACGCCAATGCTACCGTCTTGGGAGCGGTTACTCTCGGGGTGCGCGTCGTTGAACGTCATTTTACAGATGATAACGGTCGAGAAGGCCCGGATCACAAGTTCGCCATGAATCCGGCGGCCTGGGCCAATATGGTGGCGGAAACTCGCTTGTTGGAGCGCTCTCTTGGCTCAGGTGACAAGAACATTGCGGTGAATGAACAGCAAACGGCTTTATTACAACGTCGCTGCCTGCGGGCGGCTCGAGATATCAAAGCAGGCGAGCTCTTGACACGTGATATGATCGATGTGCTCCGTCCTGTGGCCTCGGGCGCCATTTTACCGCCAGAGATTCCTGCTGTTATTGGGACACGAGCTCTGATAGATATTCCCGCCGGTAAGGAATTGCGTTGGTTAGATTTGGGCATATAACTGATTGATCTAATGCGTATCCTATATTTCTCCCGCGATTACTCCACGCATGATCATCGTTTTCTCTCGGCCCTGACCCAAACAGAGCACCAGATATATTATCTGAGATTGGAACAGCGTGGGCACACCCTGGAAGACCGGGCTTTACCATTTGCCGTTGAGCAGGTACAGTGGGCCGGCGGTAGAGCGCCGGTGAGTTGGCGGGATGGTCTGCGCTTTTTGCTGGACCTAAAGCGAGTTCTTCGCAACGTGCGGCCCGACCTGATTATGGCAGGGCCCTTGCAACGTTCTGCTTTTCTCGTTGCGCTGGCTGGTTTTCGGCCTTTGATTAGTATGTCATGGGGATACGATCTGCTCTTCGATGCCAGGCGTAATTCCTTGTGGGCTTGGGCTACCCGGTTCACCCTCCGGCGCAGTGCTGCCATGGTGGGCGATTGCGATACCATTCGCCGTATCGCAATCGAGTTTGGAATGCAACCGGATCGGGTTGTTATATTCCCTTGGGGGGCCGATATTGAGCATTTTCGTCCCTCGAATGTCGAGAAACCTCTGAGCAATTTACGAGGTCGCCTGGGCTTGAGTGCTGATGCCTTTTTGTTGCTTTCTACCCGCGGCTGGGAATCTATCTATGGCGTTGATGTGTTGGCGCAAGCGTTTGCCCGTGTCGCCTGTCAAAACCAGGATTTCCGCCTGATTATGCTGGGCAATGGCTCTCTCGCGCCGCAAATCCGCAAGATCTTTATGCAAGCAGGTGTGGAAGATCAGGTTTATTTCCCCGGTCAAGTTGGGCATGCCGACTTGCCCCATTACTACCAGGCTGCCGATCTGTATATCAGCACTTCTCACAGCGATGGCACATCGATATCTTTATTAGAAGCCCTGGCATGTGGCTGCCCAGTTTTACTCTCTGACATTCCAGGTAATCGCGAATGGCTAACTACGCCGGGCAAAGAGGGCTGGTTGTTTACGGATAGCGATGTGAATGCTCTGGCAAATGCGATGACACATGCCTATCAAAGCCGCCATGTTTTACCCCAAATGGGGCAGGCTGCTCGCCTGTTGGCTGAACTACGTGCGGATTGGCGTAAGAATTTTCCCAATTTATTCAAGGCGTTTGAGATTGCTACAAAGGCAGATCATCCAATTGAGGTGACAGAATAGTTATGGAAACAGTCGATCAATGTCCATTGTGCGCTCACTCTACCAGCCATCCTTTTGCCGAGATTGTCTTTCATGATCGAACGGTATCCAATCGCATCTGTTCGCGCTGTGGGTTAGTGTTCCAATCCCCGCGTATGTCCGCCGCGGAACGGGAGTTTTTTTATGAGGGGGAGTACCGTAGACTCTATCAGGGGCAAGAGGAACCCATTCCCAAGGATATAGCGACTCAGAGCAAGCGGGCACGTTCTCTGTTGGCTTTTTTGGATGGCCGGGTGGAGAATATTGGCAGGCACCTGGATATCGGTTGCTCCGCGGGGATACTGTTGCAGTCTGTTCGCGAGCGTTATGGCGCAGATATTGTTGGGGTGGAGCCCGGAAATTTGTACCGCGATTATGCTGCGCGCCATGGTATCGATGTGTTCCCAAGCCTGGATGCTTTGCGAGAAACCTCCCCGGCGTCTTTCGATTTTATCAGCATGGCGCACGTCCTGGAGCATTTGCCGGATCCAGTAGGCACTTTAGTAGATTTACGTCACAATTATCTAAAACCACAAGGGAGGCTTCTATTAGAAGTTCCCAATTTATATGGTCATGACTCTTTTGAGATTGCTCATCTTCTTGCTTTTAGTTCGCATACGCTCAGACAGGTTCTCGCCCGAGCCGGGTATGATGTTCTGACGATGCAAACGCATGGCCGGCCGCGTTCCAGGCTGATTCCTCTTTATATATCTGTGTTGGCTTGTCCCGGCGATAATCCTGCCAAGCAAGTTGTTCCAGAACGTTTTGTTGCTTATAAACGCCGCCTGGGAATGTTTTATCGCCGAATAGCGACGCGCTTGTCTCCTTCTTCGGCCTGGCTGCCTGTGGAGTAAAGAAGGATTTTTAATGAATACAGTTGCTATTGTTCAGGCGCGTATGATCTCTTCCAGGCTGCCGGGGAAGGTGCTTTTAGATGCCGGAGGAAAACCGCTCCTTTTGCATACGGTTGAGCGCCTGAAGCGTGCTGGCATGCTTTCTCAGGTGGTTGTAGCCACCACTACCGATCCCACAGATGATGCTGTAATTGATTTTTGCAAGCAACATAAGTTTGAGTGTTTCCGTGGCAGCTTGCACGATGTTTTGGATCGTTTTTACCAGGCTGCCCGGCTGTACGAGGCAGATATTGTTGTTCGGATCACGGCAGATTGTCCATTAATTGATCCTGCAGTGGTAGATCTGACAATTCGAGGCTTCGCAGGAGAAGATCTGGATGTTCCGATTACCATGAGCCGGAGCGAGCATTCGGCGTTGGATGGCAGGTTCCCCTATGATTTCGCTGCGAATCGTTTGCCGCCTCCATGGAAACGATCTTATCCCATTGGATTGGATACGGAAGTGTGTTCGTTCCTCGCATTGGAGAAAGCATGGCAAGAGGCAGATCGGAAGTACCAGCGCGAACATGTGATGCCTTACCTGTACGATGATATTGGCGTTGATAACGAACAAGTCTCGCGTTTTCGCATATTACAAATTCATCATGACCCAGATTATGGTCATCTACGCTGGACGGTGGACACCTCTGAGGATTTGGAAGTCGTTCGCCGCATCCTGGCGTATTTTCAACCGGGTTACGATTTTTCCTGGCTGGAGATCGTTAACTTGTTGGAACATCATCCAGAATTGATCCAGTTGAACGCTGCCGTAAAACACAAATCAGCATTTGATGTTGATCACCGGAATAAAACTGATGATTATAGAGAGTAAAGGATAATGACTGAAAAACCATCTATACTAACGATTTTTACGGCGCCCAAGCCGTTTACTAATCCACATATCACCACTATTCAACGCAACGCGATCAAATCTTGGGTAAGCCTGGGAGATGAGGTAAGGGTCATCTTAATGGGTGACGAAGCAGGCATGGCGGAAGAGGCAGCCCGCTTGGGTATCGAGCATATGCCCGATGTAGAACGTAGCGAAAGTGGTACACCCTTTATTCCTTCCATGTTCGAGTTGGCGCGCCTGCGTACCGCCAGCCCTTTCCTGGCATGTTTGAATGCTGATGTGATGATGCTCCCCGATATGCTTACAACAACTCTGCAGATAGCGAAGCAGTTTGATAAGTTCTTGGTTGTTGGGCAGCGTTGGGATGCAGATGTGCGAGAGGAGTTGGAATTCGGCGCTGATTGGGATGCTATGCTGCTTGCCTTGATAAACGAGCGCGGTCGTCCCCATCGTGCTGTGGGTAGCGATTACTTTATCTTCCCACGAGATTGTTTCACTAATGTTCCAAAATTCGCCATCGGTCGGTCTGGCTGGGACAACTGGATGATATATCATACTCGCCGGACAGGATGGCCTGCGATTGATGCCACCGGAGCGATCACGGTTATTCATCAGGATCATGATTACAGCCATTTACCGAATAACGAGCCCCCATACCGTTTGCCGGAAACTTTGCGCAACATTCGTTTGGCTGGCGGACGGCGCACGATTTTTTTACTGGTAGATACGGATCACCATTTCAAGGATGGGAACTTGCAACCCATTCCGGTTCGAGGGGGAAAACTTGTCCGAGAGATTGAGACATTTCCAATACGCAAGCTCGGCTCCACGGCGCTGGCCGAAATCTTCTTCATGATCTTCCATCCGCTCCAGGCATTCAAAGAATGGCGCGGCAGGTTAACTTATAAGTTCAATCAGGTTCTTAAACGTAAGTGAGTGTGGTGATGCGTAAAGGACAAAACCCCGCTAAATTTATTGGACAGGTTGCCAAACCCGAACGGATTACAGTAGCTGTTCTAAACTATATACCGTTTCTCAGTGGATATTATGCGCAGATGTTGGACGTGCTGCGAACTTGCCTTGGAAGTATTTGGGAAAATACCGATCTGCCATATGATCTGCTGGTTTTTGACAACGGGAGCTGCCAGGAAGCCGTCGATTTCCTGATGGATGCCCAAGATAATGGGAAAATTCAATATTTGCTCCTATCCGAGAAGAATCTGGGTAAGGGCGGCGCCTGGAATCTCATGCTGGATGCTGCTCCTGGTGAAATTATTGCCTATGCAGACAATGATGCTTTTTTATATGCTGGCTGGCTTTCGAAATCGGTGCAAATACTTGAAGCATTTCCGAATGCCGGAATGGTGACCAGCCGGCCTTTTCGAACCAACATGGACTATTGCACTAGCACGCTTGCCTGGGCTGAGCAAACCCCTGGTGTAGAAATTCAGTGCGGACAGTTTATCCCCTGGGAAGAATTCCGGGCTTTTGATATGAGTCTGGGTCAGGCGGAGGATGAAGTACGTCACCGGTATGAAAATACCCAAGATATCCGCTTGACTTACAATGGACTAACAGCCCAGGTGGGCGCCAGTCACTGGCAGTTTGTTACCTATAAATCGCTTATCCACCAGTTTCTCCCCTTTGACATGGATCGCCCAATGGGGCAAGTCAAGCAATTGGATCAACGATTAAATGCGGCAGGATATTTGCGCTTGATGCCGGTCGAATTCCTGGCGCAAAATATGAGCAACCGTTTGGATTGGATCCATACTCCCGTGGATATGCAGAAGAGCGCCGTTGTATCCGGCGGCCTCTGGAAACGGATCATCCAGCTCCCATTAGTAAAACGTGTATTGCTGGGGATGTATGATCGGATTTTCCGTTGGTATTATGAGTAACAAGGATAGATGATGAGTTCAGAGACAGTTTTTATTTGTGCAGATCATGGATTAGCGTTGGTCTATTTCCTTCAAAGTGATGTGGTGACGACATTGCTGGATGCGGGGATGCGGATTGTCATCTTAACAGATGATGCTCTTAAAGAACAAATTCAACAACGTTTCGAGCGACCGGGCTTGACTGTGGAAGGACTGCGTTTTAAACAAGCCGGCCAATACAATGCAGAGCATTCTCCAGAAATGCAGTGGTGGCTTCACCTTTTCCGTCGCGTGGGCAGTTCGCGGCACATTAATACCGAGGCCATGGACAGTTATATCCGCCAGGTTGCGTTTGAAGAAGGTCGCCGCCGCCGTTTATTGATGCCCTTGGCTTCAGCCATAGTGGCAGTGTTACGCCGTTCTAAATTCGCTCGGCAAAACCTGGTCAGATTTCAGGCTCGCTATAACCCACATTTGTATGGAGATTTGTTCGAGCGGTATCAGCCGAAGCTGGTGGTCGCCAGTACAACGGGCTGGCGCCTGGATCGTTATTTGTTGCGGGAAGCCGCCGAGCGCGGTATTGCCACTGCCGCGGTGATCGTTGGTTGGGATAATCCCAGTAGTTATGGCATCCCGGCTGCCCGGGTGGATTGGATCACATGTTGGTCTCAAATCCAGAAGGAAGAACTGGTGTTGGGTTCAGATTGGCAGCCCGAACGCGTCAACGTTGCCGGGATTCCATCCTACGATGGCTATTTCCGGAAAGAATGGCTGATCCCCCGGGACGAATATTTCCAAATCCATGGGTTAGATCCTCAGCGGAAGCTGCTGGGGTACGCTGCCAGTTTTGTCAGCTTTGCACCAAATTATCGTAATGTGGAAGCCCTGGCAAGGATGGTAGCTTCGGATGCTTTAGCTGAACCCTCGCAGTTATTGATTCGCCTGCACCCTAATCATTTTATGGATGTTCATCTTTATCAAAATGAGCGCGAGAGAATTGAAAGGTTGTCACAGGAATTACCGCACGTTCACGTGGTTGAACCGGCGCCAATGGGTGGTTCTTTAGGCTATTATTCGGGAGAAGATATGCCGGAGAAGACCTCGATGATGGCGCATTCGGAGGTCTTCCTGACAGTTTACTCTACCATGGTGGTGGAGTGCGCCATTCACGATCGTCCCATCGTCAGCGTTTGTTTGGATACTCCTGGAGGTTGGAATTGGCCCCAAAAATTCTCTTTACCCCTTTCTGAAATAGGTAATTGGCCTACCCATTCTCGTTTCCGTCAGGCAAAAGCCGGGCGGGTGGCCTTGACTGAGGCCGAGTTGTCTGAGGCGATCAATTTTTACCTGCAAAACCCGTTGGCTGATCATGATCAGCGGCGCGCTTTCATTACGCAAGAATGCACCTATACGGATGGTAGCGCTGGAAAACGTACTGCTCAGTATCTATTATCCTTACTAACATCCTGAGTATTTGGCAGCGATGAACCTGGGCGATCTTCTAAAATCATTTCACCGGGCAGATTGGCTTTCCCTGGCAGTACTAAGCCTGGTTGCCGCTGCAGCGTTTGCTTTGTTGTATTACAGCACGCCTGTCGGCCTTGGAATGGTGAATGACACCTTTGCTTATGTTGCCGGTGCCCACGGTATATTGGATGGTAAGGGCTACAGTCGCCTGGCGGGTGAAGGTGAAGTAAAACCGATCACGCATTTTCCCCCCATGTTTTCTTTCGTATTGGCAGTGATGGGATTGTCAGGGATTGATGTGATCCGTTTGGCGCGGCTGGATATCTTATTACTCTTTGCCGGAAGCACCTTTCTCGTAGGAATACAACTCTGGTTGATCACACGCTCGCGCCTGTGGGGCCTGCTTGGAGCCGTGTTGTTCATGTCAAGCGGTATTTTTTTACGAACCTACGCCATGTTGATGAGCGAGCCTTTGTTCATTTTTCTAAGCCTCATCAGCAATCTATCGCTGGCATACTTTATAAGAGTAAATAAGTATCGTTACCTTGTGATAGCAGGATTACTGGCAGGCATGACAACGTTAACGCGTTATGCCGGGTTGGCATTATTGCTGACATCAGCAGTGGTTTTAATAGCATTTGAGAAGGATGTCCGGCGACTTATCCGCAGCGAGGTCGTTTATTTCTTGAGCAGCGCCGTTCTGATCATACCCTGGTTGGTGCGCAACCAGATCGTTGCAGGCAATGCCACCAACCGTCAGTTGGTGTACCACGTTATGGATCCAGAAAAGATCCATAGTGGCTTGGTAAACTTTCTGGATTGGTTGCTTCCGGGAATATTGTTTAATCGATTGATCGCACTGCCATGGTTATCAGGCTTAATATCAGCAGGGATTGGATTGCTGGTTGTCGTTATTTCGATCATTGCCTGGTTGTGGTATCGTTCGACCGCCCGGCCTGTGAATATAGTAAACTTTGCATCTTCCTTTGGCCCAGCCTTATTCTTGCTTCACAGCCTGTATATTTGGGTTTATTTTCTGGCCATTGTGATTACAATCCTGTTTTATGATGCCAGTACACCTTTTGAAAATCGCATCCTGATGCCTGCGGAAGTGTCTTTGTTGATCGTTATTCTATCTTTGGCGGCTAGGGCTTGGTTTTTGCGAGGGCGGGCAGCCAAAATCATCTTGTTGGCTGTGGTGGTATTTTACAGCTATGGCTGGATTGATGAAGGCTGGCAAACGATGGAGGCGCTCCGGCAAAATGGTTTGGGTTTTGCTGCTACCTCCTGGCGCAGTTCGAAAACAATTGAAATGATCCGCGACTTGCCGCAAGATATGTTGATCTATTCTAATCGCCAGACTGCGATTTACCTGTTATCTCGACGATCAGCCTATGTTTTGCCCACCCCAGTTGATCCATCTACTTCTCAACCTCGCGCAGATTACCAGGCTGAATTGGCCCAAATGCGAGCCAATATTCATGCAGGGCGAGCGGTCTTGATCTATTTCTTTGATCAAGGCGAGCTTAGCCAGGAAGATTCTTTATGGTTTGATGAATTACGTCAGGGTCTAACTTTGTGGTATCGTTTTGGAGATAGCAAGGTGTACAAAAGTGAGAACATTCCTTAGGAGTATGATCGTATGAGATTTGTAATCGCAGGGTTCGGTTCGATTGGCCGGCGACATTTTAGAAATTTATTGTCCCTGGGTGAACGGGATATTATTCTGTATCGCACTGGGCATAGCACGCTGCCTGATGATGAGTTAGCCGGGTTTATTGTGAAAAACGATTTGGATGCTGCCCTGGCTCACGGCCCAGATGCAGTCATTGTGGCCAATCCGACTGCGCTCCACTTGGACGTAGCCATCCCGGCGGCTCAAGCCGGCTGTCATTTGTTCTTGGAGAAACCGATTTCACATTCGCTGGAACGCTCTGATGAACTGTCTGGGATCGTTGAAAGCCAGGGTCTACAGGTTCTGGTAGGGTTTCAGCTCCGTTTTCATCCTGGCTTGCAGAAGATTGCAGCTTTGCTTTCGGCAGGCGCCATTGGGCAGCTCCTCTCGTTTCGGGCCCATTGGGGAGAATACTTGCCTAACTGGCATCCTTGGGAAGATTACCGCCAGGGATATGCTGCCCGCAACGACCTGGGCGGTGGGGTAGTTCTAACGCTATGCCACCCCCTGGACTATTTGCGATGGTTCTTTGGCGACGTGGAAGCTTTGTGGTCGTTTACATCGCAAGCGGGCCTGAAGATGCCGGTAGAAGATACTGCAGAGATTGGATTAAAGTTCCGAGATGTTTTAGGTAGTGTGCATTTGAACTATAATCAACGACCTCCGGTGCATAACCTGGAAATTGTTGGATCGCAGGGAACCATTCGATGGGATAATACCGATGGCGCAGTTGTATTATCCCAAGCGAATGCGGATGGTTCGCCCGGTGAATGGCAAAGATTCCCTGCCCCTGAAGGCTTTGAACGTAATATGCTGTTTATTCGTGAAATGGAGAATTTTTTGGGTACTGTCAGGGGGTTCAATAAACCTATGTGTACATTGCAAGACGGTATCCAGGCCTTGAAAGTTTCTCTTTCTGCAGTTGAGTCGGCTCGATCTGGCTCATTACAAAAGTTGAAATAAACCGTAAATTGTCAGGAGCAACCAAAGTGAAAAACTCAAAAATTTCCGAGATGTTTGATTTGACTGGGCGCGTGGCGGTTGTCACAGGTGGTCCAGGTTTATTAGGTAAACAATTTTGTAAAACTCTTGCGGAAGCTGGCGCGGTGGTGGTAGTAGTGGATGTCAACGGTGAAGGAGCTTCCATGGTCGCAGAGGATCTCAAACAAGATGGATACCAGGCCCTGGCAGTTCCAACTGATATCAGGGAACCCGATTCGGTGCAGAAGATGGTTGAGACGACTCTTAAAACATTCGGCAGGCTGGACATTCTGGTTAACAGTGCAGCTCTTGACCCGAAGTTTGATCCACAAGCATTGGCAGCTCGCTCAACGCCCTTGGGAAGCTTCGAGGATTATCCTCTGGAGTCGTGGAAGCAGGCTTTGGATGTGAATTTGACTGGCATGTTTTTGTGCTGCCAGGCAGCGGTCCGACCGATGTTGGCGCAGGGAAAAGGCGTGATTATTAATATTTGCTCAACCTATGGACTGGTTGGACCCGACCAGCGCATCTACCAGCGTGATGGCAAGCAAACCTCTTATAAGCCGGTTTATTATACGGTTACCAAAGCTGGAGTTCTTGGTATGACCCACTATCTTTCGACTTATTATGCAGGTAAGGATATCCGGGTTAATGCTCTGACGCCTGGAGGGGTTTACAATGGGCATGATGATGTTTTTCTGAAAGCTTATTCTGCACGGGCGGTGATGGGCCGAATGGCAAAACAATATGAAATGAACGGCGCGATCTTGTTCCTGGCGTCGGATGCATCTTCGTATATGACCGGCGCCAACCTGGTGGTTGACGGGGGATGGACGGCATGGTAACGAAGCAGGTAGAGTCACAAAATCTTGCGGCTAAGGAAAATATACAGAAAGAAGTATTGGCTATTATCCCGGCGCGGGGTGGTTCGAAGAGTATTCCCCGCAAGAATATCTTGCCGTTTGCCGGTCATCCATTGCTTTCCTACAGCATTGCAGCCGCTTTACAAGCCAACCTGGTGACACGGGTCATCGTTTCAACGGACGATCCAGAGATTGCGGATGTGGCTCGGCGCTATGATGCTGAAATTCCATTCATCCGTCCTGCTGAGTTAGCACAGGATAATACGCTCGATTTGCCTGTTTTTGAGCATGCCCTGGCATGGCTGGCGGAAAACGAAAATTATCACCCCGAAATGGTTATCCAACTCCGGCCTACTTCTCCTGTACGTCCGGTGGGCCTGGTTGATCAAGCGATCAGTCTGCTGCGAGAACATCCGGAAGCCGACTCGGCGCGCGGAATTGTACCCTCCGGTCAAAACCCCTTCAAGATGTGGCAGATTGGCGCCGATGGATTTATACAACCTCTTTTACGCGTGGACGGGATAGCCGAACCTTATAATGCTCCCCGGCAGGCGCTGCCACAAACCTACTGGCAGACCGGGCATATCGATGCCATTCGAACGGATTGTATCCTTACAAAGAAATCCTTGACGGGCGATCACAGATTGCCCTTGATCTTAGATCCTCGTTACACTGTAGATATCGATACACGTAACGATTGGCAGCGCGCCGAATGGTTGGTTGCTTTTGGCGGATTGGACCTGGTGCGCCCCGGACCGTCACGCCGTTCTTTACCAGATAAAATAGAAATGGTGATTTTCGACTTCGATGGCGTCATGACGGATAATCGTGTTTGGGTGGACCAAGATGGCCGCGAGATGGTGGCTGCTTACCGCAGCGATAGTATTGGAATCAACCGGCTGCAGAAAGCTGGCGTGTTGACAGTGGTGCTTTCGACCGAGACGAATCCCGTGGTCACAGCGCGTTGTAAGAAAATAGGCCTGCCCTGCGTTCAAAGTTCTTTCGATAAGGCGGCTTCTTTGTCTGCTCTCTTTGCGGAGTATAAAGTGAATCCGCAAAATTCCATTTATGTTGGGAATGATATCAATGATATGCCTTGCTTCCCCCTGGTTGGCTGTGCGGTGGTGGTAGCAGATGCCCAGGCGGAAGTTCTTGCCCAGGCAGACCTGGTGCTGTCGCATTCTGGTGGACATGGGGCGGTACGAGAAATTTGTGATCTGGTGTTTCAAAAAAATCAAAAATAGGAGTTTATATGCCCAGAGCAGTCAAAATTAATGATCGCTGGGTTGGTGATGGTTATCCAACCTACCTGGTCGCTGAAATAGGTATCAATCATAATGGTGACCTTGAGACCGCCAAACACCTGGTAGAGGCGGCGCATAAATATGGGGCCGACGCTGTAAAATTCCAGAAGCGTACCCCTGAATTGTGTGTTCCCCCTGATCAGCGCAACTATATGCGCGAGACACCTTGGGGATATATTACTTATCTGGATTATCGATACAAGGTGGAGTTCGATGAAGTGCAGTATCGCGAGATCGATCGGTATTGTCGGGAATTGGGTATTCCCTGGTTTGTCTCGGTTTGGGATGAGCCATCGGTGGATATGATGGAACAATTCAACCTGCCTTGCTATAAAGTCCCCTCCGCATCTTTAACAGATGGCGCCTTGCTCACTCATTTGCGTAAGACGGGCCGGCCCATCATTCTGTCTACTGGAATGTCCACTATGGAACAGGTCCGTGCAGCAGTCAAGTTAGTAGGGGAAGATAACTTGATCATAACCCATGCTACCAGCACATACCCTTGCGAACCCGAAGAATTGAATTTGCGCATGATCCAGACGTTGCGCCAGAGTTTTTCTGTTCCTATCGGCTATTCCGGTCATGAGGTAGGTTTGATCCCCTCGGTGGTAGCTGTCGCTTTAGGAGCCTGCATGGTGGAGCGCCATATCACCCTGGACCGTGCCATGTGGGGCAGCGACCAGGCGGCTTCGGTAGAGCCACAAGGCATCGAACGGTTGGTGAAATATATCCGTGTATCGGAACAATCCATGGGTGATGGTATTAAACGAGTCTATGATAGTGAATTATCATCGTTAAAAAAACTGCGCCGGGTTACTGATTTCTGATGGCGAAGAATTTATTGCAAGATATTGCCTGGCGTGTGGAAATCCGCACGAAACGCTTCCGCAATAACTGGCGTATCTGGCAGTTGATGCGCCAGGTTCAGGCTAATTCGCCTTTATGGCAAACGGCAAGGGATATGCCAGATGCTCTTCCGGCGCCTGTTGTCTTTTTCAATGCCTCGACGCGCATCAATGGCATCAGCCAGAATGCAGCGTTTTCTCTTTTGGCGGGCTTGGGGCTTCAATTGGCAGGGATTCCCGTTCTCAATTTTGCTTGCCAGGCTGGAATGACGCGCTGTGTGTTGGGAACCGATCGTCAGGATCCTGCCAAGCTACTGCCATGCCGCGTGTGCCAGGCTCAGGCGTTCTGGTTATTTGCTGGTGCTCCCACGGTTGGTTTTAAATATGCGCCTGATCCTGCTTTGGATCAGGCATTGCCAGGATTGAACCTGGAGCAATTATCCGAATTTGAGTTTCCTTGTATTTGCCAGGGACAAGACAAGTCAATTCCCTTGGGGAAGTTGGTTTTACCTGCTTTGCGTTGGGTGCTGCGCTGCTACCATTTGAATCCGGATGAAGCGACTCTCTTTCTTTTTCGCGAGTTTATCCGTTCTGCCTGGCGAGTAGCTCAGGAATTTGAGCGTTGTCTGGAACAGGTGCAGCCCCAAATGGTTGTGGTGTTTAATGGGCAATTTTTTCCTGAAGCGACTGCCCGCTGGATCGCTTTGCAGCGTGGCTTGCCAGTGGTCACACATGAAGTCGGTTTGCGCCCATATACGGCCTTCTTCACCCATGGAGAGGCCACAGCTTATCCGTTGGATATTCCCGACACGTTCGAGCTTGATGATGCAAAGAATGCTCGCCTGGATGAATACCTCAGCCAGCGCTTTCAAGGCCAGTTTTCTATGGCGGGCATCCGTTTTTGGTCTCAGATGAACACGCTCGATGATGCTTTTCTAGAAAAAGCCAACTCATTCAAGCAATTGGTGACAGTTTTTACCAACGTGGTCTTTGATACCAGTCAACCACATTCGAATGTGCTCTTCCCGCATATGTTTGCCTGGTTGGATATGGTGCTTGAGACCGCTCGCCGGCATGCTGAAACTTTATTCGTCATCCGCGCCCACCCGGATGAGGCCCGACCTGGCAAGGAGAGTCAGGAAAGCGTGCAACAATGGGTGCTTAAAAATAAGGTGGAAACGTTACCGAATGTAATATTTCTTGAGTCTCGCCAGTCGGTCAGCTCGTATGAGCTGATCAAGCGCTCGAAATTTGTGATGATCTATAATTCAACCATCGGATTAGAAGCTTCTATTTTGGGTATGCCTGTCCTGTGTGCTGGGAGAGCGCGTTTTACACAGATTCCCACTGTTTTCTTCCCGGTCTCTCCACAAGAATATTCACAAAAAGCAGAAGAATTTCTTGGTGCAGAAACCATTGTCGTTCCCGCAGAGTTCCTGCGGAACGCCAGGCGATTTCTGTATTACCAATTATTCGTTTCATCGCTGCCCTTTGCAGATTATTTACAGGAAGATGGTATTGGGCCTGGCTTTGTCAAATTAAAACCATTTTCTTGGCGCCGGCTAACCCCAAAAGCCTCGACGGCTGTTCGCTCGATTGTTGCTGGAATCTCGGGTGAGGGCGATTTTATGTTGGATGAATGAGTAGCAAAGCCGTGACAAATTTTCGAGCGAGACGTTTTCCTTACTGGCTGTTGATCTTCTTCAGCATCATCGTGGCGGCGATTGCGATCGAGCTATACTTTACCCGTTACGGGGCTGGAGCTACAGGAGATGCAGTCCATTATGTTCAAGGCGCGATCAATATGCGCGCCGGGCGCGGTTACAGCCGGTTCTCAGGTGAATGGAAGACGCTGCCCATAACAGGTTTTCCTCCCATGTTATCAATTGCTTTGGCTGGCCTAGGTGGGCTTTTTACAGATTTATTCCAGGCGGGACGTTTTTTCAATGCATTATGTTGGGGTGGAAATATTGCACTTGTCTGCCTGATATTGATGCGTTTTACTCGCTCTTGGAAAGCGGCTTTGATAGGGGGCATTTTCTTATTGGTAGTACAGAATATGCTCTTGATCCATTCATGGGTGATGACAGAAGCGCTTTATATCCTGCTCACGCTCCTGGCTTTATTATTTTTGATTGTTTTCCTTGACACAGACCGGCTGCGATATTTAATCTTGAGCTCTGTTTTTGTCGGGTTGTCTATTTTGACCCGTTATGTTGGCCTTACGATGATTCCTGTCGGCTGCCTGGCTATTCTTTGGCTGGGTAAAGGTGCTTGGAAAAAACGCTGTGGATATGCTGGGCTCTTTGGCTTATTAGCGGTTCTTCCTTTCCTTGGCTGGATGATCCGGAATTCGGTGGTGTCCGACCAATTGGTCAATCGTCAGCTTGCTTATCATCCGATTGCCTACGAGATCATCAATGCCATGGTCAACGAGACGGTGGGATGGTTCTTTCCTCTTAGCATGGCCATGCCAAGAATATTGCGTAGAATAGCCACAATAGCAATAATAATTGTTGTACCGGTTGGTTTTGTGATCGTGCAATTCAAGCGAGGCGTGCTGCGCAAAATCAGAGAATGGCGCCAGGCTGAATCCTTGCCCTGGGTGCTCATTCTTTTTATTCCGGCTTACATGTTCCTTCTTCTTTTCAATACGGCATTTCTTGATGCAAGCACCAGCGTGGGTGGGGCCAGGCGGTATCTTATACCGGTATTTGTCATGGTAGTTATTTTGATCGTTGCAGTTTTATATGATGCCCTCTGGCGTCGAAAAAGCAGTTGGGTTGCCTGGTCTATCCTGTTGCTCGCGTTTGTGTTGATAGGTTTTCATGCTTACGAAACGGCGCAGATCATTCGTGAACCCGGTTATATCTTCGGATATCTTGATAACAAGCGCTCCTGGGGTGATGAGGTAGCAGCCCTCGCAGAATTTAATCCTGACCGGGCCTTCATAGCGAATGATGTTGAACATTTCTATTATTTATCGGGGTATCCAGCTTATGCTTTTCCGATTCCCTATGATCAGTACACGCAGCAGCCCCGAGATGATTATGATGCTCAACTTGATCGCACTCAGGAAATCCTGGGGCGCGGAGGAATTATCGTTTTGATCAAACCCACTGACCAGGACGAGCAAGTTTTATCTTCACTGGCGGTTCAGCAATTATGGGAGTCTTCGAAAATCGCTATTTATAGCAGGAGCGAGCCATGATGTCAGACCAGGCGCAATCTCACTTACCCTATTTATCTATTGTTATGCCTGTTTTTCAGGAAGAGACTACCTTACGGGTTGTGATCCTGCAAACTGCCGCTGTGCTTAGAACGCAGATGATCACTTTCGAGATTGTTGCCGTAGAAGACGGTTCGCAGGATAACTCATTTGAAATTTTGAGAGCTTTGCAGCAGGAAATAGGCGAATTGCGCATTGTTCAGCATCTGTACAACCGTGGTTATGGATCGGCTTTACGTACCGGAATTCGCTGCGCTCGAGGAGAGATTGTGCTTCTGATGGATGCGGATGGACAGCACAATCCTGCAGATATCCCAGCAGTATTAGCTCACATTCCTCCTTATGATATGGTGGTTGGGTTCCGCACGGCGAGTTACCAAGGTAAATGGTATCGTAATTTCGGGAACCGTTTCTACAATTGGTTTGCCAGTTGGCTGACTCATTTCCAGATCCGTGATCTTACCTCCGGTTTTCGTGCTATGCGGCGCTCTGTTGTGCTGCATTTTCTACCGCTATATCCAACGGGTTTCTCGGCTTCTCTCACAGCCACGATGGCATTCTTAAAGGCTGGCTACAATGTTAAGTTTGTGCCTATCCATGTGCTACCTCGCCTGGGCGGTCAAAGCAAAGTGCGCGTTTTTCGCGATGGAGCGCGTTTTTTTAGCTTGCTTTTGCGGATACTTATGTTATACGATCCAATGCGGATCTTTTTTCCGCTCAGTGCGATTTTTGGAGTCTTAGGCCTCCTAGCAATGGCAGCGGGAATACTAGATGAGCACCGCTTCTTCTTCTCTAATTCATCGATCCTTTTTTTCTTCTCGGCTATTTTTGTGTTTTTGAATGGTTTGATTGCCAATCAAAACTTAACCAATCAGATCCGGTATTTTGGCGATGAATCGGTTGTGATTTATGATGCTTGCGATGGCAAGATCGCCATGGATAATAAGCCGCTTACTGAAGAGGCCCCCGGCATTTCGCAACCAAACGATTAAAGATGTCAAAGCGTGTGATCACTTTTCTGCGCTACTTGCTCATGGCTCTGGCTTTTATACCGTTGGCGCGGGTGGTTGTCCAGGAATGGGACCAAATCGGCCAATCTTTCTTACATCTTCACTGGATATCGCTGGGGTGGGCTTTGATTTTGCTCTTCCTGATCATGCCTTTGATGGCATTCATCTCATGGGTGTCGTTACATTACCTGGGAGTGAAGCTACCTATCGCCAAAGTTCTTCGAATTTATTTCTTATCCCAGGTTCCTAAATATCTCCCTGGCGGCATTTGGGCCTTCCCAGGCAGGATGCTGGCTTACCAAATGGCAGGCGTTCATCGCGCTCTTGCAATGATCAGTGTTTTTCGCGAAGTAGCTGTTTTATTCCTGGGGGCAGTGATCGTTGGCTGGGGCGGGCTTTTCTTGGGGTCAAATTCCATCGGCCGTACCCTTCCAGAAGGATTGAAGATTGCCGTTATTTTGGGTGTGATCTTCTGCGCAGTGATCATTGCTTTAAGTCAACTCCTTTCAGTTTGGCAGTGGTTGTGGTCGCTGCCAGAACGAGTGCCTTTCTTGAAAAGAGTGTTCGAGCGCTGGTCTTTCTTATCTCCAGCGGTAATGACCGAGGCCGAGCGCCGGCGAGTTTTTAATCTCCATTGGTTACCAGTCGCATTGGCTTGTAGTGTATTGTTTTGGTTGGCTTTAGGATTGCCTTTTCGCCAATTGATATTGGCGGTGGATCCGGCAATTCAAACCTTGAGCGGGCTTCAAGCGGTTTTCCAGTCGGCCTCCCTGTTTGCCCTGGCCTGGAGTGTAGGTTTCGCGATCGTGTTTGTTCCGGCAGGGATGGGGGTGCGCGAATCGGTTCTCGTCGTGCTGCTTTCCCAGGTGGTCGCTTCCGGCGATGCCGCCAGCGCTGCTTTGCTATCCCGCTTATGGTGGATGGCGATTGAAGCGATCTATGTAGTACTCTCTTTACGTTAGATTGATTTCATCTATTATGTTGTAAATGTTTGCTTTATTGCCCTTTGTTTCCTTTTTGCTGCTGTGGCGCCTGGTTGAAGGGATGCTGCTTCGAACTCTGAAAACAAAAGGTGAGCCCTATTTGCGCACTTGGCGAGATGCTTTTTTGATCACAACGGTGATATTAGGAGCATTTGTGGCTGTCTCAAGTGAACTGCTCGGCGCAATCCATCGGATCGATGAGACCGGTATTCGCGTGGTGTGGTGTGGGGCATTTGTATGTTTAGCCGGTATAGCCTGGGCGTGTGGTTTGTGGACCCGAGAAAAACTCTTATCTGGGTTAGAACGATCTCGAAAATGGTTTTTATCATTGCTTAACTGGAGCCTGGCAGAACGATGTTTGTTAGCGGGTATCTTACTTTATTTAACTGTCACCTTGATAGTGGCACTTGTAGCGCCCCCCAACACTAATGACTCCCTTCAATATCATATGAGCCGCGTCATGCATTGGGCGCAAAATCACACGCTAGAACATTATGTCACGCCTATCAGTCGCCAGCTTTGGATGCCTCCTTGGGCAGAACTGGCCATCTTGCACTCCGTTTTGCTGTTGCAGTCGGATTACCTGGCTAATTTCGTGCAGTGGTTCAGTATGTTGGCATCGTTGTTGACAGTTTACTTGATTGCTGAGAGGTTGGGTGCTCCACGCTTAGGAAAGTTGTTTGCTGTGGTATTTGCCATCACGATCCGTATGGGTATCATGCAGGCCACCAGCACTCAAACCGATTATGCGGCTTCTTTATGGGTGATCTTATTGGTATACTTCATCTTAGTTCTTGCCCAAAATGGGCTGGATATCCTGGGAAAGCAGAACTGGTTGGCTCTTCCGGTTCTGCTAAGCTTGATCGTCAGCGTAGGTATTTTGACGAAAGGCACTTTTGTCGCTTTTGCCTTACCTTTTTTATTTTGGTTGCTCTGGATCATGCTTACCTGGAATGGATGGCGGAAGACCGGGATATTTCTAGCAATCGGTCTGGTGACTATCTTTCTGCTGAATGGTTGGCTGTGGGCCAGAAACATCCAGGCTTATGGGTCGCCTCTTGGGCCTAAAACCAGTCCGATGAATGAGATCTTTGGGGCTCCTGTGGTGATATCTAATATGGTGCGAAATGCAACTCTTCATATAGGTACGCCCTATGGGATTATCAACGGCCCGCTGCGTATGGGCGTGGAATGGATCCATACTCATATACTCGGTTTGGATGCCAGTGATCCGCGCACATCCTTAGATCCTTACTGGATCAAGCGGGGCTTGAATGAAGATTATGGCAGCAATAATTTGCATTTCTGGTTCATTGTGTTGAGCTTGTGCGTGTGTTTGGCGATTAATTTGGTTAATAGAGGCAGCAAGAAAATCAGCCTTGAGCGCTGGGCAATCTCACCCCACCTGTTGTTTTATATGGTGTCTGTTCTGTGTGCTTATTTGATCTTTTGCTTTCTGTTCAAATGGCAGCGTACAGGAAGCCGATTGATGTTGCCATTATTCATCCTTTGGGCGCCAGTTGCGGGTTCATTTGTATCGAGATTGAGTTTACGCTGGCAGTACCTGTTTGCGGTGATATTTCTCTTGGGGGGACTGCCCTCTCTTTTCTCTAACCCTTCGCGTCCTTTTTTATCCAGAGAGTCTACTCCCAGCATCCTGCAAGCTTCGAGAGCCGCCTTGTTGTTCGTCAATGCCCCCGATATAAAAGATCCGTACCTTGCTCTAATTGCAGATGTGAAAAAGTCCGGTTGTCAGGAGATTGGACTGCAAATCGATTCTCATGATGCGGAATATGTTTTCTGGGCTTTGTTGGCTTTACCAAATTTTACTGTCCGGATCGAGCATTTACCTTATGAAGATTGGATGCGTGTGCCAGGGTTTGAAAGTGAATTTGAACCTTGCGCACTGATCTGCACGGTTTGCAAGGGAGATTCGTCGATCGATGGGTATGCACCAATACATGAGTATTCAGATGGTTGTAAGTTGTTCATTTCCGAAAGTTCTCGATAGGAATCCACGGTATTCTTATGGGTGATCAGGTTCGGCCTCGGGTATTTTCACCCCGGCCTGGATTAGTTCAATACCTGCTACTTCTCGTCCTGTTTGGATTGGGTATAGGTCTGCGTTTGATCAACCTGACCAATCCTCCTTTAGATTTTCATGCCTGGCGGCAGCTTCGTGCAGCTAGTATTGCACGGGCGATGTACTACGAATCGAATTCAGAAGCCGATCCGGTAATTCGAGAAAAGGCGATCGCTTTGGAAAAGGGTTTTGAGGTATTAGAGCCGCGCGTTTTTGAGCGTGTTGTTGCTTTGACCTATCTGGTTTTAGGGGGCGAGCATTTATGGGTTGCCCGTCTTTATTCGATCCTCTTTTGGTCGCTAGGCGGCGTAGGCGTCTTTCTAATTGCTAAAAAATTGACTTCTTTCGATGGAGCTTTGGTTTCTACCGGTGTTTTTTTGCTGCTGCCTTACGGTGTTACAGCCAGCCGCTCCTTTCAGCCGGATCCTCTGATGGTAACCTGGACAATTTGGACGGTCTATTCACTGCTGATGTGGGCTGAAAAACGCACCTGGGCCTGGTCCATTCTGGCGGGTTTCTGCGGGGGCGTGGCCGTTCTTATTAAAGTGTTTGCCGTGTTCGTTATTGCCGTGGTAGCCATCCTGACAGTATTGAGCAATATATCCTTCAAAAGCGCTTTAAAAAATGTTCGAGTTTGGTCCATGGCTTTTGTCATGATCGCGATTCCGTCCGCCTATTACATTTTTCAGGTGGGCGGATTGGCGCCAGGGTATATTCGTGAGTGGACGGTTTCTTTTGGGGAACTATGGATTAGTCCCAGTTTTTACATCCGCTGGATGAATTTTTTGCATTCCTTATTCGATCTGACGGTCGTTTTTGGGGCTTTTCTTGGATTATTTTTCTTGCAGGGCCCGGGCCGTTTTTCCCTATTGGGTTGGTGGAGTGGCTATTTGCTGATCGGTCTCTCGGTTCCATCGTTGATCATTACCCATGATTACTATAACCTCTCCCTGATACCCGTGCTGGCTGTTTCGCTTGCTCCTATTGGAGAGCTTATATTCCAGAAATTTCGCCAGCAAGAAAAACCTGGACAGCTTCTTTTGGCGGCATTGCTCGTGATCGCAATCGGATTTTCGCTGTGGCTCAAGCGCAATGATTTGGTGGCTTTGGACTATCGTGAAGAGGTTAAAGGGTGGGTAAAGATGGGAAAAGAGTTGCCGCAAGATGCCAGGATCATTGGAATCACACATGATTACAATACTCGGATCGGCTATTATGGCTGGGCGGCTGTGTCTCCCTGGCCCCTGGCTGGAGGTGAAGAGATGCATGTCTTATCTGGCGGAAACATTGCGATGGACGACCCAAGCTGGAAGGATGTATTTTACGAGAAAACACAGGGTTATGATTATTTTTTGGTAACGAAGATGGGTGAGTTGGATCAGCAGCCGGTACTCAAAGAGATCCTGTCTCAATATCCGTTCATCGACGGCGAAGGCTATTTGCTTTATGATCTTCAACCGTAACATGGCAAGCTGCGTTCGCTATACAACGATTTTTTTAGCGATCGCTTTCTTGATCCCCTTGAGCGCCTACGCATGGATGGGTTCCTATATGCGTTATAGTGGGGATGATTACTGTTATGGTATGATCTTGACCCAATTCGGTTTTTGGAAGGCGCAGGTTCATTCATATCTGGAAGTGGCCTTATACCATGGCAACCGGTATTCTCTGACTCTACTTTCGGGAATCAGCCAATATTTAATACCGAATAGTGTTTTGCCAGGTCTGACGATCCTGATTTGGTTTGCCGGATTATTCTCCTTTTTTGCCATTCTGCGTAAGCAATATCTGGAATTCCGGGGGTGGGAGATACCCCTCTCGTTGGCTTTGATCTTCTTTACCTTACTCCAGGCGCCTGATCTATATCAAATTTTATATTGGCGTTCGGGTATGTTGCCTTATCTTGCCCCTCTGGTAGTAGACTCATTTCTGGTTGCTGTTATTTTGCGGGGAATGTCACGCGAGCGTGTGAATATTGGGTTGCTTCTTTTGGCTTTTCTGTTGGCATTTTTAGCGGGTGGTTTTTCAGAGACGGCTGCAGCCCTTCAAATGACGGTCTTAAGTATTAGCCTGTTTCTCTGGATATTCAGGGCGTGGAAATCCGGCAACCGCTTACAGTCGAGTTGGATCTTGCTGATCGCCTGGGCGGGCGCTTCTCTTGCAATATTCATCCTCATTATTTCTCCTGTGAGCCGGGAACGGTTGGCTCTCTTGCCTGACCGTCCTAATTTATTTGAGTTCGTGAAGTTGACTATCTTAAATACCTATATCTTTGTGAGTATATCAGTCCGGCGTTACTTACTCCCTGTAACTTTATCTTTTCTGCTGCCTCTCTCGGTTTCCTGGTATGTTTATGGAGAGCAGTTCAAGCTAAATTCGGCTTTTATCCATCGTTGGCTTTTCCAATTCATTATGATGGCTATATGTGCGGTTTTGACCCTTTTGGCCTGTTTTGCTCCGACTGCTTATCTACAAGTAGATTATCCTGAAGCGAGAGTATTAATCACGGCACGTTGGGTAACAGTACTCTTTCTCTTTTCAAGTGGCTGGCTGACCGGTCAACTTTTGTCGGTCCTTACCAATCGCTTGAAGACGGTCAACCATATTGTCCGCGATGCTGCTGTGATTGGCATCCTCATTCTGGCAGGTTTGTTTGCAATTGTCCGGGTAAATGATATTCTGGCAGAACATGCCAAGTTTCAAAAATGGGCTGCCTTGTGGGATCAGCGCGATGCGGGAATTTGGGAGGCAAAGCGGATTGGCCATATGAATATTGACGTGATGCAGCTTGATCATATCATTCCCAACGTTGGCGACCTGAGTCCGGACTCAGGATTTTGGTATAACGGTTGCGCGGCAGGATATTACGGCGTTGGCAGTATCAGCGCGAATCAACCGGGTTGGGATGACTAGTGACCAGGAATTGTTTCTTTTTTCGAAGGGTATAATGTCGTGATAAAGATGCTGAAAAGAAATTCCTGGTGGTATTTGGCAGCTCTCTTCGTTACAGGCGTGGGTTTGCTGCTTCGCCTGACCAACCTGACAAACCCTCCTCTGGATTTCCTGGCCGGGCGTCAGTTGCGATCGGCGATTATCGCTCGAGGAATGTATTGCCAACTGGCGCCCTGTGCTGACGATGAGAAGCGGCAAATTGCGATCACTATGTGGAAAGGGGAAGATATCTACGAACCGCAGCTTTTTGAGCGCCTAGTCTCATCAACCTATCTCATTTTGGGGCATGAATATTTGTGGATCGTTAAAGTTTATACGGCCCTATTTTGGCTTGTGGGTGCCATCACTATGTTGGCGTTAACCTCCCGGATGGGAATTCCAGAGGCCGGGTTGGTTGCAGTGGGTTATTATGCTGTTCACTCATCTACAGTAATATCAGGTCGATCGTTTCAACCCGAGCCGTTGATGGTAATGTGGGTCACACTGGCCGCTTATTGCTTGTATCGTTGGTCGGGAGAACGAAATTGGCGTTGGAGCATCCTAGCCGGCCTTACTAGCGGGATTGCTATTTTGGTTAAGGTGGTCGCTTTTTTCCCGGTGATTGGCATGCTGATCGTATTAACCCTGCAAAAGCGGGAGCTGAAAAAAACGATCATGAATTTCCGTTTTGGCGCAGCGATCTTCCTGATGGCATTGATACCTTCAGCTTATTATTTCCTGATGATCGGAGGAAGGTCTTCAGGCTTTTTTAAATACTGGACACTTTCTTTCCTACACTTGTTGTTTGAGCCAGCTTTTTATGAGGGCTGGTTGAAATTTCTGAATGATCTTTTCAGCCTGGTAGTTATTACGCTTGGGTGGATAGGTATTATCGTGAATTTGAAGGGAACTGCTCGCTCACTTTTGCTGGGTTGGTGGGGTGGGTATGTGTTGTATGTGTTCTTTTTGCCATATCAAGTCACTACTCACTTTTACTACAGCCTGATCATATCTCCCCTCGTGGCTTTATCGCTGGGAGTCTTTGCCCACCTGCTATTTTCTCACCTGCACTTGCGGCATGTCTGGCGAGGTGCTCTGGCAGGGGTTGTATTGTTGATGGTCTTCTATCCAGCCTGGATCACGCGCTCATTGCTTTTATCGGAAGATGCTCGAGGCGAATCGATTGCCTGGCAGCGCATGGGAGCCGAACTTCCCAAAGATGGGCAGATCGTTGGCTTGACCCATGATTATGGCAATCGAATCAGATATTACGGCTGGCGGGTGATTACCACTTGGCCTTATACTTGGGATATTGACCTATCGCAAGAACATGGCGGCGTGGCTGGCTTTCCGGAGATGTTCAATAATTACACGCAGGGGAAGAAATATTTTTTGGTCACAGACTATACCGATCTCGAAAATCAACCTGAATTAAAGAGAATGCTTTATGATAATTACTCTATCTTTCAAAAAGGAGAAGGATACACACTCTTCTTGTTGGAGTCACAGACGCAATCTTCTCCTTGAGTACCTTGGATGCAAATTTTATGACTATTTCTGATTTACCGTTGGTTTCTATCATTACACCTTCGTTCAACCAGGCAGCTTACCTGGAGCAGACGCTCCATTCTGTCTTTTGCCAGGATTATCCCCGCATTGAATATATTGTGGTGGATGGCGGCTCAACAGATGGCAGTGTGGATATCATCCGAAAGTATGAGGATCGCCTGACATGGTGGGTGTCTGAAAAAGATCGCGGCCAGGCGGATGGCATCAATAAAGGTTTTGCGCGTGCTACCGGAGATATCATTGCCTGGATCAATTCGGATGACGTGTTTTACCAAGAAAACGTGGTCAGCCAGGCAGTACAGGCCTTGCGAGCCCATCCTGAGATCGGCATGGTTTATGCAGACGGATTGAAGATCGATGGGGAGGGTCATCTGATTGCCTGGTTCCGTTATCCGCAGCTGAAGCTTGAGGATCTGCTGGGGTTTAACGTGCTGCTACAGCCCACGGTGTTCATGCGCCGCCAGGCATTAGTAGAAGCAGGTTTTTTGCCATCTGACTCTCAACTGCTGCTGGATCACGAGTTGTGGCTGCAGATTGCCGCTCGTTATCCGATCTTGCACGTGGACGGCTTTTGGGCGGTTGAACGTTCACACGAGAGCGCCAAAACCATTTCATTGGCTGCACATTATGGACCGGACGCTTTTGTGTTGGTCGATCGGCTGCGTTCCGAACCTCTGTTTGCCGAGGTGATCCGCGAGCATCAAGCAGAGATTTATGCTGGCTTGCATATCTTCTCTGCCCGGCGATTGATTGATGCCCGCCAGCCTGCCAATGCTTTATCGCATTTTGTTAAAGCGTTTCGTCTTGCTCCTGGCTCAGTTTTGCGAGTGTGGTATAAAGTATTGCAAGCCATTGGTAATTGGATGGGTTTGAGTCGCCTCATTCTCTTTTATGGTCGGTTGCGCAGCAGGCTTGGCAGACGCCCGGGGTGCCTCATCGTTGACGGAGCAGGAATTCATTGGGAATGATCTTTTTCAGCAGACTCGTATAGATTTCATGAAAGTATCCATCGTTACACCATCTTATCAACAGGCTCAATTCCTCGAGCAAACGATCCGGTCTGTGTTAGTCCAGGATTACCCCGCTATCGAATATATGGTTGTTGATGGCGGTTCGACGGATGGAAGTGTGGATATCATACAGCAATATGCCAACCGGCTGGCGTGGTGGGTATCCGAAAAAGATCGCGGCCAGGCCGATGCAATTAACAAGGGGCTGTCGCGAGCAACAGGCGAAATTGTTGCCTGGATCAACTCGGATGATTTGTATTACCGCAAAGATGTGGTCAGCCGCGCGGTGGAGACATTCCAGGCTCACCCGGAAGTCGGTATGGTCTATGGAGATGGCGTCATGGTGGATGCCCAGGGCGAATTGCTTGATTGGCATCCATATCGGCAGTACACCTGGGTCGATTTGATCTCGTTTGAGAACCTTCTCCAGCCTGCAGCATTTATGCGACGCGAGGCTTTCGAACGAGCTGGGGCATTACCCCTGGATTATCATACGATGATCGACCATGTTTTGTGGGTACGGATTGCTGCCAATTATCCGATCTTACATGTTCCCGATTATTGGGCTGTTGAGCGTACCCATCGCGATGCCAAGACGGTAACCCAGACAGATGGGTTTATCGAAGATGCTTTCCATCTGATCTCATCTCTTGAAAAGCAGCCGCCTCACGCTGCTGTGTTTGCGGAGAATTACAACCGGATCTATGCCGATTTGCATATCTACAGCGCCAAAAGATCGATCGATGGGGGCAAGTATTCTCAGGCATTGCGTTATTTCAGCAATGCAATGCGATTTTCTCCTAAGCTGGTTATGCAGACATGGCGAAAAGTATTCCAGGCTTTGGGAGGAAGTATTGGATTATGGGATATTTTCCTGGCATATCGTTCGACTCGACGTCGCCTTCAGCACCAACGCAAGCGCCTTGCCGTGGATGCCAACGGCGTACATTGGATCGAGGCATAATAACATGAATTCAATTGATCCCGCCCTGCCTCTGGTTTCGATTGTGACTCCATCCTTCAACCAGGCGCGCTTTCTGGAAACCACCATTTGTTCGGTTTTGCAACAGGATTACCCCAATCTCGAATATCTGATCGTTGACGGTGGCTCAACAGACGGCAGTGTTGGGATTATCGAGAAATATGCGTCGCATGAACTATATGCGCCGCGCCTGGCCTGGTGGGTTTCTGAACGCGATGGCGGGCAAACGGATGCGATCAATAAAGGGTTCGCCCGGGCTAAAGGTCAGATCCTGGCCTGGATCAATTCGGATGACACCTATGAACCTGGGGCCATTACCAGTGCGGTACGCTATTTAACAGAGCATCCAGAGGTTGGCATGGTGTATGGAAATGCCAATCTAATCGATGCTCAAGGGAACGTTCTGGGGCCCTTTCCGGCTCGCCAAACCAACTATAAGCGTTTGCGCCAGGGTTATGTGCATATCCCCCAACAAGCCTCATTTTTTCGCGCCGGGTTGTGGCAGCAGGTTTGCCCGCTAGATCCCACTTTTTACTTTGCCATGGATTATGATCTGTGGGTGCGCCTGGCCAAAATATCCACGTTGCAATACGTTCCACAGTTATGGGCCAACTTCCGTTTACACGGGCAGGGTAAGACCATTGCTAGCGATGACCGTTGTTATCCCGAAATGCTGCGGGTTCATTGGCGTGAAGGCGGAAGATGGTTTTCTCGGCTAGTTCTCAAAGCCTATGTGCGCCGTTTATTCTTTTCAAGGTTGCCTCTAAAGCTGCGCTTGTGGTTAAGAAGAATAACCCCCTAAATCGCCTTAGACAAGCGATCTATTTCGTCCTTTTATTTTCCATCTTTAGTGTTAGCCGTTCATCTGCTGCACAAGATGATTTTTCTTTTTCGGGTCAAGAATGGCAGTCTGCTGCGGGCTACCAGACCTACTTGCCCTACTTAACAGCCCCTCCTATTTTTACAAGTGACAAATCCATCTGGGTTCACAATCGTACGCCGGCCTCTCATGAAATTGGCTTGTTTCGTTACGAATTCTCACTGGAAAATGCTCTCAATGAAGTTGAATTCCAAATCTTTGCTGACAGCCGTTATGAAGCCTGGCTGGATGGGCAATGGGTAGGCCGGGGACCAGCGCGATTCTCTCGCACCTATCGGCAGTATGATATTTACCATCTCGGTCAATTGACTGCTGGCGATCACACTTTGGCAATCCTGGTGCAGTGGGCGCCGAATCAGCGTCGCTCCGAATCTCTACGGCCCTATTTGCAAGCTCATTTGCAGGGAAGATCTGCACAAGGATTTGAAATCTTTGCGCGCAGCGGGCCTGGCTGGAAAAGCCTGCTGACAGATGCCTGGCGTCAGGATGCCGCATTGGTTCACTCCTGGAATCTAATTGGTCCAACCGAATTGCGTGATTTTCGCCTTTTATCTGACGAGTGGATTTTGTCAGATTTTAACGACGAAGCCTGGCAACCTGCTGTTGAAGTCGGGATGTGGGATCTGTTACCGGATGAAACGATTAATTACATTATCGATAACGAATCTGCATCGCGTCAGATTGAGATATTTTCTCAATTGGCAGCGGGTGAATATATCCAGTATGAGCCGCGCTCGATCAGTATGCTTGTCGAAGCGCCGATTACACCTACGTTGATCGACCGGGGCTCATTATCTTCTGCTTACTTGCTTGGAGAAGTGAACAAAACGGTTGGAGAGAATCGATTCAATTTCGATGTTCAGCGGACGACCGTTTTCAGCATTGAAACACTTGTGTTTGACCCAATGCCCATTCTGGTAATTGACAATCAATCCTCATCTTGGGCTTTGGCATCGCCAGAAAGGCCTGATGTACGGGTTGTAACGACCACGTTACCGGCAGGTTCGCATTGGTTGTCTTTTTCAGGCATTCCATACTCCCCTACGTTTTTTCAGGTCTCAAAAGAATCGGTTAGCTTCCCTCCGCTTAGTATCAGCCAGGGCGATCATGCCGGGCGGTGTTTATTGTTGTCTCAACCCACCCAGCAGCTAGAAAAGGTGAATGTCCTTAGCGAGTTACCTCTCAGCCTGGAATTTACCGAGGGAGCTGCATATGTGGTGCTTGATCTCGGTCGCGTCTCGATCGGAAGGCTGTATGCTGAAGTAAGCGGGCCGGCGGGTTCGCTCATTGATATTGGCTGGGATGAACGCCTGTTCCCAGGAACGACCAGGCCTTTGCCTTATCCCGGTTCGTTGCATCCTGAATGGAACCAGGTTGACTCGTGGGTATTGGATGGAACCGATCAACGCAGATTGACCACGATCGATGCTCGCACCGGGCGTTACATCTTGATTGCAGTGTGGGGCAGCGGGAAAATTCGCCTCGAAAATATCCGTGTCTTCGAAGAGCGATACCCGGTCACGCAGCGAGGGTA
The DNA here is from genome assembly GCA_964629965.1 of uncultured Anaerolineaceae bacterium. Lineage (GTDB taxonomy): Bacteria > Chloroflexota > Anaerolineae > Anaerolineales > UBA4823 > CAZVRZ01. The sequence continues at coordinate 50,032 of CAZVRZ010000005.1, forward strand.
TTTTGATTCGTCGAACGAATTATTAGATCGCATATGGGAAACGGGCATCCAGACTGCCTTATCGAATATGACGGATGCTTACTCAGATCCCTGGCGAGAACGCGGGCAATGGTGGGGCGACGCGTATGTATTGGATCACGTGAACCGGGCAGCCTTTGGAGAGACCGATTTGCTTCGCAGAGGAATAGTATTGATGGCCAAGGAATTCAGCCATGCCACTGCTCCAGGATTGGCGCCCCACGGAGATGGCCTGAACATGTTGGATTATTCCATGTTGTGGGTGCACAGTCTTGCCGAGTATGTGGAGCTAACAGGCGATTTATCCCTGGTGAGGGATGTCTATCCTGTTTTACAACAGTTTATGGAACACCTATCCACCTATAAGAACCCCGAAACGGGCCTATTGGATCTACCGCTGCTGCACTGGTCGCAAACTGCTTATATCGATGCACTTGGCTACCACAATCGTTATGGACAATCGACGGCTTTGAATTCGATCTATTACCAGACGCTGGTCAACGCTGCCGATATTGCGGCGAGTCTCAATCTGGTGACCGACGCGCAGCGCTGGAAAAATGAAGCCGATACCATCAGCGAGCAGGTAAATCAACAGCTTTATTTACCGTCCGAGCAGCGCTATCTTACAAATATTTACCAGGGGCAACCGTATTTCCCTACTTCATATTCTCAAGCCTGGCCTCTGGCTTATGAGCTTACGCCGGAAGAGAATATCGAAGCTGTTGTTTCGGCTTTATTAGAGTTGCTCTCCTCGGACCCGGCAGCGCCGAACATCCAAATCTACGGTATGTACTGGGTCTTTGAAGCCTTGGGCCGTTCAGGCCATATCGCCGAAGCCATCGATATCATGAAGCTGTATTATGGACGAATGTTAGACCTGGGAGCTACTACCTGGTGGGAATCCTTCCTGGCTAACCAGAGTTATACCAGCGCGCTTTCACATGGTTGGGGAGGATCGCCAACCTGGTTTTTGTCAACTTATGTCTTAGGCGCCAGGCAGACTGGCGTGAATAGCTGGTCGGTCGAGCCTCCATGGGAAGGAATATCCTCTGTGGAGGGAGCCATACCTTTACCGCAGGGCGATTTGCAGGTTTCTTGGAGTATGGAGCCGTGTGTTGAAAAGTATCTGCACATTGTTGCACCCATTGACACGCAGGGTGTCGTAACGATTTCTGTGAATGCGTTCGATGATCGGATCATCCTGAACGATCAGTTAATCTGGCAAAATGATGCTCGCTCGTTAGTAACAAAAGATGGAAAGGGAGACCCGATCGTTTTCAACCTCGCTGCTGGAACTTATGATTTTGTCGTCCGGCAAGATTGTTCTCAAAATGATTCTTCGGCCTCGCCCGATCCGGCGTTGTCGAGATAACTATCCATGCCTCGTTTCTTTCAAGCGTCTCTTACTTCTAACCGGGCCAAAAAGATTTGGCTGCTGTTATATTTGCTTCTTGTGACCGGGGTTGTATATATCTTGTATGCGGATTGGGCATACGATGACCCATACATCACTTATCGTTATGCCCGTAATATCCAACAGGGCATAGGTTTTGTATTCAATTCGGGCGAGCGTGTGTTGAGCACAACAACGCCTTTGTTTACTTTACTCTTAGCAGCTTTGTCGTTCGTTTGGAATGACATTCCAAAGTTGGCGCTCCTCATCAGCGCATCCAGCCTTGCCCTGGGCGGGGTTTTCTTGTGGAGCCTGGGAAGTTCCTTGAAAATTCCTGAAGTTCGCTGGACAGGATTGTTCTTGTATCCTATTTTCACCCTGGTTACTGGTACTTTGGGCTCTGAGACGCCGCTTTATATTGCTTTATGTTTAGGTGCAATTGCTTTCTACCAAAATAAGCGCTATTACTGGATGGCTGTTTTTGCAGCCCTGGCTGTCCTGGCGCGTCCGGACGGTCTCCTGGTGCCGCTGGTTTTACTGGTTTTTGAACTATTACGGCGTCGTTTCAAAAATCTCCAAGAGCTTTCGGCCTGGATCATGCCGGCTCTCTTGGCTGGGTTTCTGTTACTGGTATGGATAGCTTGGGCATGGTGGTATTTCGGTTCACCGATCCCAGTCACATTGGCAGCCAAGCAGCAACAAGGAGCGATGGAAATCAGCCAGACTTTTGCCGAAGGATTTCTCACGATCCTAGGTTGGTATAATAAATGGCTTTATCTAATGGAAGCAGTGCTCGCTATCTTTGGTTTGATCTATGCTTCTTGGAAAAATCGTGCCAGCTTGTTAACTCCCCTGTGGATGATCACCTATTTTGCCGCTTATTCCTGGTTAGGGGTAAGCCGCTACGTTTGGTACTACGCGCCATTGGTGCCCGGCTTCGTGGTTTTGGTTGGTTTGGGGATTGCAGCGATCAGAGCGCTGCTAGAATGGATCGGGAGACAGGTCACGCGAAAGAATTCTGTCTACTCAGCCCCCATTCCTTCTTCCTTGCTGCATAAGGCCGGAGTTGTATTATCATTGGGTCTTATCCTGGCGTTGCTGGTTGGGCAGGTTAGACAAGTCTTCACGCACAGCCGCCTCTCTGATACGCGCTATCCATTGTATAAAGCGACAGGTGAATGGTTAGAACAAAATACCTCTCCTGATACTGCAATCGGTATGTTGGAGGTTGGCATCATCGGGTATTATTGCAATCGGACCATTATCGATTTTGTGGGTCTGATCCAGCCGGCGGTTGCATTGCAGTTAACTCCTGATTCAACCTATCAAGATTCTGCCACGTGGGCCATCGATCAATACCATCCTGATTACCTGGTCTTACATCGTGGTTTATTCCCTAATATAGAGGGAGAAACTGGGGCGCTTGGCTGCCGGCTGATACATACCTTTTCAGGTACATCTACCCTGGATATCTATTCTTGCGATTGGGATCGATCACCTTAACGCTCAATTGGATAATTTCCCAATAAGCACTGCCCAGCACTCTAAAGACCGGTTCCCCAATTTGTAAATGGATGAAAAATTATCCTGGTTTGACAGTTTACTAATGAAATGTTAGACTTCCTATGCATGCTAACTCATCCGGCCTCTGGAGTATGATGACAAACCTATTTGATGCTTATTACTATGAATGCGGCTGCGGCGGACCTTACGAGCGAAATGAGGCTTTCCTCCAACTGTTCGATCATTTCGCAGGGCGAATTGCCAGCGATATTGCTCCGCAGGAAGTCTTAGATGCCGGTTGCGCCATGGGGTATTTGGTTGACCAGCTAAGAAAGCGTGGCATTTCTGCCTGGGGAGTAGATATTTCTGAGTATGCCATCCAGCACGTTCCACCTGACATCCGCGAATATTGCTGGGCCGATTCGATAACGGTTCCTTTCTCCAGGCGGTATGACTTGATTGTATCGATTGAAGTCGTCGAACACATGTCGCCGTGTGAGGCCGAGCTTGCAATCGCAAACTTTTGCCAGCATAGTGACGATATTCTTTTCTCATCCACACCTTTTGACTACAAAGAAGTTTCCCATTTCAATGTTCAATCTCCCGATGTGTGGGCAGAAATGTTCGCCCGCCATGGGTTCTATCGCGATGTTGATTTCGATGCTACGTTTATCACTCCCTGGGCTGTTCGCTACCGGCGAAGTGACGAACCTATGCACCGTATCGCGAAAAATTATGAGCGCCGCCACTGGCAGATTGTCAAGGAGAATTTTGATTTGCGCTCTTTGTCGCTAGAGATGCGTCAGCAGCTTGCCGAGAATGATCTTAAGCTCAAGCAGCAGGAGAATGCTTCGCTCCAGCCGGTCGATCAAGCAGAACAAACTCAAGAGATGGTCACACTATTGCAGGAGCAGCTCAACCAGAAAGACTCGCAGTTGCGGGAAATCCAGTCCCAGCTTTTTGAGCTAAAGAAGGCGCAATCTGGGAAAGCCTGGCGGTTGGTGACCTGGCTGCGAAATTTACGCTCGAAGTTTATTCCTCCAGGTGGCTAACCAGGCGCCCTTTAGAATCAGAATTGGATAATGGCGAATTGAAGAAATTAAGAGTACTATCGATTTTTGGCACTCGACCAGAAGCGGTCAAGATGGCGCCTGTGGTTCATCGCCTGGCTCGGATGCCGGAGGTGGAAAGCCTGGTTTGTGTGACGGCCCAACATCGCCAGATGCTGGACCAGGTTTTGAACCTGTTTGATATCCAACCGGATGTTGATCTTAACCTGATGGCGCCTAACCAGACATTAGCTGGTCTAACCGCCGCTATCTTCACCCACCTCGACCCGGTTTTTGAAAACCTTCAACCGGACTGGATCCTGGTGCAAGGCGATACGACGACCGTGATGGCCTCTGCAATAGCGGCATACTACCGGAAGATACGCATTGGTCATGTCGAAGCGGGATTGCGCACCGGAGATAAATGGCAGCCTTTCCCCGAAGAGATCAACCGTCGAGTCGCCGGGGTGGTGGCTGACTTGCACTTTGCCCCCACCGAGTGGGCCCGTGAGAATTTGCTGCGAGAAGGAACGCTCGATCAAAACATAGTGGTCACCGGGAATCCGGTGATCGATGCTCTGCACCTGGTTGCTAGGCAGCCGCAACCTGTAGAAACACGCGAGCTATTTCAAAAAATCGGGCTGGCTGCATCTGCTTGTCCAGGCGAACCGCGCTTGATCCTGGTAACGGCGCATCGCAGGGAGAATTTCGGCCAACCCTTGGAGAATATTTGCGCCGCGCTCCGCACGATCGCTGAAACATATGGCGACCAGGTGCGCCTCCTTTGGCCGGTTCACCTAAACCCCAATGTGCAGCGCCCTGCTTATCAATTATTAGGAGATGTTCCCAATATCCTGCTAACCGCGCCTTTAGACTATTTGCCCTTGGTCCATGTGCTCAAACGTTCCACGCTGGTCTTGACCGATTCGGGTGGGTTGCAAGAAGAAGCACCCGGCCTGGGAGTTCCGGTGCTAGTGATGCGTTCGGTCACTGAGCGCCCCGAAGGTGTTCAGGCAGGTACGGTGCGCCTGGTGGGAACCGACGAAGCCACGATCGTTTCGGAAACCAGGCGCTTGCTCGATGATCCTGCGGCCTATGAAGCTATGGCACAGGCAGTGAATCCCTACGGCGATGGTCATGCTGCCGAGCGTATTGTGGACGCTCTGCTGCGCAGCCATCATCCTTAAAGAGAAATGATGACTTTTGATTACGACTCAACTGTACGACGCCCGCCTGCATTCCAGGAGCTATCGGAACTGTGGCGTTACCGCGACCTGTTGAAGCTGTTAATTATCAACAGCATCAAAACGCGCTATAAACGCTCGATGTTGGGCATCGTTTGGACGCTGTTGAATCCTTTGCTCAGTACATTGGTTTTGTCAATTGCTTTCTCGCAAATCCTGCGATTTGATGTCCTTGATTACCCGATCTATCTATTGATCGGCATCTTGTTTTGGAATTTCTTTGCCCAGACGACAACCCAATCGATGAACACATTGATTTGGGGCAGCGGTTTGCTTAAGCGCATCTATGTGCCTCGCACGATTTTCGCCGTAGCTGTATTGGGAAATGGGCTGGTTAACCTTGTCCTGGCCTTGATTCCCTTGAGTTTGATCATGATCGCTTTGAAGCATCCTTTACGGATTTCTATTCTGGCGCTGCCTTTGGTCATTCTATTAATGGCCATGTTCACTTTGGGGATATCCTTATTCATTTCAACCATTGCAGTTTTCTTTGTGGACGTGGTTGACATGTACAGCGTTTTATTGTCAGCCTGGTTTTACCTGACCCCTATCATTTACCCTATCAGTATCATTCCGGAGCGTTTTCTTCCCATTGTGCGGTTAAATCCTATGGTGCCGATGCTCGATCTATTTCGGGGCGTATTATTTGATGGAGTGTTCCCCACGCCGGCAGCCTGGATCTTCGCTTCTATCCTATCGCTGGTCTCTTTATTGCTCGGATGGTTCGTCTTTACAAAGAGAGTGGATGAGTTTGCATACCGTATATAATCGTTCTGCAAAAACCGACATGAAACCGGTGCTTCAACTGGAAAATGTTTCGGTAAGCTACCGCATGCCGCAAGAGCGTATTTCCTCTTTCAAGGAATATGCCATTCGCTGGTTAAAGGGCCAGATCAAGTATCAAGAATTTTTGGCTCTGAGCAATGTCAGCCTGGAAGTGGAGCAGGGCGAAGTTTTCGGTATCATTGGGCCGAATGGCGCTGGCAAGAGTACCTTGCTCAAGGTGGTGGCTCGTGTCCTTCGTCCTACCCAAGGCGCGGTGCGAATTCGCGGGCATTTGGCCCCTCTGTTGGAGTTGGGAGCTGGCTTTGACCCGGAATTGACCGGGCGCGAGAATGTCTATCTGAACAGCGCTATTTTGGGTTTTTCCAAGCGAAATATTGACCGCCGGATCGATCGAATTGTTGAGTTCGCGGGTTTAAGTGAGTTTATTGACGCCCCGTTGCGGACTTATTCAACTGGCATGGTGGCTCGCCTGGGCTTTTCAGTGGCTACGGACAGCCGCCCGGATATTTTGATTGTGGATGAAATCCTGAGTGTGGGCGACGCTGAATTTCAAACTCGCTCGTTCGAACGTATCCAGAGCTTTCAGGCCGAGGGTACCACGATCTTCTTGGTTTCCCACAGCCTGGATCGTGTTCAAGATATGTGTTCGCGGGCAATGTGGCTGGATCACGGCAAGGTGGTCGCCACAGGTTCGGCTGGCGCGATCGTCAACCAATACCTGGGACGGGTGATGTCTGAAGAAGAGGATAGGCTGTCGCAAGAGGTTAGCGATGAACCTGTTCAGAGATGGGGCAGTCGTAAAATCGAGATCGTTACTGCCCGCCTCAGAGATGGCAATGGCATTGATAAGGCAGTTTTTCAAACGGGAGATCGCTTGGTTCTGGAGATGGATTATATTGCGCACGAACCCATTCTTGCGCCTATTTTTGGTGTCGCCGTTCATCGCCAGGATGGCATTCATCTCACCGGTCCAAACACCAGGTTAGCGGGCCTGGAATTGCCAGAACTGAGGGGCAATGGCACCATCACCTACACCGTTCCCCATATTACGTTGCTGGATGGTTTATATCATTTTTCCCTGGCTGTCGTGAATCAGAATGATACCGAAATATATGATTACCACGATCGCACTGTGTCATTCCGAGTGGATAACCGTTCGGCAGAAAGCCACGAACAATATGGTATGGTCACGTTGAATGGCCAGTGGAGCCATCGAGTGGCAGCCGGTGAGTAAATTGGATAAGGCGGAAAATATGTCTGTCCCGATCAAAACGGTGGTGGGTTATACAGCAGACCCATGGGAGAGCGCCTTAGCTGTGTTGCGCCTGGCTCATCCACTAAAACTGGCGGGGATTGAGCTGCTTCAAGGAAATCAAGGCGATCAGGTCTCGCCGGAACTTGTTTCTCAGGCCGACCTGGTGGTTATTCAACGCGACTTCCCACGTTTTACAGCGGCTTACGATGAGATTTTGCACAGGGCGCGCGCTGAGAAAAAGCCATTGGTTTATGAGATTGACGATCTGCTTGTTGCAGTTTCTGATGCACATCCCAATTATCGTGCTTATTGGGATGTGCTGCTTCCGATCTTGCGCACCATGATCCAGGCCGATCTTGTCACGGTCAGCACGCCGGAGATGGCTGCCAGGCTGAGCTTTCTGAATCCGAATATTTTGATCCTTCCCAACTACTTAGATGACTCACTATGGTCTTTCCGCGATGTTGCCCTGAGAGAGACCGGGCCAGTGGTTGTAAGTTACATGGGGGGCCAAACACACCGTGAGGACCTTGAGGAGATTGAAAAGGTACTTGTAAAAATCTCTACCGAGTATGCAGATAGCCTATTGCTGCGCTTTGTGGGAGCAAAGCCGCCGGATAGTTTGATTGCTTTGCCAAACGTGGATTGGGTATCCTGCGATATTTTGGATTATCAATCCTTTGCTCATTATTTTTCAAGCCTACCGGCAGATATCTACATTGCGCCGCTGCGCGATACTGCCTTTAATCGCTGCAAGAGCAGTATAAAATTTCTGGAATACAGTGTTCAGGGTGTCCCCGGTATATATAGTCGTACCTCGCCTTACCAGCAGGTGGTTATTCACGGCGAGAATGGCTTGTTGGCCTCTTCGGCAGTCGAGTGGGAAAATGCTTTGCGTTTATTGATACAAACGCCGGAGAAGCGCTTTGAGATGGGAAGAAAAGCGCAGCAGACGGTAAAGCAAGATTGGCTTTTATCTTCTAATTATGCGAAGTGGTTGGCAGGATATCAGCAGGCAAGAGAGGCGGCGCACTCGCGCCCCCAAGCTTACCCGGATAGCCTGGAGATGCTCCTGGATATCGCACACACTACGGAAACTTACCTGGATAACGCTGAACAGGCTAACGTCCGTTTGACCCAACTAGAGCAGGCAGGAAAATTGCAAATCCAAGAACAGCAGCGTCAAATTCAAGAGCAGCAGTACCAGCTTGGTGAACAAGGGAAACGTATCCAGGAACATCAGCGTCAAATTGAAGAACAGGCGCAGCTCATCGAACATTGGAGCCGGGAATATTCAATTTCCCACAACCAATTACAGGATATCTATCACAGCCGTAGTTGGCGTCTGATGAAAGTTTTCCATAAAGTACGAAACATTTTCAAATAACGCTTTATTTAGGAAGGTATCGTGATGAGTCTATATGATATTTTGGCTTGCCCAACTTGCAAGGTTCACCTGGAACGTTTTCAGAGCAGCCTAAACTGTCCGCAATGTGGTATGAAGTATCCCATAGTTAATGGTGTGCCGGCGATTTTTCCTGATGGCTCTGTCCCGGAAATAGACCACGAGGCAGAGTTAGCGGTTCGTGATGAATATATGCCTTGGGTTAACAGGGTGATCCTGCAGTCTCTCTTGGATGACCAGATTGTTCTAGATGTAGGCTCTGGTAATATGGCGTTGGATGATCCATGCATCATCCGTATGGATGTCAAGTTGAGTCCGCACGTGGATTTAGTAGCAGATATTCATGCCCTACCCTTTTTACCGGCCAGCATCGATTATATTTTCTCGCTAGCCGTATTTGAACATCTTCACAATCCATTTCAAGCCGCGCAATCGGTTTACGAAACATTGAAAGACGGCGGGTACATTTATCATGAATGCAACTTCGTGTATGCTTACCACGGCTATCCCCATCATTATTTCAATGCTTCATTACAAGGCATGGAACAAATTTTCTCTCAATTCACCCATTTGAGAAAAGGGGTGGCCACCTATCAAATGCCATCTTTCGCCTTGGATACATTGATCCGCACTTATTTAAATAAATCTCATGCCAACGAATTTCCTCACGGGAAACCTTTCGTTGAATCCTTGAGAAAAATCGTTGAACAAGATTTGATGCAGTATGATATTTACTTCTCGGAAGAAGAAGCATTGAATATTGCGGCTGGAACTTATCTTTCCGGTTTTAAACAAACACAACCGGAGGCGACTGTGGTGCCTGCTGTGATTCGCGATCTTTGGAAGCGAGAAAAAACGCTTCAAGATAAATTTCCGGATGTCAATAATCTGACAAAGATGGAAAATATCCTGGTTTGGGCCAAAAAGACTGGTCGCTGGGAGTATCCTGAGATCGCAGAATACCTGGATAATTTGCCGCCGTTTAATAAACGCGGTCCGGCTGCACCTTGGGACAGAACGAAAATACATTCTTACGATCTTCTTGATCCTGCCTTTGGCGCAATCGGTTTTGACCCCAAGAATTCGATGGCAGTTAATGCCCAGGTAGCCTTGCAAAGATCTGCAGTTCCCACCCAGAACAATTCCAGAAATTCCTCATTACTGGATAGAGGATTGGCCACCTTACGGACGCAAGGCCTGAAAACATTTTTACGAAAATCATCTGTGTATCTGAAGAAGAAGGTTCTTGGCTAGGGGTTGCCTATGATTCGCCTATGATTCGCTACCAGGCCGTACCAGGTGTTGAACGCCTGGATAAATATGAGCGCCCCCTGCTAACCACGCTCGAGGGCGGGCGTGTGGTAGTAGACAAGCTTTTGGCTGACCTCTGGCATTTTGCTCCCGGTAGGACATTGCTTGAGATCCTGGCCGAGTTTCATGCGCCGGGGATAACGCCGCCGGCTATTCGGGCCGCGTTGGCTTGTTTGGTAGAGGCTGGTTTTTTGACCCGCGAAGAAGTGAAGCCCTCGGTTTTGCCAACAAGGCAGATCGGGCCTCTGGTTTCAGTGGTCATTGTCAGCTATAAAAGCCGCGGCTGGTTGGAAGAGTGTTTACCTTCCTTGCGAGATCAGGCGCATCGTCCGTTGGAAATTATTGTGGTGGACAATGGCTGCCTGGATGATGCCTCGGCCTGGCTGGAACAGAATTTTACCGCTGAAGACGACCTGTCTTTGCAGATTATCAAGCTGGATGCGCCGGTTTCTTTTGCGCGTGCCACCAACCTGGGTGCAGAAGCTTGCGCCGGTGAATATCTGTTTTTCCTTAATCCAGATGTCAGAGCTGTCCCGGATACGGTTGTGAATTTGCTGCGGGTCGCTCAAGCCAGGCCAGATAGGTTGGCCGCAGTTGGGGCCAAGCTGCGTTTCTGGTGGGCGCCGGCTTTTTTGAATGGCGTCGGTAACCGGGTGGGACCCTTCTCATGGGGTACTGACAACGCGCTTGGGCATCTCGACCTGGGACAATTTGATGATTGGGATGAACTGCCTTCAGCTTGTTTTGCTGCAATTCTTATCCCACGCCATTCCTGGCAAGAGATCGGCCCGGCTGACGAGCGTTTCCCAATGTATTACGAAGATAGTGAATGGTCCTACCGTGCTCGTTTATTGGGATATCGGGCGCGCCTGGCTGCTGACGCGCTGGTTTACCATGCTTTTGGAGGCAAAGTGCCAGGAGCCGATGAAGTTGGCCTCACGCCTCGCAAATTGCGTCATGTAGTTTATGGCCGTATGCGGTTTGCCTTGAAATTGGTTGGTAAGCGTTTGTTCCATTTCTTGCGTAATTATATTCTGGAAGATTGGACAAACTGTACTCGCATGCTCTTCCAGCGCAATTGGGCATCTGCAAAAGCTTATTTACTGGGCTGGCGTGATGTTTTACGCGGCCTGCCAGAAATCATGCGTTCGCGCCAGGAACTGCAAAGCCGGCGCCTGGTAAGCGATGAAGAATTGTTCTATTTGCAGCGGGATATGCCCATGACCCAAGCCTGGCATGGTTTACCTGAGTTGACTTGGGATTTGATCCAATATAATTATTTACCTCTGATACAAGCAGGAAAAACGCGATCTATGCCTGAATTTACTTATCCTAATGTGCGTCCGCATTTGTTAGTTGTCAGCAATGATGTGGTAGATGTAAAAATGGCCGGCCCGGGGATGCGCTACCTCGAGATTGCGCGGGCTTTGAGCGCCGATTTGGATGTTACCCTGGCTGTTCCAGCAGAAACATCCTTGCAATCGCCGGGAGTGCGGATCGTTTCCTATGATGAAACCCGTTCTGGCAGCCTGCAGGTGTTGGTGGAGAACGCAGATATTGCTTTAGTGACAGGATATATGGGTGAGAAGTTTCCTTTCCTGGCTACCACCCGTACGCGCCTGGTTGTGGATTTGTATGATCCATTTGTATTGGAAAATCTGCATTATTATCTGCACGAGCCAATTGAAAGCCAGAATGCACTCAATCAGCAAGCTACGACGATCACCAACCACCTGGCCAGGATAGGCGATTATTTCATCTGTGGTAATGAGCGCCAGCGCGATTACTGGCTGGGGGTGCTAACGGCAAACGGGCGCACGAACCCTGGTAATTTTATCAAGGATCCCAGTCTGAAAAACTTGATTGACGTTGTCGGCATTGGTTTTCCGGAACGACCGCCGCGCAGTGGGCCTGCCTTGCGCGGCGTGCACCCTGCGATCTCAACCGATAGTCGGATCGTTTTGTGGGGCGGCGGTATATGGAACTGGTTGGATCCTTTGACCTTGATCGAAGCCTGGCCGGCGGTAGTCGCTGCTTATCCAACTGCGCGCCTGGTATTTCTGGGGACGCGGCATCCGAATCCCAAGGTACCGCAGCACGAGATGGCTCAGCGAGCCATGGCCCTGGCCGAGCAGATCGGAGAGAAGGATCGCACGATCATCTTCATCGAGTGGGTATCTTATGAAGAGCGCGAGGCATTATTATTGGATGCCGCTATCGGGGTAACTTTGCATCCCATTCATGTCGAAACGCGTTTCTCGCTGCGTACGCGGGTACTCGATTATTTTTGGGCTGGCCTGCCTGTATTGATCACCGACGGGGATATTACCAGCGAGTGGATCTGCACCTACGGATTAGGTGAAGTTGTGCCGCAGCATGATCCGGACGCGGTGTCTGCTGCTCTGCTGCGCATGCTGGCCCTCCCGAAATCTGACTGGCAGCCGGCGTTTGCGCCTCTCAAACAGCGTATGAATTGGCAGGCAGTGGTGGAACCTTTGCGCCGTTATTGCCTGGAGGGGGGCTACGCGCCAGACAGGCAGAATCGCGCTCTCGTGAACGTTGGGCCGATCGGCCAGGCGACCACGCTTCGCTGGGCGTGGGGACGTCTAGTATTCTTGCTGCGCAATGGCGGAATTAAGAATACGCTGTACCGGGGCTGGCGCTTCATCCAATGGAAGCTTAGCCACTTGTAGGAGATGTTGTGAAAATTCTGCATGTAACCCAGGGCTATGCGCCTGCGATCGGAGGCACGGAATGGTTGATCCAACGTGTGTCCGAAGAACTAGTCAGCCAGTTTGGAGACGATGTGACTGTCTTTACCACCAATTGCTTCAATGGAGAGGCTTTTTTCAGCCCTCATCTTCCTGCTATGCCGGTCGGCTGGGAAGAATTGAATGGTGTGAAAATTCTTCGTTTCGCGGTGCGCCGCAGGCTGGGACAAATCTTTCGCAAGATTCAAACCCCATTTTTCCACCTGGGCATCCCAGGTAACCAGTACTTGCGCGCCCTCGGCAGCGGACCGATCATTCCAGGCCTGGAGGCCGAGATTCGTAAACAGCCCGCCGATGTGATTGCCGCCTCTTCCTTCCCCTTGTTACATATGTTTGCCGTTCAGCGCGCCGCCCGGGCTACCGGGCGGCCTGATGTATTGCATGGCGGGCTGCATCCACACGATACCTGGGGGTTCGATCGACCGATGATTTACCAGGCTGTCCGCAAAGCCAGGGCCTATATCGCCAATACGCAGTTTGAGGCCGATTACGTGATATCGAAAGGAGCAGCCTGCGGATGCGTGCACGTCATAGGGGTCGGAGTGGACCTGCAAAATTTCACCGGTATTTCTCAGGACGACGCTCGCCGGCGCCTGGGCTTGGGTTCACAGCCGCTGGTCGGTTTTATCGGCCAGCTCGGTGCGGCCAAAGGGGTGGATGTGTTGGTGGAAGCCATGTCGAAAATCTGGGAAGTTGAGCCGCAGACGCATTTGTTGCTCGCCGGTGGGCGGACGCTCTTTGTGCAGCAGTTGGAAGAAATGATTCATGCTCTTCCCGAGGCGTTTCGCTCCCAGGTTCACCTCTTTTATAATTTTGCTGATGCTGACAAACCTTTCTTATTTGCCGCCGTGGATGTTTTTGCTTATCCATCAGGCTATGAATCTTTTGGAATTGCATTCCCCGAAGCCTGGGCATGCCGCAAGCCGGTGATTGGTTGTTTTGCCGGCGCGGTTCCCTGGGTGGTCACTGCCGGCCGCGACGGATTGTTGGTAAACTATCGCGATGTACCCCAGTTGGCAGAAGCTCTCCTCCTGCTGCTGCGCAATCCTGGGTACGCGCAGAGATTGGGAGAGGCGGGATATCAGAAAGTGATTGCCCGCTACACCTGGCCGAACATTGCCCGGCGGTTCCGTCAAGTGTATCAACAAGTTTTGCGGCCTGCTGGCGTTGCCGGCAGGCATTAGGTTCTTTCTCCATAAAGCATAAAAGGAAGATTATTTTGATGCAGTGCGGTATACTGTAAGCATTGTTGGATATCAGATGTAAATTTTCTTCTTGTCATTTGCCATTGTGATTAGCTGGAAGTTATTTATTGAAATGGATGCGTAAAACCGGCCAATCACTTGAGCAAGCCGTTTTTTTGCCGTGGATTTTCAATGCTTATAGCGGTTTGCTCATGCCCAGAGGAGAATTGTGATGAGCTGGCGATGGTTAAAAATATTATTGGTGCTGAGTCTGTTATTGACAACTCAAATGGGGGAGATGCGTACGCGTGCCCAGGATATCAATGCGGTGATTGTGCCAGCCAATGTTTTCCCTGAGAGCAAGGATTATGCCACCACGCTGCTCGAAAATGCCTGGGATATGAATGAATTTTATGACGTGTCCACCTTGATGCAAGGCGCCGGGCACTATCCTTATCTGAATTCTTTTTCAGTTCAGAACGGAATTTTTTTGGGGAATACCATGTATGGTTATCCGGGTTCCAACCTATCATGGCATTGGGTTGCCCATTGGGGTTTCCCCGAGGGAATGCTTCTCGAAAACCGGATGGGCATGGTCAACCCAATCCGACCGGCGGATTACCAGTGTTTATATTTCGCTATGAAAATTGACTCGCCGGATTGGTACCCCGCCAGCCCTTATCCTCCGGATGGATTTCTTGTTCAATGGTATTCAACGATTAATTACGCCCAGCAGCCTATGTATAAGCCCAATGGCGCCACCAATTTGATCTACTCTTATCCAGAGGATGTCTTTGTTTTTCCTTCCTCAACTCTGGTAACCAAATGGAAATTGTTTAAGGTGAATTTGAATTCGCCGATCAATGGTCTGATTGACCCTGTCAATTCTGCCGCTTGGAGCAGCCGTCCAGAAGGTTGGCAGGCCTTTCAGTTCATGCCTACCACCTTCGCCAATGCCAATTTTGCCATCGATTGGATGCGCCTGACCTCCTGTGCGAACGATGCGCAGCAGCAAGCCACGATCACCTTTTCACCGAGCGCCAGTTTGCATGCCGTTTGGATCCGCCCGGCTGGAACCACGCGAAACATTCAAGTGGATACCGATATCAGCGGCTGGGGAACTTTCAATGGCTCTTCAGGGACTTATTCTTTGGATACCAAAGGCTTGATGCCCGGGCGTTACCTGGTGGGCGTGGGAGATTATAACGGCGCCGGCATCCAATGGAGCGCCAGCGAATTGGTGATCAACCAATCCGTCATTCCTTTTTTTGACCGGCCTTCGCCTTACAGTGGTGAGGATTATGCTGCTGCGGGTGGCAATGCCTGGGATATGGACGCCAGCGATGTGAAACGCACCGAATGTATGCAGTCGGTTGCTTTTACCAATGGTTTGATGCTGATGGATACCCCGAACCCCCTCCAAATCTATCCATACTGCACGGGACCACACCTGCCCGAATCGGATGCGAAAATTTATTTGAATCTGCCTGCTTCTCTGACCATGGCGCGGGAATATCGCTACTTGAGTTTTCGCTTGTTCATGAGCGGCGATTACCGCCTGCCTGCAGAAGGCATGATGGGGCGCTGGATTTGGACCGAGGATAATAATTGTGTTCGGGTCAGCGTAGATATTCCTTATGATGTCGGTTGGCAAACTTACACCATTGATATGTATGATGATCACAATGGCACGCCTGCCGAGGCCTCGCCTTCATCTTGCAGCCTGGAACAATGGGATGCCTCCAGCAGGGTGATCGAACTGCGTTTTGACCCCAACGAAAATTACACCGGGCCGCGCCCCGATGGAACCCAGGTTGTGCCGGCGCAGACATTTCACCAGGAAATCGATTGGATTCGCTTGACCAAGCCGGATGGCGTTACGGCCGGCAGCATTTTTCCCATTATGCTCACGTTGAATAAAGATGCAGCCCTGCTTGCCTCTATCAATTTCTATTACACCACGGATCGCGCCAACCCCAAGCAACATCTCATCGGCAGCCATCTTGATCCGTATGTGCCCCAGGAGGTCACTCCTACCGATGCTTCGGCAATTTCATCGGTCTATTTGCCCTTGATTACCAACCACGATGCGTCTCAACCCCCTTTGGGGCCCAGGGAAGTTCGTTACCTATGGAATACCAGCGGGGTTCCTGTTGGGGCGTATTATATCTGCGCCGAGAGCAGCGATGGGTATAACACAACTGTGTACTGCAGCGACGCTGTCATGACAATCCGCTAGAAAACCTTGAGGTAAAGATTTTGCGCATCGGTTTAGATATCACTGCTTTGCCTCCCCAACCGGTCGGTGCGGGCAATTACATTATTCAGTTGGCAAATGCCCTCCTCCGGCGGCCTTTTTGCGACGAGCTGGTGATCTTTGTCCAGCGGTCGTGCCTGCCCTTGCTGGCAGCGCCAGGCCATGCCGGCGTGCGCATCATCCCGGTCGCCAACCAACCTGTGCCGCTGCGCCTGGCCTGGGAACAAGTTGCCTTGCCCTGGTGGGCCAGGCGTTTGAAGCTGGACTTGCTGCATTCGCCGCATTACACCATGCCCTACCTGCAGCCCTGCCGGTCGGTGGTTACCCTGCACGACATGACCTTTTTTCTCTTCCCCGAGCTTCACACGCTGCCCAAGCGGCTGCTTTTTCCTCATTACCTGCGCCTGAGCGCCCGCCGCGCCGATGCGTTGATCTCTGTTTCCGAGAGCACCCGCCAGGACGCCATGCGCATCTTGTCTATCTCGCCCGAGAAAATCCGCAGCATTCACCTGGGGGTTTCGCCGCATTTCAAGCCGGTGCAGCAGCCTGCCCTTTTAGAACAGGTTCGCGAGAAGTATAATCTACCTCGGCAGTTTATCTTATATGTCGGCGCTTTGGAGCCGCGCAAAAACCTTGGTTTACTGCTAGATGCATTTCAAGATGTGCAAAAGAGGCTCACAGGCTGGCCGTTGGTTGTGGTCGGCCGCCTGGGATGGATGTATCAAGAGATACTGGATAAGTTGAAGCAGTCTGACCTGGTGGATAAAGTGCAGTTCATCGGCTATGTACCTGTGGAAGATTTGCCCGTGATCTTTAATCTTGCTGATCTGTGTGTCTATCCCTCTGCTTACGAAGGCTTTGGGCTGCCTCCTCTGGAGGCCATGGCTTGCGGCACCCCGGTTATCACCACGAACGTGTCTTCCATGCCCGAAATCGTTGGTGAGGCCGGCGTTTTGCTGCCCCCCGGCGACCGGGCCTCGTTAGCTCAGGCGATCGAGGCTTTGTTGGGCGATCCTGAGCGCCGCCACCACCTCTCTGAGATGGGCCTGGAGCGCGCCGCCGGTTTTACCTGGGAGCGCACTGCCGGCCAGACCATCCAACTGTACCAGGAGGTCGTCGATGCCCGGCATGGTTGATATTTCTATTTGCACTGTCACTTTGAATGCCTGTGATTACCTGCGCGCCTGCCTCGCCTCTCTGGCTGAGAACCCGCCGCGTTGTTCGTACGAGAATATCGTGGTAGACAATGGTTCTTCCGATGGGACGATCGAAATGCTGGCGCAGGAATTTCCCCAGGTACGCCTGATCAAGAACCGGGACAATGAAGGTTTTACGCGCCCGATAAACCAGGCCATGCAGGCTGCCGAAGGGCAATATCTGGTGCTCTTGAATCCTGACACCTTGATCTTGCCGGGTTTGTTCGATCATCTGCTGGATTTCCTGGATGCGGACCCCACGGCAGGCATCGTTGGCCCCAAAGTCCTGAACAGGGATGGCAGCTTGCAAAAACCTTGTCGCCGCGGCGAGTCGCGTCCCTGGGCCGTGATCAGTTATTTTCTGGGCTTGTCCAGGTTGTTCCCTGGCAGTAAATTTTTTGGCGAGTACCTGATGAATTATATAGATGAAGATCAATCTCACCAGGTGGCCGGCGTGGCGGGATCCTGCATGCTGATCCGCCGCGCCGTGTGCGATCAGATTGGCTTCTTGGATGAGCGCTTCTTTGCCTATCAAGAAGATGCCGATTATTGCCACCGGGCGCGCCAGGCGGGCTGGAAAGTGTTTTATGTTCCCGCTGCGCGCCTGGTGCACTACGGGGGGCAGGGCGGTTCGCGCGTCCAGCCGTATCGTTCCATCGTTGCCTGGCATCGTTCGTATTTCCAATACTACCGCAAGCACTTCGCTCGCGATTATTTTTTTCTATTCAACTGGTTCTATTACGGCCTCATGCTCCTTAAGCTGGGCGTGACGCTTCTTGCTTCTCTACTCAGCAAGGAAAAACATGCCGGCCCCAAGCGTGGCTGAGTCGCAGTTACAAAAGAGAGAGGTCACGAAAACGGGTTTTCTTGTACAATAGTTAGTAGGTAATTTTTCTTACTCGATAGTCGCTAGAAAGAATTATTTGCTGTTTGTTTCAGATCCATTCACAGAAAGGGAAAGGAGAAAATATGTCTTGGGTAAAATGGTTGTCCAGAGCGGGGTTGGTTCTCTTCCTTATGCTCACTATGGTCGGTTCTTCCCTGGCTGGTCCAGGAGACGACGACCCGCGCCAGACGGCAGCGTTGCCGGCTGACGGCAGTGCCCTGATCTATTTGACCAACGGCGTCTTTGACCCGTTGCAAGCGGAGTTGAATGTGCCTGCCGTTCTGCGCTATACACCCGAACAGGCAGAAGCTGCCGGAGTCTACCTGCTGCAGTTCTCCGGTCCTGTGCTGGATGAATGGAAGCAGGCCGTGGAGAAACTGGGCGCTCAGATCGGCCCTTATATTCCCGATTATGCCTTCATCGTGCGCATGGATACCGCCGCCAAGGCCGCGGTCGAGGCGCAGTCCTTTGTGCGTTGGGTCGGTGTTTACCAGCCGGCCTACAAGCTGGCTGAGAGCATTGACCGGAGCACGAGCCGCAGCTATCGTGTCCTGCTGGCTCCCTGGGCTGACGGCGCCGCAGTGACGGGCGTTTTCAGCGCCCTGGATGAGAACAGCCGCGGCTACAGCGATGGCTACACCGTGGTTCTGAACGGTGAACAGGTGGACCAGGCGGCTTACATGCCCGATGTGCTTTGGATCGAGCCGCTGTATCTCAACCAGCTTCACAACGATGTGGGCGGCGGTACGATCATGGGCGGCACGACTGCCTGGGCGTCCGGCTATACCGGCAGCGGCGTGACCGTGGCCATTGCCGATACCGGCATCGATACGGGCGTGGCCGGTACCATCCACCAGGATTTTGCCGGCCGCATCGCCAATATTTACAGTTGGCCGGTTCAATATGCCGACTATGGCTACGGTTGTGCGACCTCGAATACGGGTGCGGATGACGGCGCGGCCGATAAAGCCTCCGGCCACGGCTCGCACGTGGCCGGCTCTGTGGCCGGCAGCGGCGCTGCCTCCGGCGGGCAGCTCAAGGGCCTGGCCTACCAGGCCTCCATCGTTTTCCAGGCCACCGAGCAGTATACCACCTGGACTTCCCCGAGCGCATATTGCCAGAATGGTTATACGCTGACCGGCATCCCAGACGATGTTCGCCAGTTGTTACAGCAGGCCTATACTGCCGGTGCCCGCACGCACAACAACAGTTGGGGTGGCGGAACATCTGGCGTTTACGATACGCAGGCCGGTCTGTTTGACAACTTCCTGTTCACCAACCAGGATTTTGCGGTGACCGTCTCGGCCGGCAACAGCGGCACCGACGCCAACAACGATGGCTACGTGGACGATAA
Source organism: uncultured Anaerolineaceae bacterium (assembly GCA_964629965.1). GTDB lineage: Bacteria > Chloroflexota > Anaerolineae > Anaerolineales > UBA4823 > CAZVRZ01. The sequence goes on from CAZVRZ010000005.1 coordinate 69,644, forward strand.
TTCCGTCAAGTCGCCGGCCGCATCTAAGAACGTGATCACCATCGGCGCTTCCGACAATGAACGTAGTATAGGAGGTTATAGCGCATACACTTGGACCGAATTATGGGGAGATGATTTTAGTGCCGCTCCTACCGGCATAGATCGGACCTCCGACTCTCGCCAGGAGCTGGCCGCTTTCAGTAGCCGCGGCCCGATGAACGACGGCCGTATCAAGCCGGACCTGGTGGCGCCTGGTACCAACATCCTCTCGGTGCGTTCCAGCCTGGCGACGGGCAGCGGTTGGGGTTCCTATAATACTTACTATATGTACATGGGCGGCACCTCCATGGCCAGCCCGCTCTCTTCGGGCGCGGCCGCCCTGGTGCGCGATTACTATATCGATGGCGAAGGCCATGCCAACCCCTCCGCCGCCCTGGTCAAGGCCACCCTGATCAATTCGGCCGTGGACATCAGCGGTTATGGCACCGCCTCGCGCGAGGCCGGGCTGCCCATCCCCAACAACCACGAGGGTTGGGGTCTCATTGATGTCGGCGCGGCCACCACGCCCGGGGCGCGTGAGTTCGTCGACAATACCAGTGGCCTGAGCACCGGCGGCCTCTGGTCGCAGCAGTACACCGTCTCGGCTGGCAAGCCTTTCAAGGTCACCCTGGTGTGGAGCGACAAAGACGGCACGCCCTCGTCTGGCAAAGCGCTGGTCAACGATCTCAACCTGCGCGTGACTGCTCCGGGTGGAACCGTAATCTACCTCGGCAACCGGTTCACCGGCGGTTGGTCGGTTACCGGCGGCTCGGCGGATACCATCAATAACGTGGAAAATGTGTATGTCCAATCGCCAACGGCCGGCTCGTGGAAGGTGGAAGTGTTGGGTGCCAATATTCCCACCGGCCCGCAGAGATTTGCCCTGGTGATCGATGGCAACCTGGGAGCGACTGCGCTGCCGCCCACCGTCTCCAGCATCACTCCCAACCGGGCGCTCAATAATGCCACCCTGCAGGACGCCGTCGTTCGCGGCGCCAATTTCACTGCCGACAGCACGGTCAGCCTGGTGCGCGGCACTTCCACCATCCCTGGAGCCAATCCGGTGGTGAATGTGGCCCAGGGCACCATCACGGCTGACTTTAACCTCTCTGGCGCGGCGGTGGGCTGGTGGAATGTGCGCGTGGTCAATTCGGCCGGCACAGGTACACTGACGAATGGGTTCCAGGTGCAGAGCGCGGCCTTGCCCGATCTGAGGATCACCAAGACCGCCCAGGTGGCCCAGGTGGATCCGGGCAGCCCATTGGCATACACGATCACGATCAACAACGCCGGCGGGGCCACGGCCACCACGGTGGTGTTCACCGACACCCTGCCTGCCGGGGTTACGGTCAGCAGCCTGGCGCCTGCCTGCACCGGCGGTCGCGTGGATTTCACTGGCGGTTTCCGCTGCCAGATCAACGGCTCCAACCTGGCCGCCGGGAGCTCGATCGTATACACCCTGAACGTGAATGTGGGCGCGGCGGTCAAAGGCGTCATTACCAACCGGGTCACGGTGGCAAGTGCCCAAACGGATGGTTATCCTGCCGACAACACCTCCTCGGCCAGTGTCACAGTGGGAGCCGTTAGTATTTACCTGCCGCTGACCCTCAAGAACTGGCCGGTTGTCATTCCCACGGCGCCTGTGCTGAACCCCATTGCCAACGCCGACCTGGATGGCAGCTATGTGGTCGCCTGGAATGCGGTTAGCCTGGCCACCTCCTATACGCTGCAAGAAGACGATAATAATGCCTTCTCCAGCCCGGTTACGGCTTATTCCGGCGCGGCGACCAGTTGGTCGGCTGCCGGCAAAGCCAATGGAACGTATTACTACCGGGTGCAGGCTGTTAACGCCGGCGGCAGCAGCGCCTGGAGCAATATCCAATCGGTGGTTGTCGCGCCGCCTGCTGCCAACCCGATCGTAAATGGCAATTTTGAGTCTGGCCCCTCGGTGGGTTGGACAGAGTTTTCCACCCATGGCTGGGATGTCATCGTAACCGATCTTCCAGGAACGATAACTGCTCACAGCGGTATCTACGCCGCCTGGCTGGGAGGTGAAATTGATGATATCAGTTATGTTCAGCAGCAGGTGACGATCCCGATTGCTCTTCCTTTCCTCACCTATTATCATTGGATCGCCTCGGAAGATGAATGTGGTTTTGATTTCGGTGGGGTGATGGTCAATACGACGGTTGTGGATGTTTACAATTTGTGTATGGCGACTGGAACGGGCGGCTGGGTCAAGCGTTCTGTCAATTTGAGCGCCTATGCCGGGCAGACGGTCACCTTGCAAATTCGCGCCGAAACGGATGGTGCAATGAATAGCAATTTGATTATCGATGATGTTGCTTTTGCTGCTTCGGCGGCCTTCGATCTGCTCGAGCCGGAAATTCCGAATTGGGATGCACGCAATGTGCTGCCTCGCTGAGCCGCGGTTGTAAAATTCACCGGCTCTTGCGCGCACATTAAGTTTTTCCTTAACTGGCTGTGGTAAGATATACTTATCACAGCCAGTTTGCATTCGCTTTATTTTTGATCTGCCAGGGAGTATCTATCGCAATGGACTTTTCGATCATGGGGGCCTTCGAGCGCCTGGCGCGGCGCTGGTGGTTGGTCGCCCTGGCGGGCATCTTGGGCGCCTGCCTGGGTTGGTTGTTCAGCCTGCAGCTTGTTCCAGTTTATGAGGCCAGGGCGATCATGCTGATCAGCGTGGATTATGCCCAGACCGGCAACTTGGACGATCTGAACTTGGATCACGCCGTCGGTGTGGCTGGTTCCACGGTCAATTCGGGCATTGTCTTCGAACGGCTGATTGCCGCCGCCCAGGCGCGGCAGATTGCCCTGGATGCCTCGGATATTCTTCAAAACTTTTCTATGGAGCGTCGCCAGCAGCAGTGGGACCTGGTTGTGCGCCATGCCGATCCCCAGGCTGCTGCCTTCCTGGCCAATGCCTGGTTGGAGTATGGTGTTCAGGTCTTGGAAGAGTACCGGCAGCATGCCTTGCGCGCCCAAGGGCTGAGGGACTACCTGCGCCTGATGAGCGCCTGCCCGCCTGCTCCCGATCTGGATCCTCCACCTCCTGCCATCTGCAGCGGCGGCAACACGATCGATACTGCTCACATGCAGGTTATCCAGGCCGATTTGTCTGCTGAGATCCAGGCCAGCCGGGGTGTTTTCTCGGCGCTGGTCTTCGCTCCGGAGTTAAAGGCCGAAGCGCCCCTCGAGCCGGTCTTGTACCAGGCTCAATGGCTGGTGTTTTCGGGCTTGATCCTTGGCCTGCTGGTTGGTATAGGCGTTTCTTCTATCGGGATGTTCCGCAAGCAATGAGCCTCCTTCACCGGCAGCATCACGCTCGAACGTTTCCCTGGTTTAAGATCCCTGGCAGTCAGTTCTTGTATGAGCTCATCTGGGGCCTGGGCTGCCTGCTGCTGCCGTTGACCAGCCTGCCTGCCTTGATCGACCTCAGCGGCGCAAGCACGGTTGCCCCCATCTCGGTGCTTTTCTTTCTCCTGTTGGGGCTGCTCTGGCTCGTTCCGGTTTTATTAAAAGGCGGCATATTACCGTTCGAAGTAAAGCCCTTCTTCGTTTTCCTGGGCATTGTTGTTTTTTCGTGGGCTGTTTCATTTTTTCGGTATTTGCCGGCTTATCGTGGCTATAGTATTCTCTCAGAAGCCAGGGAAGCCTTTATCACTTTGGTGATGGGCGCTGCAACTTTTATCGTCGCAGCCGGTTGGTTTTCTTCGGACCACTCACGTGCCCGCCGGGCGTTGAAATGGCTGAACGCCGGTGGTGTTTTGCAATTGTCCTGGGCCAGCTTGCAGGCGGTTTACGTCTTTTTCGATAACAGCGACTACCCGCGCTGGATGTACGCGGTGCAGCAAGTGGTTTCATCCCGTCGTGAGTCCCTCTTCCCAGATCGCATCACCGGCCTGGCCTATGAACCCTCCTGGCTGGCGCACCAGTTGATCATGATCTACTTGCCCTTTTGGCTGGCTGCTACGTTGACCGGGTTCACTCTATACCGCCGCAGGCGTTTCTTGCCCACCTTTGAAAATATCCTTTTGGTGTGGGGAGTGCTGGTCTTGTTCGAAACCTTTTCGCGCGTCGGTTGGCTGTCTTTGTTCTTGATCCTGGCCTTTGTGTTGATCGATGCCAACCTGCGCCTGGTGCAGAAGATCCAGCAGCGATTGTTTGCCCGCCGGCAGGTGCGTTCTGCCATGCTGCCTTTAAGCAAGGCAGCGGTTACAACCGGCATCTTGTTCTTCTTTGGGATTGTTTACCTGGCGGGCGCAGTGGGCCTGATCTATCTTGGCGGTCGTTTGGAGCCTCGTTTTCAGAAATTCTTTAGCCCTGAGCTGTATCGTTCGACCGGCATTATGGAAGCCGCCAATACGCTGTTCTTTGCTGAACGTGCCATTTATTGGTTGACTGGCTGGGAGGTCTTTGGCGCCCATCCTGTGTTGGGAGTTGGCCTGGGGAATGCAGGCTTTTACTTTGTAGAACAGATGCCGGCCTATGGCTGGCATTTGACCGAAATCCAGAATATGTATTATCGCTTTATCTTTATGCCCAATACCAAAAGCTTGTGGATTCGTACCCTTGCTGAGACCGGCGTGCTGGGTTTCTCGGTGTTTGCTGCCTGGCTGGTATTGGTATTTCGCTCAGCTGACCTGTGCAAGAGATCTGCCCAACCTCTTCATCGCACCCTGGGACTCTTTGGGCAATTGGTCTTGGTTGGCTTTTTGACGGAAGGCTTTAGCATCGATTCTTTTGCCTTGCCTTATTTTTGGTTGTCGATCGGTATCATCACCGGAAACAGCCTGCTGCTGCGCAAGACGATCTCTGTGCAAGTAAATCAACAATGTGAGGATGGTCTATGAAACAAGATACGATTACGGTTGTTAGCATCATTTTATTGGTCGCTTTGTTACTTTGCTGCTGTTGTGTCGTAGCAGGTGTGTTGATTTTGGGCGTCGGTTCTTTTTCCCTGCCATTTTCTTCCTCGCCCTCCCAGGCGACCCTGGTGGGGATTGCACCGACTGCCGCCTCCCGGATTACGGTCACCCCGGCGCCGCTTTCTCAGCAGCCAACGAAAGCCCGGTCATCTTTATCCACCCCTGAGCCGGGCCTAACGGAACGTCCCGCCACGGCTACATCCTCTCTACTTCACGCGCCCACCCTGACCTCGATCGTGGCCCAGCCAACGAACGAGGCTGGCCCGCTGGTTTCTGTCGATACCTTGACAAAACTCCAGGATACCATTGTTCCTATCAATGACCTGGCAGACCTGGCGCGCCGCTTTGAAGGCAAAGAGAACATTCCGCTGACGGTAGACCCGCCTACTCAACCCTTCCGGGTAGGCGACCAGGAACGGTATTGGGTCACCAATGTAGATACGAACCTGAGTTTTGAAGTGGATGCGACGCTGGAATATATCACCGAGCATGTGTATTTCTGGATTGAGGATGGTGTGAGATTCGATCAAAGCGATTTGCGCGACCTGGTGGAGACCTTTGAGAAAGATATCTATCCGACCAACCAGGAGTTTTTTGGCTCTGAATGGATTCCGGGCATTGATAACGACCCGCATCTTTATATCCTATACGCGACCAACCTCGGCTTCACCCTCGCCGGGTATTTTTCCTCTGCCGATGAATATTCCCCCCTGGCGCACGAATATTCGAATGCTCATGAAATGTTCATCCTGAATGCCGATAATGTCGACCTGGATGAGGAGTTTACTTATGGCGTGCTGGCTCATGAATTCCAGCATATGATCCACTGGTATCGCGATCGCAACGAGGCTTCCTGGCTGAACGAAGGTTTTTCAGAATTGGCGGCCTTGCTGAATGGTTATTACGATAGCGGCTTTGACTCTGAGTATGCTCGCAACCCCGATATGCAGTTGACCGATTGGCCGAACAGCGATGATACCACGCCTCACTATGGCGCCTCGTTCTTGTTCGTAACCTACTTTCTGGATCGCTTTGGTGATGAAGCGACTAAAGCCCTGGTTGCGCACCCCAATAATGGCATGTCCAGCGTGGATGATGTTCTCACCCAGATCGGGGCAGTCGATCCCTTGACAGGCGCCACGATCAAGGCTGAGAACTTGTTCCTGGATTGGGTCATCGCCTCCTATCTTCGCAACAGCCGCGTGGGCGATGGACGCTATGCTTATCGTTCTTATTCTTCTCCGCCAACCATTCGTCCTACCGAGACTTTCACGGCTTGCCCGGTCAATCGTGCCAAGCGGCAGGTTCACCAATTCGGTGTGGATTATATTCGCTTCAAATGTTCCGGCGCTTACACCCTGCACTTTGACGGCGCGGCTCAGGTTGGCGTCGTGCCTGCCGATCCTTATTCGGGCGATTTTGCCTTCTGGTCGAACAAGGGTGATGAATCCGACATGACTTTGACGCGCGAATTCGATTTTAGCAGCATTTCAGGCGACTTGGAAATATCTTATTGGACCTGGTACGACCTGGAAGAAGATTATGACTATCTTTACCTGGCAGCTTCTGAAGATGGGCAGCGTTGGCAAATCTTGGATACCCCTTCTGGCACGGATGCCGATCCTTCGGGAAATAGTTATGGTTGGGGATACAACGCTTTGAGCGGCGGCGACGACCAGGCGGAATGGATTCGGGAGACGGTTGATCTTTCTCAATTTGCAGGCAAGAAAGTGCTTTTGCGCTTTGAGTATATTACCGATGCCGCTGTCAATGGCGAAGGTTTTCTTCTGGACGATGTCGCCGTGCCGCAGGCCGGTTACTTTACCGATTTCGAGCAAGATGATGGCGGTTGGGCCGCTGACGGCTGGGCGCGTATGCAGAATGCTCTACCGCAAACATTCCAGTTGGCTTTGATCTCCCGAGGTACGAACACCACGGTGAACTATATTACCTTACAGCCAGACATCTCGGCGGATATTCCGATTCAAATCGGGGGAGGCGTGGATGAAGTGATCCTGGTGGTGACGGGCGTAACCCCCTTCACTCGCCAGGTTGCCAGTTACGAATTTGAAGTCGTGCGTTAACAGAACCAATCATTTGAATCAAACAGGCGCATCTGGTCGTCAAACCGGATGCGCCTGTTCGTTTAACAAAGCATGAACGCGGCCTAACCGGCTTTAGATCTGCGTGAGGCCCGCAGAGACTCTAACTGTTGTTCCAGTTGCACCCGGCGTTCTGATGCCGCCGATCGTACATCTTCTTGCATGGTGCCGTATCGATTTTGAACATTCGAACGCAGCTCTTCACCTGAAGATGGCGCAAGCAGTAAACCCAGGGTGGCCCCGACCAGGGCACCGATGGCAAGACCTGACAGGAAACTGATCAAACGACGCATATAACCTCCTTCATTAAATAGTGATCCACTGTGGTAATATGATTGATTGTGGTTGCTTTACCCAAATATTATCGATGCAATCAATTGTACTTGGGTATGTTTCAATTACTAATTATAATAGCAATTGGCTAAAATTTCTTTGATCGGTGATGGGTGTTGGAAATAGTTTACGTAAAAGAGGTGACCATTGTTACTCACGATCGATATTGGCAATACGAATGTTACTTTAGGCGTATATCAAGGTGATCAATTAGGCCCGCGTTGGCGCCTTGCTACCGATCACGAACGCATGCCCGATGAGTTCGGCCTCCAGTTCTTAGGATTGCTATCTCATGCGGGTTTTTCCATAGATGACCTGGATGGCATTTGTATTGCCTCTGTGGTGCCTCCTCTTACCGGCAAGATCGCTCAGGCTTGCCGGGTATATCTCAAGAATGATCCTCTCATCGTAGACGCAGGTGTAAAAACCGGCGTGCGCATTCTTTACGAAGATCCCCGGGCCGTGGGGGCAGATAGGATCGTGGATGCGGCCGCGGTGCAACAGTTGTATGGTGGGCCGGCCTGCGTGGTTGATTTCGGTACGGCCACTACTTTTGATGCCATTTCTCCCCAAGGTGAATATTTGGGTGGGGCCATTGCCCCTGGTATCGGCATCGCTGCAGAAGCATTATTCCTGCGAACAGCCAAGCTGCCGCGCGTTGATTTACAGCGCCCGCCTTCCGTCATCGGGCGTAATACGGTGCATTCCATGCAATCGGGTTTATTGTTTGGCTACGTGGCCTTGGTCGAAGGCATGGTGGCGCGTTTCCGTTTAGAACTGGGGCCAGAAATGAAGGTGATCGCCACTGGAGGTTTGGCAGAGATCATTGCTGGCGAAACCCAGGTTATACAAATTATCGCTCCCTGGTTGACTTTGGATGGACTGCAAATGATCTGGCAAATGAACCAGGCAAGATGATATGCTGTCGTCGGGGTTATAATTGTGGTTACACATAGGTTTATATGAAAACTGAGATCCTCAGAGCAGATCACCCGGTGGCCTTGCAACATGCTGGCGATGTGCTTGCCCATGGCGGGTTGGTGGTTTTCCCAACGGATACGGTTTACGGTTTGGCTGCCCAGTTGTTTGATCCCCAGGCTGTAGAACGTCTCTATATCGCCAAAGGCCGCAGCAGCGATCGCGCCATTGCTGTTTTGATTGGTCAGATTGAACATCTTAAATCCGTCACTCTCCAGATGAATCCCATTGCGATCAAATTGGCCCAAAAGTTCTGGCCTGGCCCAATGACCCTGGTCGTACCGGGCAATCCGTCGTTGCCGCCCAACCTCTCTCCTACCGACAATGTAGGCATTCGGATGCCGGATCATCCCGTTGCCCTGGCATTATTACGGATAATCGGTCCGTTGGCAGTTACTTCTGCGAACCTTTCGGGACAGCCAAACACGAATACTGTCCAGGAAGTGTTGAAACAACTGGATGGGCGAGTTCATCTTGTATTGGATGGCGGTCAAACGCCAGGGGGACTTCCCTCAACTGTGGTGGATTGCACCCAAGAAAAGCCGGTGGTTCTGCGGGCAGGGCCGGTCTCGCAGAGCGAGATTGAAGCTGTGTTTGAATAATAATATTAGAGGGGGAGCAAAACGTGGAACTGGCTGCCGGGATGCTTTTCGTCATCATATCCGGAGCTTTCCGCCCAGATTTTTCCCCCGTGTGCTTCAACAATGCCTTTGGCTATGGCCAGGCCTAGCCCTGGCCCAGCGCCTTTGAATTTGGTTTTGCCGGTTGAATGCAGCGACAGCGACCCTGTTTGGAAGAATTTCTTAAATATCATGTCCAGGTTTTCTTTTTCAATGCCAATCCCAGTATCGCTGACGGTGATTTCTACTCCACCCTCTGCCATGTCTAGCTGGCCTGGGGAGATCTGCAAACCGGTGATGGTGATGCTGCCTCCATCTGGGGTGTACTTGATGGAATTCATGATGATCTGTGTGAATACTTTATTGAGCGCTTCGCTGTCTGCCTGAATTTCGGGCAGAGTATCAAGATTTTCGACTGTTAGTTGAAGTTTGCGTTCTGCCAGCGTATCTTGCAGGCTCTTCAGGATAATGCGGATGAGATATTGCATCGAGAGAGGCGATTTGTGCAGGCTTAAAGAGCGCGAATCGATGCTGGCCACATCCAGCATGCTATCCACAATCTCGTGCAAGCGCATCATTCCCGAGTGAATGCCTTTAACCATCTTGTGTTGGAAAGGGTTTTGCTTGATGATAGCATCGTCCAGGAGCATTTCTGTGTAGCCGCGCATCACGGTCAGGGGGGTGCGCAGCTCGTGGGAAGAAACACTGATAAAATCCGATTTTGTTTTGTCGATCTTTTCCAGTTCTATGAGAGCCTGCTGCAATTGCCGGTTAGATTGTTCCATGGCAGTGTAGGCCCGGCGAAAATCATTGTTGACGCGCATCAGGCTAGAGATCAGGTGTACATTTTGCAATGCTAGAGAAAGCTGATCGGCCAGCGTACTGATCAAAGTTTGATCCTCGGCAGAGAAGCTGGCTCCGCTGGTTTTAGACCCCAAGGCAATCATGCCGATCCACTCTTCACGGGTGTGAATCGGAATGTACAATTCCATTTCCAGGCTGGCGAACCAGGAGCGTTCATCCTCGGGCATGTCTTCAAAATCTGGTGAGCTTTCCAGTTCATGTTGGAAGATAGGCCTGCGTACAACTCGCAAGGCTTCTGCAACGGGGCTCTGTGCTGATAAGACACTCGAGTCTTCGGGTATCTGTCCCATGCCTCCCAGGTCGCTCAGGCGAAACAGGCCCGGAGATGGTGTTGGCTCAAAATTCACATCAAACAAGCGCCCACGTTTGATCTCAATTGCTTCGCTGATCAAGCCAATTGAAACCGTTGCCAGAAGATTAGGCGAAGTGAGATTACTGATACCAAGGCTGTATTCGCGCAGGAGCCGGTTTGGCTCGTAGCTTGTCGTTGGCAAGATCCACTGCAGCGCCTTCGGTACCTGGTTGATCAAAATTTGCAGCAGGATGATTGCCAGTACCACGAAGCTGGCTATCAATAGCACCTGTCCGCTGGCGCCCGGCAGGTACCGGCTGATAGGATTTGCCAAGAGGAGCATTCCCCAGCTCAAGAGCGCAATAGGCAAGCCGAAAAGAAGGATGTAGAGCAGTTGCCTGGCTGCCTGACGGATCGTGAGCAATCTGTTGCTCATGATGATATACGTGATGATTAATGAACTGATACATTGGAGCGCCAGGAACCAGAGCATTTGACCCAACAAGAAGCTGATGCCTCCGGCCAGGGCTATCAGTAGTCCAACCACCCAGTTGGCAATCAAGTTCTTGTGGGTATTGTTCGCTGCTTTGCGATAAGCCCAGATAGCCAGGATGCTGATGACGGCCATGGTGACTGCCCATCCGCTCGCCAAAACGATGGCGGTGATGGCAGAGGCCGGAATGGCCCATGCCAGGATGGCATAGACTACGATCCAGGCCCCCCCAAGATAAATCCAGCCGCGCCAGGCGGCTATTTTTATTCCGGCTTGGAAAAGGATCAAAAGTAAAAGAGCCAGAAGTCCAAAACCGGTGCGGACGGCAATGCTGGCTGGGTTGGCGGATGTAAAAGATATTTGCCTGGAGTAGAGGTAGATCATGCACAGCGTGATCATCAAAGCCACCGACAGGTATCCAACCAGGAGACCTGCCAGCCGGTCGGCGCCTGACCTGCGAATGATCGTAAGGCCCATTGCCAATAGATACAATAGACTGGCGAATAGCAGCAAGGCAATGGGAATTGAAAAAGGCATATCTAGAAGCTGCTGTTCTTTTGACTCAGCGGTAAAACAACATGGAATTGGCTGCCTGGAAAATTGATTTCATCATGTCCGGCGCTTTCAGCCCAAATGCGGCCTCCATGAGCATCCACGATCCCTTTGGCAATTGCCAGGCCCAAACCCGGTCCGCCGCCTTTGAACTTGGTGCGGCCTGATGAATGTAAGGATATTTTGCCTGTTTGGTAGAACTTCTTGAAAATCAACTCTTGCATAGAAGGATCTATACCAATACCCGTATCGCTGATAACAACCTCAATAGCCGGCCCGGGTGTTTCCCTGTCAATATCGTCTCGCTGGAAGCCCGTGACCGTGATCTTGCCTCCATCGGGTGTGAATTTTATGGCGTTGATGATCAGGTGTGAGAAAACTTTACGCAGCCCGTCCACATCGGCGTCGATTGCCGGTAGAGCCGTTAGATCAATGTTCATATTTAAATTGCGTTCTCGCAAAATTTCCTTCTGGCTGTCCATCACAGACTGGATCAAGGTGATAACGGGGACCGGCGTCGGATACAGGCGCAGCTCCCGGTTATCGATTTTTGCGATATCCAGCATGCTTTCGACAATTTCCATCAGGCGGCGAATGCCTCCCAGAATGCCGTTGGTCAACTGCATATACTGTGGATTGCGTTGTACCAGGGGATCATCGATCAACATTTGGCTGTAACCCTGGATCACGGTCAGCGGGGTGCGTAATTCGTGAGAAGCCAACCCAATAAAATCAGACTTGGCGCGATCCATTTTTTCAAGTTGATCATAGGCCTTTTGCAAAGCAGAGGCACGCTGCTCAACCAGGATTTCTAGTTCTTGATTGAACCGGTTGATCTGGTCGTATAGATTCGCATTCCGGATCGCGACCGCTGCCTGCCCAGAGAAGGTGGTTGCCAGTGTGACTTCATCTTCCGTAAATGGCACGACATTTTCGCGCACCATAGAAAGCATGCCAATCACTTCATTTGCATGCAGCAGCGGGATTCCAAGCCAGGAATGCGAGTCCGGCAGGGTTTCTACTTGCTGCCAGTCATCGCGTTCCATGACATCCACAATCGCCAATGGTTTTTGAGTGCGGTAGATCTTATCAAAAACATCATTCGGGCGAATCGGAATCCGGATATCCTGGGGAATGATCGGAAATCCTCGTGCGGCCACAATGGTCAATTCGTAATTTTTTTGCAGCATTACCGCGCCGCGATCAAAGGTGACGATATCTGCCAGGTACTTCAAAATCATTTCCAACACTTCGGTAGGGTTCAAGGAACTGGAAATGGCTCTACCTACTTCGTAGAGGTTCTCAGCCAGTCGTCGTCGAGATTTCTCTACCTTAAAGAGTGAAGCATTGTGAATAGCAATCGCCACCTGGTCGGCCAGCATTTGTAAGAATGGAACATCATCTTCTTTGAAGTTGGCCACTTCGGTGCTTTGCACATCCAACACCCCCAAGAGTTCGGCCCCCATCTCCAGGGGCAGGGCCAGCTCTGAGCGCGTCTCTGACAGGAAAGCCATTGGAATGTAGCGATGATCATTTTTGGTGTCGTCCACCCGTGCAGGGCGGCGATGTGTGGCGCACCAGCTAACGATGCCTTCTTCGCCAATTTTGAGCCGGTAGTTGGGTTGTGTCAGGGCTCGCCCGCGATCGCGTGTTCCAGCTCTCAGCGAGAGATAATCTGGATTTTCATCAAGTAGAAAAATGCTGACCGCATAAAAACCAAAGCGCGCCTGGATCAACAATGCCACCTGATTCAGCAAAGTATCCAGGTCGAGTATGGAGGTGATGCGTTGTCCTACCGCCATACTGGTTGCCAGGGAACGTTGCGCTTCCTCGGTTGTGGTCAAGACCTCTTCGAGATCTTTGCGTATGCGCTCATTCTCGGCACTCATGGTCTTCATCTGGCGGAAGATTTGCAGTCGAAGGATGTGGATCAGGGCTGCCAGCAGCGTGCCGGATAGTAAATTGAAACCGTAGGTTACCCAATCGCCGCTCGGGGTAGTCAGCCAGACGATGGCTCCCCAACATAACACAGCCGCTGCTGCTATCGCAGCGAACCATTGTGTGGATAGGAAAAAGAAGCCCATTCCGACAATGATCAATACCAGGTTGGTAGTTTCTTGCATCCCACGGGTGAGATATAAAAATAGGAGGCTGTTCAGCAGGATGATCGTAGCCATCCCGGCCGCAACCCGATGTGCCCAGTGAACTGGAAATTTATTTTTATCCAGGCTCCAATAGATTCCCAGGAAGATCACCACCGAAACTGCCGCCAGGGGCGACATGATCGCAGCTATTTCTTTCGGTTGGAAAAGCAGGTGGCTGATTATAAAGTAAATATACAGAGCGCTCAAACCTGCTGCCGCTGGTTTGATCCCCAAATAGACTGCCTGGCACAGGGCATCGGCTTGCCTGGGATCCACCTGTTTGGGCGATCCGGTTGAAGGCGCTGCTTTTTTAGACTCTGCTAAATTGTCCATAAATTAATGTCACAATTCTGATATAGGCCAATTAGGTAACACGTCCATGCTAAGTGTATCATGTTGACCGTGAATGTGCCGGTAGTATCCAACTGCAGCCACCATGGCTGCGTTATCTGTGCACAGTGCCAGTGGGGGAAGGAGCGCATTGGGAGCGCGCAGTTGGAATGACTGGCGTAGCGCCTGATTGGCAGATACTCCGCCTGCCACCAGGATTTCTTTCACCTCAAATTTTCTTGCTGCTTGCATGGTTTTACTGACCAGGACATCGACCACCGCGGCCTGGAAACTGGCAGCCAGGTCGGCGACGGGCAGCGGTGTGGCTAATTTCTCTAGATTGCGGACTTCGCGCATCACGGCTGTTTTCAAGCCACTAAAGGAGAAATTCCAACTGCCTTCCAGCCAGGCGCGGGGAAATTCGAAAGCCAACGGATTGCCTCCCTGGGCTGCTTTCTGGATGGCCGGGCCCCCAGGATAGCTTAATCCGAACAAGCGCGCTACTTTATCAAAGGCTTCTCCGGCAGCATCGTCCAGGGTAGCCCCCAAGCGCTCATAATGTAAATGGTCGGTCATCAAGATGAGCTCGCTGTGCCCGCCTGAAACGATTAATGCGATTAGGGGAAAGCGAGGCTCGGGCTTCGCCTCTCCATCGGCAGCGCATAACCAGGCTGAATATAGGTGTGCTTCCAGGTGATTCACGCCGATCAACGGCAAGCCGCTGCCCAGGGCCAACCCTTTGGCTGAATTCATACCGATCACGAGTGAGCCGGGTAACCCCGGACCACGGGTTACCGCAATCGCATCGATGTTGGAAAGAGTCAGGTGAGCTTTTTGCAGTGCTTGCTCAATGATCGGGTAAATAGCCAGGATGTGTTGGCGCGAAGCAACCTCAGGAAACACGCCGCCAAATTGGGCGTGCAGATCCACTTGCGAAGCAACCAGGCTTGACAGGATGTACCGTCCGTTCTCTACAACTGCGGCAGCCGTTTCATCACAAGATGTTTCGATTCCCAAAATCCGCGCCGGGGGAAGCGAAGTTACTAGATCAGGAGAATTCGTGTCGTGTAGATCCATGCTGGCCGGCCCTCAATTCTTTTTCATGGGCAGCACCAGGTCGAGAGAGTAATCAACCAGCGCTTCCACGATTCCGTCTGGGCGCACCCACACGGTGTCTTCCAACCGCACACCCAGGCCGCGTTCCGGGTAATATAGACCTGGTTCTACTGTGAAAACCATTCCGGGTGTGATGCGTTCTTCAGGAGATGCGGAGATGCCAAACCAGGGTCTCTCGTGAACATGCAAGCCTACCCCATGCCCGAGGCTGTGAACATATCCTTCCATGGTTTGCGGCTTGGATTGGATGGTGGCGTGTCCTTGTTTTTCGAAAATCTCACACGTCTTCCGCTGGTATTCCGGGCAGTGGGCGCCTTCTTTAAAGTTGGCCATCATGTATTGGTGAACTTCCCGTACATTTTCGTACAGCGCCAACGCCTCATCGGGAGCGAAACCCAGGCACCAGGTGCGGGTGAAATCATAGAAATATCCTCCTCCTTTTTCACAAGGGAAGATATCGAACACAATGGTCTGGCCCAGGCGAAGAGTGTCTGAGGCTGTGCCGCTGCTGTGAGGCACGCCTGCATCCCGCCCGATCGCAAAGATCGTATCTTCTGGATTTTCTGCGCTTTGTTCCGCCAGCCACAGGTTGATCAGGTTTTTTACATCGCCGATGGTAACCGGATTGCCATCGCGATAGACCAATTCACCCTTTCGTATCGCCTGGGAGGTTAAAAATTCTGCTACCTTTCCTACAACCTGGACGGTGATTTGACCCATTCTGCGAATGCGCTGGATCTCATCTTCACTTTTTGTTGCCATGGCTTCTGCAAGCACAACTGCCTCGGCGCCTCCAATCAGTTGCAGTTCGGGCATGCGGTCGCTTAACGCCGAGAAAATGGCAAAGCTGCTGCCTGCATCCTGGTTCCCATAAATCTCAACTTTCCCGGTTTTAATATCCATCTCGGTTAACATCAGATGGTAGCGTTCCGCCAGTGCCTTGGCCTGGTTGCCATTTGCCTTTTTTACCAGGTCGGCGAAAGGATAAGACGCTCGATCTTTGGTTTGCAAGCCAGACCTGGCAGCTTCATCGCGTTCCATGGAATTATAGAACAGGATGGCTTCATTATCGCGCTTCTTGATCAGATCTGCGCTGGTCATGTGCGCCCCACCGGTCAGGTACACCATCGCTGGATTGTGCTGGGCGGCCCCCGTGATGAGCAGAGCATCCACGTTGTGTTTCTCCATCAAGCGATCCAGTTCGTTTTTCATACAGTTGCATTATTCTCCAATGGAATAGCAGATAAAACCTTTTTCAGCAAGTCGAGTAATGCGGCTTCCTGTTCGATCAGAACCGTACGCGGGTCTAGTAGAACCTGGTCTTTTTCGACGCGCACAATGACCGGCGGTTGGGCTGTGCGCAGTTGTTCTGCCAGCCGGGCCGGGTTTGGCCCTGGTAAGGCCAAAACAAAGGTTGGAAGGATTTCATCGGGCAGGCTGCCACCTCCAACCGTTGATTGGCTGGGGATCACTGCGCCGGCTTGCAAATCAACACTCCATGCCAGGGCGCGCGCCTGAATCTGTTCGGCGGTTTGAGAGATCATCCGCCAGATCGGGATTTCTCGCTCGGCTTCCTCCTTCATGTAATGCATCAGGGTTGCCGATAATCCCGCCAGGCAGAGTTTGTCGGCCCGGATGGCGCGTGCCAGAGGATGCTTGCGCAGTCGTGCTACCAGATCGCTTTGGCCCACGATGATGCCTGCTTGCGGCCCTCCCAACAGTTTGTCTCCCGAAAAGCATACCAGGTCTGTCCCGGCAGCCAGGGATTCCTGTACTGTGGGTTCGTGGCCCAGGCCATATCGCTGCGTATCCAGCAGCGCGCCTGATCCCAGGTCGTCAATGACCGGAATGCCGCATTGGTGGGCGGCCTGCACGATTTCACCCAGCTCGGGTTCGCTGGTAAAACCGATGATCTTGAAATTGGAACGATGAGCGCGCATCACCAACGCGGCGGAGCCCGTTTCTATTGCTTCAGCGTAATCTGCAAGGTGTACGCGGTTGGTAGTGCCAATTTCGAGTAATCTGGCTCCCGATTGCTTCATCACATCGGGCACGCGAAAACCGCCGCCGATCTCTACTAATTGCGAACGGGCAATGATCACATTACGGCGGCGGGCCAATGCAGAGAGAGCCAACAGCACGGCTGAAGCATTATTGTTCACCACCAAAGCGGCTTCAGCTCCGGTCAGGTGTTTTAAGATAGCCTCTGCATGTACCAGGCGAGAGCCGCGCTTGCCCTTGGCAAGATCATATTCGAGATTGGAGTAGCCGCAGGCTGTTTCCTGGATAGCCTGGAGCGTAGCCTGGCTGAGTGGTGCTCTGCCCAGGTTTGTATGCAATATGACGCCGGTTGCATTGATAACCGCAATCAATGATGGCGCCGTCCATTTTTCCAGGCAAGACTGCATCCTTTGCAATAGAGCGGGCTGTTGGGGCGCTGGGGAACCTTCTCGGTACTCGGCGCGTATTTCATCCAATGTGGTGCGGATCGCTTGTAAAGTCAAAGCGCGGCCAAATTTGCCAATCCATCCGATGGCTGGTTCGGTTTGCAGCACTTGATCTACAGATGGCAGCAGACGTAAATCGGACATCCTGCGTCCCCTTTTGTCAGGCTACGGCTTCCACTGGCTGCGCTCGCTGAGCCTGAGTAAAAATTCGATCAATCCTAAACCGATCAGCAGCAGCAATGCCATTGGAACTGTCAACACCCGGCCTATTTGCAGCCAGGCAACGGTTGCCCCGAACACACCAAACCAGAGAGCCTGTCGGAAAACCATGCCTACGCTGGCAGGAGGAGTACTGGGAAAACGGCGATTGAGAAAAGCCATGATTGGCAGGGCGCATCCAGTCAGGGCCGGCAATAGCAAGAAGAAAAATAGCCAGCGCGGACCTACCGTGGGCTGCGTCGCATCCATCAGCACATACAATCCCCCAAAACCAATCACAATAAAAAATAAGGCTGGCAGGATAAAAAAAGAAACCGGTGGTGAACTTGTCTCTTTCATAGTATCGATAGAATTATATCCTACTTCTGCTCTGAAGAGATAATCGCAGCAATTCTGTATATGGGAAATGAGCGGCAAAAGCCTATGCAAAAGGAAGGGA
>CAZVRZ010000006.1:0-77192 GCA_964629965.1 uncultured Anaerolineaceae bacterium
GCGGCAAGGCCCTTTACCAGCATCCTTCTTCCCCGAAAAATTGAAACACACCCATACATTGCCGGATAACGATCAAGGATCATAGGCGATTTTCTATTAGCCATCCAGCCAAGAAAAGGGTATCATTAACGTATCCATATTTTGACACGGAGGTAGAAATGAGTTCTTCAGCAAAAGTCAGGCTGGCGGTGATCGGTGTGGGCACGATGGGCAGTCAGCATGTGGTGGATGTTCACAAGCTGCCCAACATCGAGCTGGCTGCTGTTTGTGATATCGACCGAGAGCGGGCCGATCATTACGCCTGGCAGTATCAAGTGCCGGCTTGCTATTCGACCGCAGACCTGTTCGACCGGGTGCAGCTAGACGGCGTGCTCATTGCCACCCCGCACTATGATCACACCCCCATCAGCATCGAAGCGCTGGGCCGTGGATTGCACGTTCTGACGGAAAAGCCTATTGCAGTGCACAGCAAAGATGCCTTGCGAATGATCGCGGCTTACGAGCAGGCCAAAGAGAAAAATCCCAACCTGGTTTTCGCGGCTATGTTCCAACAGCGCACGTATGGTTTCTGGCGCAAGATCAAAGCGCTGATCGATGAGGGCGAATTGGGCCACCTGGTGCGCACCACCTGGATCATCACCAATTGGTTCCGCACCCAGAGCTACTATGATAACGGCGGCTGGCGCGCGACCTGGAAAGGCGAAGGCGGTGGGGTGCTGCTCAACCAGTGCCCGCATAACCTGGACTTGTACCAGTGGTTCGTGGGCATGCCCAGGCGGGTGGCAGGGTTTGCTTCGATCGGCAAATACCACAACATCGAAGTGGAAGACAATGTCACGGGCTATTTCGAGCATGAAAACGGCATGGTGGGTCATTTTATTACCACGACGGCCGAATCACCCGGCACGAACCGGCTGGAGATCCACGGAGAAAAAGGCAAACTGATCTTTGAAAACGAACGCCTGACTTTCTTCCGCAACCGCTATTCCATGTTCGACCAGATCAAGAACAGCTCGAGCGGTTATGAAACGGTTGAAAATTGGGTGGTGGATGTGCCCTATCGCCATCACGGCGAGATGGGGCATCGCCTGGTGACCGAGAACTTTGCCAACGCCATTTTGAAAGGCGAGAAGTTGATCGCTCCTGCTGTGGAGGGCATCCATTCGCTGACCCTGGGCAATGCGATCATGCTTTCTTCGCTGCTTGGGCAGCCTATCGAGATGCCGTTCGATCACGAGACCTATGCGACCAGGCTGCAAGAGCTGGCAGCGAACTCGCGCTTCCAAAAGACGGTGCGCGAGCAAGAAATCACCGATTTCGGCAAATCATTTCAGTAGAGCGAGGAGAAGCCGACAATGAAAATCAGTTTTATGACCCTGGGCTGCCCCCAGTGGGACTTGGACACCATCTGTGCGCGCGGGCGCGAATATGGGTTCGACGGCGTCGATTTGCGCGGCTATCTGAGCGGGCTGGATATCACGCTGCTGCCAGAATTTACCGTGGAAGCGGCACAAACCCGGCGAAAGTTGGATGAGGCCGGTCTGGCAGTGAGTGGGATCAGTTCCAGTATCCGGGTATGTGTGGCCGAAGAATTGGACAATAACCTGGAGGAAGCGCGCCGCACGATTGCGGTGGCGCATGAATTCGACTGCGAGAACGTGCGCATTTTCGGCGGCGGCGATCCCAAAGAAAGCCGTGACACGCTGGCTCAACAAGGCCGCACGTGCGTGGAAAAGATCCTGGCGCTCGATGGGGCACGCGACCTGCACTGGTTGTTCGAGACACACGATCTGTGGGTGCAGGCCCAGCACTGCCGACTGCTGCTAGACAGCATCTCCGACCCGGCTTTTGGCGCGCTGTGGGATATGGGGCATACCTGGCGCGTCGGTAGAGAGAAACCGGCCGATTCTTACGCTGCCATTGGCCGGCGCGTGGGGTATGCTCACGTGAAAGATGCAGTTTACGAGCCAGGCGCAGTGCTGGCGATGGAAGATGGTTGGCGCTATGTGATCCCGGGCACGGGCCAGCTTCCCCTAGCAGAGTCAATCGCTCTGTTGAGACAGAACGGCTATCGCGGTTGGCTTTTGTGCGAGCACGAAAAACGCTGGCACCCCACCCTGCCCGAACCGGAAGAGATCTTCCCGGCGTTCGTGCGTTGGGTGCAACCACTCATCAAAGGTTAAAACAAGGAGGCAAGATGTATTACACAGGTTTCGCAGATGAAGCAGGCAGTTCTATCGATATCCAGATCAAGGCTACCCAGAGCCTGGGCTGGAGCTATATTGAGTCCCGCAACGTAGATGGGATCAACCTGACGGATGTCTCCGCTGAGAAATTTGCGGAAATCTGCCAAAAGCTGGAGGCAGCCGGCATTCATATTAACTGCTTTGGCAGCGCAATCGCCAACTGGAGCACCGATCCGCGCAGCGCGGAAGATTTTGAGCGCAGCCTGGCATCGCTCCAGCGCGCCATCCCGCGCATGCAAACCCTGGGGACGAAGCTGATCCGCGGCATGAGCTTTGGCGTGGTGCTCGACGCGCAGCCCGACAGCCCAGAGATCGAGAAATTGATCTTCGATAAAGTGCGCATCCTGGTGCGAGCATGCGAAGAGGGCGAGGTCATTTACCTGCACGAGAACTGCATGAATTACGGCGGCATGTCGCACGAGCACACGTTACGGTTGATCGAACAGGTCAACTCGCCAAACTTCAGGCTGGTGTTCGATACGGGCAACCCGGTAGGCACCGACCGGCGCATCGGTAAGCCGCCCTATCGCAAACAGAGTTCGTGGGAATTCTACAGCCAGGTGAGAGAATTTGTGGATTATATCCACATCAAGGACAATATCTACGTCGAGGAGACCGGCGGACTCTTCCCTAAGCTGAACCACACCTTCCCCGGCGAGGGGCACGGCGATGTCCGGCGCATTGTGAAAGACATGCTTCGCTGCGGCTACCAGGGCGGCTTTTCGATCGAACCGCACCTGGCAGCGGTCTATCACGATAACTCGATCACTTCGCCTGATGAGATCCGCTTTGCTAATTACGTTGAATATGGCAGACGCTTTATGAAAATGGTGGCGGAAATCCAGGCAGAGTTGTGAGGGGCGCTATTGCGGTATCAGCGCTCTCAGGATCAGATCCATCCAGATCATTTTATCTGGCACGTATATGCCAAAGCCAGAGCAGAATTCCCAATAGGCCCAACTGAAGCCGCGTTCTTCTGCCTGCCGGGCAACGTACTCGGTCCAGCGGGCGCGCGAGTCCATGTCGGCTTTATAGTAGGCGCCAAACTCACCCATGTAAACAGGGCGGCCATTTTCTGCAGCCCAGCGGGAAACCATATCAAATTCCCTTTGTACGACCTGCTTCTCGTTGGCAGAACCGGTCCACTGCAGGCCCAGCCAGTTGGCGCTGCCCTGGGCCCACTCTGCACCCTGGTGGGTGAATCGGAAGGGGTTATAGTAGTGATACGTGACGATGATATACCGATCTTCTTCCGGCAGCTTTAAACCATTGAAGCGATAAACGCTGTTCCATTCCACCGGCCCCAGCACCACCACGCGCTCTGGGTTGGAGGCGCGCACCACCTGGAGCACTTCAGCAACCAATTCGTTCCAAAGATCAGCGGTGAAAGCAGTGTTAGGCTCGTTGAGCGGCTCAAACAACAACTCATCGGGGTAATCCTGATAGTGTTCGGCAATCTGCCGCCAGATGGCCAGGTAGCGTTCGGTGTGCGCCTGCGGCTCCTTGAAGATTTCCTCGTAATGGTGCATGTTGAGCACCACCGCCAGGTTGCGCGAGAGCGCCTGGTTCACAGCCCAATCGATGCGCTCGAAGAAGGCGCTGTCGATGGTGTAAGGCGCTTCTGTCAAAGCATGAGCCGACCAGCGCACTGGGATGCGCACAGAATCAAAGCCCTTGTCTTTGACCATTTGAAAATATTCTTCTTGCAAGATCACCCCCCAATCGCCTTCTCGGGGGGCTTCTAAAGCATTGCCGAAATTCACGCCCTGGCCCAGGAGGCGATTGATCTCAAAAGCCTTGCCGGTCATGGGCGCGGCCTCGGCGACCGTGGGAACCGGGGTGGCAGTGAGCGCAAGCGGGGTAGCGGTGGGCCTGGGCAGCTCGGTCGGGGTAACGGTGGGCGCAAGCGGGGTAGCGGTTGGCCTGGGCGGCTCGGTCGGCGCAGCCGGCACAGGGGATGGACTGCTCTTGGTGCAGGCCGCGGCCAACAACATCGGCAGCAACAACAATACAATTCGCTTGAACATGGCGCCTCCAATAAAAGAACAACTGATTGTCACCAATTGTACCAGTGAAACAATTATTTTATTTCTCTCTAGTTTAGGGTAGAATCAGAATGCAAGATCAATTTCAATCATCATCAACCTTACGGAGGTAATATGACCAAGATCACATTCATTGGCGCGGGCAGCCTGGGTTTCACGCGCGGCCTGGTGCGCGATGTACTGACTTTCCCATTGCTTAGAGACGCCACGTTGTCGCTCATGGATATCGATCCCGAACGCCTGGAATTTGCCCGTAAGGCAGTTCAACGCATCGTAGATATGGGTCATTACCCGGCGCGCGTCGAGGCTACGCTGGACCGGAGCGAGGCGCTTAAGGGTGCAGACGTGGTCTTATGTACGATTCTGGCGGGCGGAACGGAAGTCTGGCGGCATGATATTGAAATTCCAAAGAAATACGGCGTGGATATCAATATCGGCGACACGCGCGGCCCCTCAGGTATCTTCCGATTTCTGCGCACGGCCCCGGTGATGATCAGTATCGTCAAAGATATGGAACGCTACTGCCCGCAAGCCGTATTGCTCAACTATACCAACCCGATGGCTATGCTATGCCGGGCGATGCAGGCGATCACATACGTCAGGCTGACGGGCTTGTGTCACAGCGTGCAAGGCACCGCTGAAATGCTGGCGAATTGGATCGGCGCGCCGATGAACGAAATCACCTATACCTGCGCTGGCATCAACCACCAGGCATGGTATCTCAAGTACGAGTGGAATGGTAAAGATGCTTACCCGCTCATCCGAGCCGCAATCAACGGACGCCCGGAGATCTATAACGAAGAAATCGTTCGTAATGAGATGTTTTTACACCTGGATTACTATGTAACCGAGTCCAGCGGGCATAACTCGGAATACAACGCCTGGTTCCGCAAACGCCCGGATTTGATCGAAAAATACTGCACGCACGGCACAGGCTGGAACCCGGGCGAGTATGCTTACATTTTGCGTGAATACCAAAAGCATGATGCCACCTGGAAGGACGAAGCAGCCCAATGGTTTGCCCAGGAAACACCGATCAGCCTGGAGCGCGGCCATGAATACGCGGCCTATATCATCAATGCTTTAATGGGCGGCGAGATCTTCTCTTTCAACGGCAACGTGCGCAACACCAACCTGGTGACCAACTTGCCAGAAGGCGCCTGCGTGGAAGTGCCAGTATTTGTCGACCGGGTAGGCTTCCATCCGGTGCCGGTTGGCGCGCTGCCGCCTCAATGTGCGGCGCTAACCAATCTGAGCGCCAGCGTGGAGGAGATGGCGGTGGAAGCATCCTTTGACGGCAACCCGCGCCTGGTGTTCCAGGCGATCGCCAACGACCCACTGACAGCCGCGGTGCTTTCACTGGCTGAAATCAAGGCGATGGTCAACGAGATGTTTGCCATGAACCAGGCATACCTGCCGCAGTTCAAGCATTTTGAGGCCTGACCCTTTTGGCTTGCCGGCTTATAGGTTAGGGGGCCTATACTGCGAAAGGGTGATGTTCAAGCGCGTCGCCAGGCTGAAAAGGTGCTTCTGAGCAGTGGCTTGCAGGTCAATACCGGGATCGGCATAATAAGCATCCCAGATATCCAACAAGACTTGTGATAACCTGTCTTCGACCAGACCCCATATCGGGAATGTCTGGTAAGTGCGAGCATTCAGCAATACTTTCGCCAGAGATTGCAGCCAGGGCTGGTTGCGGAAAGGCGGCAGGGAAAAAGACTCCACCCGGCAGGGTAACACGCCCAGGGGAATGGCAAAACGCGCCTGGAAAGGCGAGCCGAGCAAAAAGCTGACCAACTCAAGCGCCGCCCAGCGCTGGCGGCAATGTTTCCAGATCACCAGGTTCGAGCCACCGGTGAAGGAAGCATTTGGAAAAGGAGCAACTCCCCAGGTTGGACGGATACTTGCCGGAGAGTCAACCCCTCGAGAGCCAAACATGATGGCGCTTTGTTTGGCATGATAAGCATCGATATAGTGGTTCTCACGGCAAAACGTGAGCGCTTGCGGCGAGAGATGACGTAATAAGCGGTAATAGGCCACCACGGCGGCTATAAATTCGGGCTGGTCGATCAACATGCGCTTACCATCTGGGGTGCCAAAATCGCCGCCCATACCCCAGACCCAGGGTGCCAGGCAGTGTAAATTTGTGAAACGATCCTGGTTGAGAGGTAGATGAACCGGAATTTCCACACCGATCTGCTTCAAGCGTTCGACTGTTTGATCGATGGCCGCGAAACTTTGGAAAGCCGTTGCTTCGTCTACACCGGCTTGCTGCAGCAGATCCTTATGGTAGTGTATGGCAAAAACGTCCGTCAACCAGGGGATCGCCCAGACCGTGGAATTACCAGGCAGGGTGCAATTCACCCAGGAAACGGGAACAAAATCTTCTGCCTTTCCAATTTCGGATAATTCCCGATTGGTGAGCGGCTGCACCACATTCATGAGAATAAAATCAGTCAGCCAGGTTTGACCAATCTCAGATACATCGGCCCCCTGCCCCTGGAAAACCATGCGGTTCAAGACGTTGCGCCCGTCTTCCCAATCGATGATTTGCAGCTTGACACGTATTCGAGACTGCTCCTCAAATTCTCGGATGAGGGGTGTTAAAACACTTTCCGTTTGGGCGCCATAGTTCATGACCGATAGAGTAAGCGATGCCATTGGGTATCCTATTTGCCTGGAACTAATCTCTATTTATTGTATCATGCCCCAGCAGTATGGGTGCCAAACCCTTCGGAAAATTTTGCTACCCTGCGATCACTCTCAAAACATCAAAAATGGTAAAATAAATACAGCTATGAAGACACTTAAGCCGCCCGAGATCAAGCTGGGGGTGAGTTGGAAGCTCATTCTGCCTGTCTGCGCGATCGTGCTGGTGATCGTCGGCCTGCAGGGCTGGTTAAATGTCAACGCTGCCCGCCAGCGGAATGAAGAGCAGGAGCGCCAGAACTTATTGGCCGCATACCGAAATTACACGAACGAAGTGCAGCAACTGCTAGACTCTGCCACAGCGCTGGCGATCAGTATTGCAGGGCAGCCCAATGTACAAGATTTGATCGTGGCGCAAAACCGCCAAGAATTGTTGGAACTGCTTACGCCCACATTTGACCAGCTCCAGCGATATGGATTCGATCACTTGTATATCCACCAGGCGGATGGACAGGTATTCCTGCGAGTTCATGATCGAGAAGAAGCTGGAGATATCGTCTCCATCAATCGCCAAACAACCCAGGCCGTGATCGAGACGGGCCAGCCTGCGGCAGGCATTGAATTAGATCCCGATCACCTGGGAATTCGTAGCGTTGCACCGATCTTCAGACAAAATGAGTTGGTTGGCCTGGTGGAAGTTGGAGTAGATTATGACCAGGCCTTCCTGGATACGATGAAAATTCGTCATAGCTTGGATTACACACTTTGGATTTCCAATGAGGCGGCCGAACAAGCCAGTATGTCAGCTCGGAGCGAGATGCCGGCACCATCATCCAGATTATTCTATTATGCGAGCACAACCGAAGCCAGGCCGGCAATAACGGAAGAGGTTTATTTACAGATGATGGCAGTGGGCGATCCGCAAGTTCATTTTGTCTCTGCCGGAGATGATCGCCTCTCCGTCCTGGCAGCTCCATTCTATGGCAGCAACAATCGGATCCTGGGGGTCATGGAGATATCCACTTCCCGCGCCCCGGCTATTGCCGCTCTAAAAAGCAGCCAAAGGAATACGTTGGCGCTCGTAGCTGTACTGGCACTGGCAGCCATTGGGTTTATGTGGCTGACGATCGATTCCGTCGTGCTGCGGTCGCTGCGTCACCTTACCAATGTGGCTGGCAGGCAGCTTGCAGGCGACTTAGCCGCCCAGGCCGTCCTGCCGGAAGATGAATTTGGCATCCTGGGAAACACATTGAACAGTATGACAAAAACCATCCGATCTTCGATCCAGGACCTGGAACACCAGGTTGAGGGGGTGCGCCAGGCAGAGGCGGCAGCCCAGCAGGAGATCGAACGACGTAAAAGCATGGGCGAATCTTTGCGCCAGGAACGCGACCTGGTGGCGCGTTTGATGGCAGTCAGCCCGGCGGGCATCGTGGTGCTCAACCGAGAAGGGCAGATCACATTTGCCAATACGCGCGCAGAGCAAGTGCTTGGACTGCAGCACTCCGAGATCACCCAGCGCACTTATAACGATCCTTCCTGGAAGATCACAGGCGAGCAAGGACAGCCTTACCCCGACCAGGAGCTCCCCTGGAAGCAGGTGATCGATACAGAGCAGCCCGTCTATGATATTCGCCACACGATCGAATGGCCCGATGGGCAGAGGGTGTATATTTCTGTTAACGCCGCACCCTTATATGATGAAAGCGGTCAAATTGAAAGCGTGGTAGCCACGGTAGAAGATATCAGCATGCAAAAGCTGGCCGCTTTCAAAGAACAAGAACACTATGAATGGCTGAAGAGAGTGATCGAGCAAGGCAAGCTGGTCACACAAATCACCGACTGGCATTCCTGTTTGTATAAGATTCGGGAAGTTGTCTGCTCGGGCCTGGGGTTTGACCGGGTTGGCTTGTATGTGTACGATCCAGATAAAAATACTTACTTCGGTTCCTATGGTACAGATAAGAATGGGAACGTGATCGAGGAATGGGACGTTGAATTCAACTTTCGGACCCAAGAAAGTTTTGAACAACTGGTTCATTCGCCAGAAAAGTATGTCATCTGGAACGATTATGATGCTCAATGGAATTTTTCACCAGATGACCTGATGTATGGCGTCAAGGATCATGTGCAGGTGGCGGCCTGGGTTGGAGAAATGCCCGTCGCAGTAATCAGCGTAGATAACCTGCTGACCCAACGCCCGATTGCAGAGCAGCAAATAGAAGCGCTGCGACTTTTTGCCGGCTATGCCGGCATGGCGATCGAAAATGCGCGCTTGCACGATGAAATATACCAGTACGCCCAGGCCCTGGAAAGCCAGGTGGACGAGCGCACTTCTCAACTGCAAGCTATTAATAAGGAATTGGAGGCGTTTGCCTATTCGATCTCTCATGATCTCCGCGCTCCACTGCGAGCGATCGATGGCTACAGCGCCTTGCTCGAAGAAGATTATCGCGATCGTTTGAGCGGTGACGCAGCCACCTTCCTAATAAACATCCGCTTGACCACACGAAAAATGAGCGACCTGATCGATGGACTGCTGCGTCTTTCTCGCCTGGGACGCCAGCCATTAAAAATGCAGAGGATCGACTTGAAAGCATTGATCGGCCAAGTGTGGGCAGAAATGGAAGAAGAATGGAACGATCGGCCCATCGAATTGAGGGTGGACATGCTGCCAGATTGTGACGCCGACCCCATCTTGTTCCAACAGGTGTGGGTGAACCTGATCTCGAATGCGCTCAAGTTTACCCGCGGCAGAAACCCGGCCTGCATCGAGATCGGCTATCAACCAAACGATAACAGCCCGGTTTTCTATATCCGCGATAACGGCGTTGGTTTTGATAGTCGTTATGCCGATAAATTATTTGGCGTCTTCCAGCGTTATCATTCGATCGATGATTATGAAGGTCATGGGATTGGATTGGCGATCGTCAACCGGATCATC
The DNA here is from genome assembly GCA_964629965.1 of uncultured Anaerolineaceae bacterium. Lineage (GTDB taxonomy): Bacteria > Chloroflexota > Anaerolineae > Anaerolineales > UBA4823 > CAZVRZ01. The sequence continues at coordinate 9,885 of CAZVRZ010000006.1, forward strand.
TTGCGGCATGGCGGCAGGATCTGGGCGGAGGCAGCCATCGACGAGGGAGCGACATTCTTTTTCAGCCTGCCCCAGGAAAACATCTATAACCAGAAAAACAGCTAGAAGCGTCGAGAAGGCCGGGGGTAAGGCTGGAAGGGCGTGCGCGGCTCAGTGGTGATCCAGCCTTCATTGGCATCGACGAGTTGCAGGGAAGATAACAGGTCGAAAGTCAACCAGCGGGCCAATTGAGGCCGGGCTGGATATTCCCACAAACCATACGGCCCTTGTAACGAGCGAAGATAATCAACCAGGTCACGGACACGCTCGTCTTCAATCGAGGCGCCAATCTGGGCGCATAGGGAAAGCAGGAAAGCGGTATCAAAACGCGCGTAGTATGTGATAAAGCCACGCGGGGGTTGTGCCCCTAGCAGGCGAGCGATATCGTAACCCACTGCATCACGCTCGCGCGTCTCACGACCTAAGAGCAGATCCAGGGCACGCGCAGCTTCTGGGCTGCGCCTGAGCTGCGGATGCAGCGCCAGGCAAGCCAGTGCGCCGGTTGTGTTGGAACGGCAGCCCCAGCGCGAATGCGCCAATCGCCGGTATCCTGCCACGTATCCAAAGACACCAGACAAGGCGATGCCGGTAGGCCAGGCGCCTTCGGGCAAGCGCTGCGTCAGCAGCCAGTCATACGCACGCCCGGCGCGCGGGTCAACAGCAAAGCCGCAGGCTGCCAGGCCGCGCAGTGGCAGCGAGGTTTGCAAGGGTATCATGGCATAGCCCTCATCATCATTTTTCCTGTCCAGGCTACCTTTACCCAATGGCCAGGAGCCATCTTGCGCTTGTTTGCTGAACAAGAACTCGGCACCCTGGCAGACGGCAGGATGACCGGCAGCGAAACCCAACAAAGCCAGCCGGTTGAGCGCCAAAGCTGTAGCCTGGATCTCGCTGCCTGCCCCCCAGGCAAGACCAAGCGCATCCGCCCGCCAGGAACCATCCGCCTGCTGGCTGGCGAACAACTGCGCTGCCAGCGGATCGTGCTCTCGTTGGGCAGCCAGGTCGGCTACTTCCGGATGTTCGAGCGGCAGCCGGTAAATTTCACGCAGCACCCGCCAGCGCAGGCAAGCGGAAGGGTCTGTCAACAGCAAGGCGCTCCAGGTCATTGGGGTGACTCCAACAACTCTCGCAAGTAGGGCGCCATGGGCGTGCTGCCCCGGGCAAGCTCTGCGGGCGTGCCGCTGGCGATCACAGAGCCTCCCTGTGGGCCGCCACCCGGGCCAAGCTCGATCAGCCAGTCGCAAACAGATAAGAGGTGGGCATGATGCTCAACCAAAATCACCGTGCCCCCCTGCGCCACCAAGCGCTCCAGGACGGCATACAACTGCAAGACATCTTCCAGGTGCAGGCCGACGGAGGGTTCATCCAACAGGTATAAACTACCCGGAGGGGACTTGCGGCACAGCTCCTGAGCAATTTTCAAGCGCTGCGCTTCGCCGCCTGACAAAGTGTAACCAGGCTGCCGCAGCGCCAGGTATCCCAAGCCGACCTCGCGAGCAGCCTGCAGCGGCGGGCGCAATTTTTCATCGGCGGCGAAACGATCAAAAACCTCGTCCAGGGTCAACCGGTACACTTCGGGCAGCGCCAACCCACCGATGCGCACCTGCCAGGCCTCAGGCAAATGACCGCTTCCCTGGCATACCTCGCACGGCACATGCACCGATGGCAAAAAAGCCATATCGTAGGCGATCATCCCTTGTCCATGACAGGCAGAACAGGGAGCCGCCAAGACGGCTTCGCCAACACCAAGCGCCTGAGCCGTCTCGCTGGCTGCAAACAGGGTGCGCAGGGGCTGGTTCAACCCCAAGAAAGCCGCCGGGCTATGGATGCCGGCGCGGGTTTGATCAACGATCAACGTGCGCGGCGGGGCGTTTTCGATCGAATCGTACTCGCCGGGATCAAGCGGCTCATAGGCTACCGAAGTGGTTTGCTTGCGCGGCGCCAGAGCGCGTCCCAACGTATCCAACACCAGGGTGCTTTTTCCGGAACCAGATACTCCGCAAACCCCAGTCAGAACACCCAGGGGGAAACGTACACTTTCACCACACAAATAATGGGAGCGAGCGCCGTGCAAGATCATCCAAGCGTGGGGCATGCGAGGCGATTTCTTGAGAAAATCGCCCCGTTTGATGCGCAGCCAGCGAGCGGTAACACCCGGTCCTTGGGCCACTTCGGCGGGCGTTCCCTGGCTGACAACCTGGCCACCCAGCCGGCCTGCGCCTGGCCCCATATCGATGAGGTGATCGGCGGCGCGCATGAGCAGAGGGTCGTGTTCGACCACCAAGACCGTGTTGCCCTCATCACGCAGGCGTTGTAAAGCTTCTAGCAAAGCCTGTATCTCGCAAGGGTGCAGGCCGCGGCTGGGCTCATCCAGCAGCAAGGTCAATGCAGTCAGGCCGCTGCCCAACAGGCTGGCAAGCCGGATGCGCTGCGCCTCGCCGGCTGAAAGCGTGCCCGCCACGCGATCCAGATGAAGATAACCTAAGCCCACCTGGATCAAAAAGTGCAGCCGGGCCCGGATCTTCTCCAAGCTGGCGGCAGCCTGGCCAGGCTGTTCTGGCGGCTTTAACCCATCCATAATTTGAGAAAGCTGGGCCAACGGCGCCTGGCACAACTCATAGATATTGAAGCCTCCTAAGCTCACAGCCAGGTATTCAGGGCGCAAGCGCGCCCCCTGGCAGGCCGGGCAAGGGGTGGTGTCGGTGTAGGTTCCGCCGACATCCCAATCGCGGATAAAACCATAGAAACCAGGAAACGGAGTGCGGAAATTGCGCCGGAGGCCGGTGTGCCCGATTGCCTGCACTTCCAGCGGTTCCGGATCGCCAAAAAGGAAAGCATGCTGCGCCTGGGGACTCATTTCCACCCAGGGTGTGGCGTGAGGGTCGAAGTGATAGCGCTCCGCCAATGCCAGCACCATGTAATAGCCATGATTAAAAGGCTTACCCAGGTAACCGTTCGGGAAAAAACCGGGCGAATACATGGCGCCATTGCACAGGGGCTTCTCGGGATGAACGATCAACTTGGCAGGCTGAGGCGTTTGTAAGGACCCAATGCCGTTACATTTCTGGCAGGCGGCAGCGTAATGGGCCGGCAGAAAATGGCGTGCTTTGGCCAGGGGAGCATGGGCGCCACAGCCCGGGCAAATCCATTCTTCGCCGTGCTGCATCTCATGCCCACATTCCAGGCAGCGACGCTGCAGCGCTGCTGGGCCCGACAAGGACATCAGCACAGCCAGGTGTTGAGCGATTTCCGTGGCGGTGCCAACGGTGGCACGACGAGAATACACCAGTCGTTCTGGGCCAATGGTCAGGGCTACTCCCAGTCCGGTGACGGCATCCACATCCGCTTCGGACCCTTCACGCACTGCCTGGCGTTCGTACATCGAAAGCGATTCCAGGAAGCGCCGCCGGGCTTCGGTTTCCAGGACATCACTGACCAGGCTGGACTTGCCGGAACCAGACAGCCCGGTGACCACGGTCAATTTACCCTTGGGCACGTCCACATCGACATTCTTCAAATTGTGCATACGAGCGCCGCGAATCGAGATCACTGGTTGAGCAAGGCGTTCCGGCCGCATGGGAGCGGGCTGCGGGCTCAGCCGGGCCTCGGCCTGCAAGGCGAGTGCGGTGAGCGAGCGCGGCGCCTGCCAAAGCCCTTGCACGGGACCGGCATAGAGCAGTTCGCCCCCGGCTGCACCGGCGCCAGGCCCCAAATCGATGATCCAATCCGCGGCCCGGATGATATCCAGGTTGTGTTCCACGATCACGATCGTGGCGCCGGAATGCACCAGCCGATCCAATACATTCAATAAACCGTCTAAATCCTGTGGGTGCAGGCCGGTCGAAGGCTCATCCAGCAGCAGGATCTGCCCCTTGAGAGAGCGGCTGCCCAGGTAGCGCGCCAGCTTGATCCGCTGCGCTTCGCCGCCCGACAAGCTGGGCGAAGACTGGCCCAGGGAAAGGTAACCCAGGCCGATCTCTTCCAATGCTTGCAAGATGTGCAGAGCAGCCTGGCGGTTGGCCGGCGAAAGCCAGGTTTCGTGTTGAAATATTTGAATAGCTTGCGTTACGCTCAACTCCAGGAAGTCGGCGATGGAAAGGCTGCGCTCGCCAAACATGACCTGCACCGACAAGACAGTTTCTGAGAAACGCAGTTCCTCACAATCTGGGCAGGGCGCCCAGGTAGATGGCAGGTAACGCATGGGGATTTCGATCGAACCCAGGCCTGCGCAGGTGGGACAGGCGCCTTCGGGGCGGTTGAAAGAGAAATGAGAAGGCGAGAGACCGCCGGCAGACGAGAACAGATCACGCAGGATCTCTGCCAGCCGGGTATAAGTGGCCGGGTTTGAACGCGGGTTGCGGCCGATGGGGCTTTGATCGACCAGAGTGGGCTTCAGGACCGGGCCTTCGACCGAACGGCAGCCGACCGGCGAGCGAGCGTTCAACGAGGCGACCAACACATCTTCGACCAGGGTACTTTTGCCTGAGCCGGAAACCCCGGTGACCACCGTCAAACGCTGCAAGGGGAAGGCTACATCGATCTGGCGCAGGTTACGTAAATGAGCTTCTCGCAGCCACAAGAAATTTTGCGGAGTAGGGCGAAGCGCCTGGCTATGAGAGCGTGTGCGCAGGCTAAAGTAACGCGCGGTGGCAGTCTCAGCCAGCCATAATTCCTGCGGCGAGCCGGCGAACACCACCCGCCCCCCCTGGCTGCCTGCACCCGGTCCCAGGTCAAGTGCCTGGTCGGTTTGGGCAGCAGCGAGGCGCTCATGCTCCACAAAGATCACTGGCCCGGCCAAATCTCGGAAAGAAGGCAGCAAACGCTGAACATCAGCCGGGTGCAGGCCAATGGTGGGCTCATCCAGCACGTGCAGCATATCCTCTAAGCGGCTGACCAGGGTCAATGCGAGGCGCACACGCTGCGCCTCGCCGCGCGAGAGCGTGGGTGAGGCACGGTTGAGGGTGAGATAGCCAAGGCCCACACGTTGTAATGCCGCCGTACGCTGGCCGATCTCATCCTGCAGGCGGCGGGCCGAGGTTGGAAAGTAAGCCTTTCGCAAACATTCACCGAATTCATCCACAGATAAATTCAAGATCTCAACAAAGCTGCGGCCCTGCCAGGTAACCGTGCCGGCTTCAACGGGCAGGCCGGTGTGATGGCAAGCCGGGCAACCCTTTCCCTGGCAGACAGCGCAAAGCTGGTTAAAGTGAGCCGGCTTGAGATCACCAAACCAGCGACCACAGATGGTGCATAATGGCGCCCGTGCGAGGGCCTGGCGAGTCGAACCGACCGCCACGCTCACCCCGGCAGCTCCCAGTTGGGCAGCTTTTTCAACGGCCTGGCGAGCATGCACAGGGTTTCCGGGCGGCTCCAAGGAGGCAACCAACAATTCCAGGGTGTGAGGCCGAGCGGATAGCAGCGGCTGCCCATCCCAGGGCTGACCATCCACCCATAAGGACTGCGAGTCGACATGTTGGGACAAGGCTTGCAGCAGAGTGGTGTGGCTGCCAATCACCTGGTGCAGTAAAGGCGCATATACACTCGCCGTTTCAGTGCGGGCTAAAGACACCAGGCGTTCAACAAGCTCATCATCGGTAAAAACCGATAACTGCGCTCCACACTCCGGACAGGTGCGCAGGCCATAATGAGCATACAACAGGCGCAAAAAGGGATGCAAACCAGCGGCGGTGGCTAAGGTAGAGTTGGGGTTGCGATTGAGCAGGTTCTGCCCCACCGCGACGGCCGGTCCCAAGCCGGTGATACTTTCAACATGAGCAGGCAGCAGGCGTGAACTGACCGTGCCCAACGTATAAACTTCTAAAAAGCGCCGGCGCGCCTCGTGGTAGAGTGTATCGAAGACCAGCGAGGTTTTACCTGAACCAGAAACACCGGTAACAACCGTCAATCCTTCTCCGAATTCGACATCGACACCCTGCAGATTATGCTCACGTGCGCCGCGGACTGTGATCTTCATTAGAACGATTGTACTACATCGAGGCGAGCGCGTCTATGGTTGGCGCGTTGCGGAGCGCAACACGCCAGGCATTTAAGAAATCATGTAATTGACCCACAATCTGCCAACAGGCTTGCAAGAGTCTATGTTCTGTTTTATGATTAGGCAATCCGCCCTATCGGATATATTCACACACATGGATGAAGAAGAATGGTACCTCCGCCCACTGGCCCACTACCCGGTTTGAATCACCCTTTTACAAAGCGCTCGTTTGAACTGCTGGCGCAACTGCACGAAGAGCCAACCAGCCGCGTCTACTTAGCGCGCCAGGAAGAGTTTCAGGTATATATCGAACAGCCATTCCAGCGTTTGCTACGTAAAGTGGCATTGCGCCTGCCGGAGACGATCTGCCGGGTTATGGAAACGGAAAAGCGTGTCTTTTCGCGCTTTGTGAAGAACGATTTTGGCCGCGGGGGCTGCTGGGATTTCTATTGGGGAGCGTTTTACACGCGCGGCGGCCGCCGGATCGAAGATGCCCAACTTTCGGTGTGGATGAATTACAGGCGTTTCGAGATCGGTTTTTACATTGGCAATTATGGCACCGCAGTGCGCGAACGTTTCCAGCGAAACTGCCAAAGATATGTGAACCAATTGATCGAGCTGTTCGATCCCATCCTGGTGGAAGGGAGTATTCTGCTGGGAGCGCACGATAATTTCGATGTCGATCCAGATGGAGCGGTAGTTGCCAAGCGCATCATCACCTGGCAAGAGATGTTTGAGTACCCGGCCCAGGCCGATTACGATGCTTCGTTGATCGTGCCTGTAGACCAGGCCTTGACAATGACCGAGGACGAACTTGTTGAGCTGATCACCCAGACCTTTGAGAAACTGTTCCCGCTGGTACTGCTGGCCACCCTTGAAGACCCACTGCCGGCATTGGTGGAGTATTTTGGGCGTGATAATGTTGAAATCGTGGAAGATACGAACCCGGAATATCCCCTGGTCGAAATGAGCCAGGATACAGGCGTATCTCAGGAAATCCTGGGGGAATGGGTGGAGGCGATCGAGCGGCGTAAACAGGCGGTTATGTTCGGCCCATCTGGGGTTGGAAAAACTTACCTTGCACGGCTCCTGGCCCGACACCTGGTGGCAGGCAGCGATGGTTTCGTGGAATTGGTTCAATTCCACCCATCGTACAGTTACTCTGATTTCATCCTGGGTTACCCAACAAGAACGGCCGGTAATATCCAGGGAGAAGATCATGCAGTCAAGGGCCGTTTCCTGGAATTTTGTGAGCAAGCCCGCGGGCGGCACGGCTGCTGCGTGATGATCATCGATGAGATTGGGCGGGCGGACCTGGCGCGGGTTTTCGGCGAACTTATTTACTTGCTAGAATACCGCGACCAGGAAATCTCGCTGGCAAATGGGGAACGCTTTGGTATTCCGGCAAACGTGCGCATATTGGGCGCGATGAACACCCCCGGACCCGACGCTTTTGTGATGGATTTGGCACTGCGCCGGCGATTTGTATTCCTGCCAGTTTTCCCCGACTATGACCTGCTGCGAAATTACGTTCAAAAGCAGGGTTTCGATTTTCCGGTGGAAGCCCTGGTAAGTGTTCTACAGCACATCAATGAACGCATTGGAAATCACAACTATGCCCTGGGCACCAGTTTCTTCTTACGTCCCGACCTGCCAGAGCAATTGGGCGTCATCTGGAGGATGGAAATTGAACCCTACCTGGACGCTTACTTCTTGAGCGACCCGAAACAGGTGGATGATTTTCGATGGGAAAAGGTGAAAGAACTGCTAAGAGTTTAATATCTTCGGTTATCCGGGAGATAGCGCAGTAAGTCGACTTGCATTTTTACCCCTTTTGGATCCCAAAAGGCATCCCGAGCCGCATATTCACATGCCATTAGTGCAGAATTTGCCGTTTATTGCCTCGTTTTCAGACAAGTTTATTTTAGGCAAACTCGTTCAACCCATTTCTCTGGATTGACCTCCGCTGTGCATCCCCTTTCCTTCTATTATTGGACTTACTGCGGAATCCCTCCGGCAAGTTTTCTTTACATTTGCTATATACTAGTGTATAGTTACTTACAAAAAATTGGCGGTTTTTGGAAAACCAGTGACCACAATCAGGATGGGATTTTCGGTTTCGAAAGGAGATTAATATGCTAACGATGGCCAATATTTTCTCGATTTTCCTTGCAGATGACCAGCAGGGAGGTTTGCCCTGGTGGTTTTGGTTATTGCTCCTATTGATTATTATCCTGGTCGTGTGGTGGCTGTGGCGCTCGCAGAAGAAAGCTGCACCTCCAGCAGAATCTGCTCCAGCCGTTGTTGAAAGCGTGCAGATGCCGGCCGAGGTAGAAGTTCCGCAGCGCGCCGTTTCAATCCCGGCAGAGCCAGACGACTTGACAATCATCGAAGGCATTGGCCCGAAAATCGCCAGCACCCTACAGGCCGCGGGGATCACCTCGTTTGCGCAGCTTGCCAACGCCGATATCAGCCAGTTAGACCAGATCCTGAAAGCAGCCGGGCTGCGCCTGGCAAACCCAGGATCGTGGGCCGACCAGGCCCGCCTGGCTGCCGAAGGTAAGTGGGACGAATTGAAGACCCTGCAAGACAATCTAAAAGGCGGGCGCGCCGTCTAAGGCTTGTTCAGACGACCAGCTTTAACCTTACAAAAGAATAATTAAGCTCTTCCCAAATATTGTTTTCAAGATGGGTTGGCTAGATAAAATTTACTATTAGAGGAGTGAATATGACAAAAGTAATCGTGATCGAAGGCATTGGAGAAGCTTACGAAAAGAAGCTGAATGCCGCCGGCGTGTTTTCCCTGGCAGACCTAATCGAACGTGCTGCCACGGCCAAGAGTCGCAAGGAATTGGCCGAGAAGTCGGGCGTCAGCGACAGCCTGATCCTGACCTGGGTTAACCATGCAGACCTGTTCCGCATCAAGGGTGTTGCCAAGCAATATTCCGACCTGTTGGAAGCAGCCGGTGTGGATACCGTTCCTGAACTGGCACAGCGCAAAGCCGAAAACCTGACCCAGAAGATGACTGAGGTGAACGCTGCCAAGAAGCTGGTCAGGAAACTACCCACCTTAGACCAGGTCAAGGATTGGGTTGAGCAGGCCAAGAAACTGCCGAGAATCATCAGCTATTAGTTCAACATTCCCTTAGCCCCAGGGCAATGCAGATGTTTTTGATCTGACAGGTGTTCTGTACCTGACAGGTGTTCTGTACCTGACTTGTCATTTGGGGCATTTGGTACCAAAATCGGTTGGCCACTCAGTTGATCTGTGGACCAACCGATTTTGGTTAATACTGGAGAAATATCCACGGATGAGAAACCCGGTCGCCCAAGCTGGCCGGCAGCTTGTGGAAACATGAATGGGTCGCAGATGACACAACCGAAATGACCCGGCGTGTGCCACCTCACAAAACGATCCTGCGCAAGATCAAGGATTGAAAGATGGATATGGAAACACAGCCAGAAGATCTTTCCCGTTTGGAAAAGGAACTCGCCGAAGCCAGGCAGGCATTGGAGAATGCCAATGACCAGATTCGCCAACAAAAAGCAGGGCTGGAGGCGTTAAAAAAGGCTGCCGAAGAACAGGCCATCCACGATCCACTCACCGGGCTGTTCAGCCGCAAGTATTTGAATGAAGCGATTCAACAAGAATTCAGCCGGGCGCGCCGTTCAGGATACCAGGTCAGCCTGCTGATGTTGGATATCGACCACTTTAGCAGGATCGTTGACGCTTACGGCCCTGCCGCCGGAGATTTGGCCCTGCAGGCTGTGGCAGACCATCTTCTACATTCTACACGAGGCGCCGATCTGGTTTGCCGCATCGGAGGAGATGAGTTTCTGGTGATGATGTATGACACTCCTACCAGGGTAGCCATGGAGCGCGCCGAGCAACTGCGGCAAGGCATTGCAAATATCGATCTGGATTACGAAGACGTCAGTTTTCAATGGACAGTTTCGATCGGTGTGGCCGCGTTTCCCTTGCACGGGGCAGAATACGAAGAGGTTCTCCACAATACGGAACTCTCACTCAATCGCGCCAAGGCTGCCGGGCGCAACTGCGTAAAGCGTTTCGGCTTCGCTGATAAGTAGAAGGCGATCAAGGCAGGTTGTGCAGCCACCCGGCCGGCAGTTCGATCAACAACATTTCTACTTCTTCCATGCCGGAGCGATTCCAGTTGGTGGTGAACAGAATGCGTGTCAGGCTGCGGTTGGCACTGGCCTGCGGTTCGGCCCAATAATCATGCTCTTGGGTCTCATCCACCAGGGAATGAGTGTGCGCCAGGCGCACCACGCGCCCGCCTGTTTTAAGCTCGATCACAAAGACCTGATCGTCCATCCAGGTGTGAGCAGCCTGGTCGCCATCGTATGTTGAAATAACAGCCCAGCCTGGTTGATCCAGCGCTCGCCCCGAAATATGCAAGCCAATGGCCGTATAACTAAAATCAATCGGCCAGAGCGGCGTGACCAGGCCTGTTTCCAGATCGAGCATAGCAATGGTATCGGTATCAATATCCTGGTACACCAACACTTCCTTGCCTCGCGCGTCCAGCGCCAGGTCAGAATGCCCGATGAGGCGCAGCAGCCCGCGCCCTTGGGTCAAATCACGATCGTAAACCATTAGGCCGCAAGGATTGGCGTCGCTGCCCAACTGCCCCTGCTCGCAGTAATTGTCAAAATAAGCCAGAAAGTAATTGCCCAGTGGACTGATCGTCACACTATCAATCTCTGCAGGCGGCAGGCTACGCCGGGCAATCACCTGGTCGTTTCGTTGATCATAAACTAACAGGGCCACTGTCATCCAATTCTCGTCTTCGGCCATGAGGCCCCAGTAGCGTCCATCGCGCGATGGACTGCCCTCATAGCGAGCCCAGACCATGGAAAACGCCTGGCCCGGAAAATCCGGGGCGAATTCGTGAAGGGTCTTGATCTCTTTGGTAGAAATATCGTATGAAAGCAGGCGCGTTTCTTCGGAAAAATAAATGATGTTGGGATTGGCTGCGTCCCAACGAGGATCAATGCCCAGGGGCAGCTGCTCCAACACCTGCAAGCCGGCAGCATCGTATAAGTACCAGTTCCCAGCCGTCCCAAGCGCCAGGAGGCGGCTTTCATCGGAATTAAACGATTGAACGCGCGAGTATTCATTTTTCAGGCCGGCAGAATCGTCGCCTGGAGCAATATCGGTGCGTCGATCGGTTACGCGCACCAGGCAAGAGCCAAAGACCGGATCGCGGAACGGGCTGTGCGCAGCCGGTTCAGGTAATTGCGGCGGCTGCCTGACCTCAAAGTCCATCACAAACGGTGGTTGAGGATCGCTACACCAGGACAGGGTGGGGGGAATCGTTTTGAGAGTGATTGGCAGGTAAACCTGCGTTTCTATGGGGCCGGCAGCCCCGGCAGGCTTGGGGCTTCCGGTGGAGATAGGTGTGTTTTTGGCAGCCGCACCCAGGTGACAAGCCAGCATACTTCCCACCAGCAGGCTGTTCAGCAGGATGAAAATACCTTTCTTTCTTCGTAATGCGCCAATGGAGTGGGGATGAAATAGTCCGATCATATGAAAACCTCCCGGCTATTGCGGATTACCGCTTATATGTGTGCCGGCCAGGCATACGCCGTTTCCGGCATTAACCATCTAACCTCAAGTTACCATTCAAAACGCAAATGCTTCACGCTAAGGCCCTGGTTCATGATCTCTTGCAGCGATTCGATGCCGCTGCGCAGGTGAAGATCAGCAAATTGGCGGGTCACTTCTGCATCAAGGGCAGCCGTTTTAATGCCTTCCGGGATCATGGGCTGGTCGGAAACAAGCAGTAAGGCCCCGGTGGGAATTTCGTTGAAAAAGCCGCCGATGAAAATCGTGGCAGTTTCCATATCGATCGCCATGCAACGCAGGCGGCGCAAGTACTCTTTGAAATCGTCATCATGCTCCCACACTCTGCGGTTGGTGGTATACACCACGCCCGTCCAATAATCGCAACCCTGGTTACGTATGGTTGTGGAAATGGCCTTTTGTAAGCTGAAGGCAGGCAGAGCAGGCACTTCCGGTGGCAAGTAGTCATTGGAAGTGCCATCGCCGCGGATGGCCGCGATCGGCAAGATCAGGTCGCCAAGTTGATTTTTCTTCTTCAAACCGCCGCACTTACCCAGGAACAAGGCAGCCTTGGGACGAATTGCGCCAAGCAGATCCATCACAGTGGCAGCATTTGGACTGCCCATGCCAAAATTGATCATGGTGATACCCTCAGCGGTAGCATTCGGCATGGGCTTATCCAATCCTTGCACGGGTACATTGTGCCAATCGGCAAACATCTGCAAGTAGTTGGCAAAGTTTACCAACAGTATATATTCGCCCAGGGTTTCCAAAGGCACGCCAGTATAGCGCGGCAGCCAATTGGCAACGATCTCAGCTTTTGTTTTCACTCAACACCTCGTTTTCTGCGCCTGACGATTGCGGATTACCGCTGCCACGAATAGAAGCAAACCTGCGCCCACAAGGGATCAAAGCGGCCCAGGCGGCATAATACAGAAAATACAACGCTTTCGCCAGAAATAATGAGCGGGGATTTGCGTTTATGGTTTTCTACTCTGAAGAGTCGATCGACAGTTGGCAGCGTTTCTACAAGAAGCCATTAGCTTCAAAGCTCTCAGCAGTTATGCCATGGGACGGGAAGAATGCACCCGCCTATACTAGTATAACCCGATTTAGATGGTTTCGAATATAATAGTTTTGTACCCGTTTACAATATTCTTGGCCAGGAAATTCTCGATCGCAAAGATTGATTTCAAGCCAGAAAGGCAATTGTCAAAGCGATTATTGTCTCACAATACTCTATAAGGAGAAACTGTTCTATGAAGAATATGATTGCAGCAACTGACCCGGAATTGAAGCAAGATGATCTGATCGTGATCGCAGGGGCAGGAGGCTTCATTGGCGGCTCGCTGGCGCGGTATTTCCGGGCACAGGGCTTCACCAATATCCGGGGCATCGACAAGAAACCTCTCCCGCAGTGGTACCAGCGCGTGCCGGGAGTGGAATGCTTATGCATGGATTTGAGCGAGAAAGAGAATGCGATCCGGGCAGTGCAAGGCGGGGTGGAGGTTTACAACCTGGCAGCAGACATGGGCGGAATGGGGTTCATCGAACGTTTCCGCGTTGAATGCCTGCGAAGCATTTTGATCAATACCCATTTGGTCGAGGCCGCCTATCGGGCGGGGGCGCGGCGCTACTTCTACTCTTCATCTGCCTGTGCCTACAACACCGATCTACAAAAAGACCCGAACGTGCGTGCGCTGAAAGAAAGCGACGCCTACCCGGCAATGGCGGAACGCGGTTATGGGTGGGAAAAACTGGTGTCCGAAATGTTTTGCCAGGAATATTGGGCCGAGCGCGGCCTGATGACCTTTATCGCTCGTTTCCATAACGTGTACGGGCCAAACGGCACCTGGTTTGGCGGGCGCGAGAAAGCCCCGGCGGCATTGTCTCGCAAGGTGATGGAGGCAAAAGATACGGGCAAGCATGAGATCGAAATTTGGGGTGACGGCACCCAGACCCGCAGTTTCATGTTCATTGAGGACTGCGTCTTTGGCATCGACCAGATCACGCATTGCGACCGTTTGATTGCCACGCCGATCAACCTGGGTTCCAGCGAGTTGATCTCGGTCGATGACCTGGTCACGATGATCGAAGGGATTGCCGGCATTACCTTGAAACGCCACTACAACCTCAACGCGCCGCGCGGCGTGGCCGGACGAAACAGCGATAATACGTTCATTCAATCTGTGTTGGGTTGGGAACCAAGCATTCCGCTGCGAGACGGCATGGTCAAGACGTATGCCTGGATCGAAGAGCAGTATTACGCTCTCAAAGCAGGTAAGCCCGTTGTGCGTGAGGATTTTGTGGCCTGAAAGAGCGGTAATCCGCCAATGTCCCAGATGGCAAGTAAAGTAGATCGCGGCGATGCTGTAGATCGCAAACTGCCCGTATTGTTAAGTGAAGAACGAGCAGGCAGTTCTGTCCCTGCCAACGATGCTCCGAATCGCAAGTCTCTGATCCGGTTGAAAGAAGTGAGAAAGGCTTACAAAACCGCGGCAGGAGATTTTTACGCTTTGAAGGGTGTGAGTGCAGAAATCTACCCGGGCGAGTTTGTGGGCATCTTGGGGAAATCTGGCGCCGGTAAATCTACCCTGGTGAATCTGTTGACTGCCGTGGATCATGTAACCTCTGGGGAGATCTGGGTTAATGATATCCCGGTACACAAGCTCAACGAGAACCAGGCGGCCCTATGGCGAGGCCGTAACCTGGGCGTGATCTATCAATCTTTCCAACTGATGCCCACTTTGGATTTGTTGAATAATGTGCTGCTGCCAATGGATCTGTGCGGCCTGTACCGCGGCAAGCGATCCATCGATTGGGCCCTGCAGCTCCTTCGCCAGGTGGAGATCGAAGAACACGCTTACAAATTGCCGGCTTTGATCTCTGGAGGCCAACAACAACGCGTGGCGATGGCACGCGCGATGGCCAACGATCCTCCCATCATTGTGGCAGATGAACCCACCGGACGTTTAGATTCGGTGACAGCCGAAACCATCTTCCAGATATTCGAAAGCCTGGCTAAAAGCGGAAAAACCATTGTGATGGTTTCTCACGATCCATCTTTTATAACACGTTACTCGCGCGTGATCTGGATCGCCGATGGGCAACTGACCGACGAGGCACAGTTCGCAGCCGAGGTTTTGTAAGCATGATCAAGAATGCAAAGACGCCCCCGTTGTACTCAACGGCCACGCCGCTCACGAATACGCCGCCCACGAATACGGCGCCCACGAACGACCCGCAGGCATGCTCCTTGATCCAACTCAAGGATGTATTCAAGATTTACAAAATCGCAGCGGGGGATTTTGTGGCATTACAGGATATCAACTTGTGCTTTGGCGCCGGTGAATTCACCAGCATCATGGGTAAATCGGGCAGCGGCAAATCGACCCTGATCAACATGATCAGCGGGATCGATCACCCGACCTCGGGAACGGTCCGGATAGGCGACACCGAGATCCATCATATGAGCGAAGGCCAGTTGGCCGTGTGGCGTGGGCGTAACCTGGGCATTGTATTTCAATTTTTCCAATTACTGCCCACCCTGAGCATCCTGGAAAACACGATGCTGCCTATGGATTTTTGTAATATGTATGCGCCCACCGAGCGGGAAAGCCGGGCTATGGAGCTGCTGCACAAGGTGGATCTGGCCGACATGGCCAACAAAATGCCTGCCGCCTTATCGGGAGGAGAGCAGCAAACCGCGGCGATTGCCCGCGCCCTGGCAAACGATCCACCGATCATCGTCGCCGATGAGCCTACCGGCAACCTGGACTCGCACATGGCAGAGCGCGTTTTGGAGATCTTTGAGGAACTGGTCGCTCAGGAGAAAACGGTTCTGATTGTGACGCACGACAGCACGCTGGCGCGACACTCCAAACGCCAGGTGCTGATCTCCGACGGCAAGATCGTAGCAGACCAAAAGCGTACCGCCGCTTCCGCGAGCACACGCCTGGGAGATGTTCAGCGCAGCATCGAAAATCCAGGGAGTCAGGTATTGTGGGAGGAAGGCAGCAGATGAGACCGCGATGGCGCAAGGTGTTATCAGACCTGTGGGGGAATAAAATCCGGTCGCTGTTGGTGATCGCCTCGATCGCAGTGGGATTGTTTGCGGCGGGACTGATCGCTAACACGCACCTGATGATTACAGCGGATATGGAAGCGGGCTATCGCTCCGTCAACCCAGCAAATATCCAAATCAACACCTCCGGTTTTGACGACGACCTGGTCAAACACATCCGCAGGCTGCCAGGGGTTCGCCAGGCGGAAGGAGTACGCAGCCTCACCTTGCGCGCACAAACGGAGACCGGCGACTGGAAACCTATCGAACTGACCGCCATGCCTGACATTGCCGAAACGCAGATCAACAAGGTAAACCTAAAGCAGGGCATTTGGCCTCCAGATGATCGCCAGATCGTTATTGACCATTATAAACTCCCCGATCTATGGCCGGATTTAGCGGATGACGAGATAGAACATCTCTTGGAAGATACCGCTGCGGGAAATGACAGATGGGTGGTGCTCGAAACCCCTTCCGGCAAAAAACGCTCCTTACAACTGGTAGGCGTGGTGAACGATCAAACCATTGGCACGACCAGCGCCGGCGGTTTCTTCCTGGCGCCCATCCAGGGATACGTCACCCTGGAAACTTTGGAGTGGCTGGAATATCCCACCACGATGAACGTATTATTGGTTACCGTTGACGAAAACGGAGAAGACGAAAGCCATCTACGACAGGTGGCCAATCATGTGATCCACGAGATCGAAGGCACCGGGCGGGTGGTCTACAGCTCTGCAATCCGCGCCTCCGATGATCACCCGAACCGGATCTATGTGCAGGCCATTGCCAGCGTGTTGTTTCTGCTCGGCTTCATGGTGGTTTTCTTAAGCGGTTTTCTGATTACGAATACGCTACAATCTCTGCTCAACCAGCAGATACAACAGATCGGCGTGATGAAAACGATTGGCGCACGCCAACAGCAGATCATTGGCATTTATATGGTGTTGATCTTCGCGTTTGGACTGATCGCTTTCTTAATAGCCATGCCGCTTGCCAGCCGCGTGGCTTACTGGTTGATCGAATACCTGGGCTCAGCGATCAACGTGGTTGCCCAGGGGTACCGCATCGAGCCCATGGCAGTCATATTGCAACTGGTGATCGCCCTGATCGTACCGCAGGCAGCCGGATTCATGCCGATCCTACACGGCACACGCATCTCAGCCATCGAGGCCATGAGCAGCTACAGTTCGTCCAAGCCAACGAGTCGCAAGAGCCGGTTGGATGCCTGGGTAGGAAAAATACGCGGCCTGTCTCGCCCGCTGTTGGTCTCGCTGCGCAATATCTTCCGCCGCAAGGGCCGCCTATTTATGACGCTGTTCACCCTGACGCTGGGCGGAGCAATCTTCATCGCCACTTTCAACGTACAAAGGTCCCTGGCACTTTACGTCGAGCGTATCGGCCGTTATTTTATGGCAGATATCAACCTTTCTTTACAGCGGAATTACCGCATCGATCAGGTGCAAGAAGAGTTGAGCCGCATACCAGGCATCGCCGAAGTGGAGGGTTGGGCCGCAGCAGCCGGTAAGCTGGCGCTGCCGGATGGGTCACAAGGAGAAAGCCTTCATCTTCTGGCGCCCCCTGCGGGCAGCCGCCTGGTCGATCCGATCGTGCTGGAGGGTCGCTGGGTAAAGGCAGGCGACAAAAACGCGATCGTGGTCAACGAGCGTTTCCGTGAAACCTTCCCCGATCTGCAAGTGAACGATACGATCCAGGTAGAAATTGGCCAGAAAAAGGAAGAAATGCTGATCGTTGGCTTCTTTCAATTGGCTGGGAAAAGCGGCGGTTACGTGGCCTACACCACTTATGAATATCTCTCGAATGTGATCGGAGAAAGAAACAAGGCCAGCGCATACCGGATCATTGCCGACCGGCAAGGTTTGACGCTGGAAGAACAGAAACAAATCGGGGATGAGATCGAAACCCGCCTGAAGGCGCGGGGCTTCGAAATCGCTGAAATCACAGCCGGGCAATCTCTGACCGCCACAACCTCAGATGGGCTGGACACCCTGACGGCTTTTTTACTCATCATGGCCTCTTTGATCGCCATGGTAGGAAGTATTGGCCTGTCGGGCACGATGAGTATGAACGTGCTGGAACGCACCCGTGAGATCGGTATCATGCGGGCAATCGGCGCTTCAGACCGGGCGATCATGAGCCTGGTGATGGTCGAAGGGATGCTTATCGGTTTGATGAGCTGGTTCTTTGGTACGCTGGTGGCTTTTCCAATCAGTACGGTGATGTCGAACGCAATCAATATGGCCTTGTTTGGCGCAGCAGCCGACTTCACCTACACACCTACGGGTGTTATATTGTGGCTTATCGTGGTGGTAGTGTTGTCGATTCTGGCAAGTGTGATCCCGGCGCGCAACGCTGCCCGCCTGACAATACGGGAGGTATTGGCATATGAATAAAACACATCTAAAGACCGTCTTTTCTCTTGTGGCTTTACTATTGGCTGGCCTGCTTTCAGCTTGCAATGGGTGGGCGAGCATTCAAAAGCCTGCGCCTACGCCCCGCGCCAGCTTGGAAAACAACTCGAAAGCGACAATAGTAATCGCAGAGGGCCGCCTGATGCCCAAAAACGATGCCAACTTGTTTTTTACAACCGGCGGACAAGTGACAGAAATACTGGTAGAAGAAGGCGACCAGGTGACCAGCGGGCAAGTCCTGGCGCGCCTGGGAGAACGGGAAACTGTGCAGGCATCCCTCGCGGCGGCAGAATTAGAATCTTTGAGCGCGCAGCAAGATTACGATACCTTGCTGGCAAAAGCCGACCTGGCTTACAACCAGGCCAGCCTGGACGTTTTGCAGGCCGAGCGCGCTCATATCTGGACGCAAGAGGCGCTGGATAAGATCGACACCGGTGAACACCAGGAGAAGATCGACAAGGCACGCCTGCAAGTCGAAGAGGCAAAAGACGATCTGGAAGACGCCGAAGACGATTATGACAAATACAGAGATATGGACCCGGATCAAGCGGACCGCAAGAGGGCCGAAGACGAGCTTGAGAAAGCCAGGGACGATTACGACCAGGCCGTACGAGAGCGCGATCTGTTGATCAACGAGCTGGAGCAGGCAAAGACCGAGGTAGAGATGGCAGCCAACAGCCTGGAGGAGGCGCGCCAGACCGAGGCGGACCGGCGGAGCGGACCTGATCCTGACGACCTGGCGCTGGTAGAAGCGCGCCTCAACAACGCCCGGGCGCAGGTGGCAGCCGCCCAGGCTGCACTAGATAAGCTGGATCTCAAAGCGCCGTTCAGCGGTACGATCGTCAAGGTGAATTTCACCGGCGGCGAACGCGTTTTGGCCAACCAGGTGATCATAGTGATCGCCGATTTCTCGCAGTGGTTTGTCGAAACAACCGACCTGAACGAAAACGATGTGGTCAACATCCAGGTGGGGCAAGGCGTGGAGCTGATACCTGACGCGCTGCCCGACCTGGCAATTGCGGGCGTGGTGGAGTCGATCAGTGATACCTACCTGGAAAAGGCCGGCGATGTAACCTACACGGCGCGGATCAGGCTGGAGGATGTGGACCGGCGCCTACGCTGGGGCATGACCTGCCAGGTCGAGTTTCCGATCGAGGTCAATTCAAGCAAATAGATACTCGTGGGCAAAAAATTACAAACGCGATACAATTACTTCCAGTCCTGGCCAGGTCAAACATCGGAAAAGGGCAAGCTATGAACTTATTCGTGAGGCGCAGGTTCGACTTCGAAGGGGCAAAACGATACGCTCTGGATAGATTAGAAAAAGAATTATCGCCCCACCTGTACTACCACTCCCTGGTGCACACGCGGGACGATGTGGCTGTGGCTGTGGAAGGCCTGGCCACGTTAGAAGGCGTGAGCGGCCAGGCACTTGAACTGCTGCAGATCGCAACCTATTACCATGATCTTGGATTTACCCAGATGGGCAAGCCAGGGATCGATTACAGCGTTGTACGCACCCAGCACGAAAACATGAGCATCCAGATGGCAGAAGAGATCCTGCCGGAGTTTGGCTTTAGCCGGCGGCACTTGAAAGTGATCCGCGGCCTGATCGAGGTGACCAGGCTGCCCCAAAACCCGCACACGCTCTTACAAATGATCATTGCAGACGCCGACCTGGACTCTTTGGGGCGAGAAGATTATTGGCCGGTGAGCCTGTGGCTGCAGAAAGAACTGAGCTTTTTCGGCACGGTGATCACGGATGACAAGTGGCTGATCGGCCAGTATCGCTTCTTATCCGGGCATCATTATTTCAGCCAGGCAGCCTGCAAGCTGCGCAATGAACAGAAAAGAATAAATATTCGGGGGCTTGTCGAGCGCATGCGCACAAGCAAGCTGGAAATTCCTGTTCTGGGCAATTAAAAACGCCTTTGGGCGCAATCGACAAGTTTATTTCTTTTCGGCGACCGGCTGGGCATGACGCCGGCGCAGTTCTGCTTCGACCTGTGAGAGGGTTAGATCGCGGCTGGCAAGCAATACCAGCGTATGGTAGAACAGGTCGGACACTTCCTCGATCAGGCGTTGATCGCCCTGGCCCTTGGCAGCCAGGATGACTTCCATGGCCTCTTCCCCCACTTTTTTGAGAATCTCATCTTCTCCCTGATCCAGCAAACGATTGGTATAAGAACCAGGGCGGGGGTGAGCCTTGCGATCGGTAATAATGGCAAACAATTCGTTCAGCATACTTCCTCCAGGGTGCGATAGAAACAGGTGCGCTGGCCGGTATGGCAGGCCGGGCCGGCAGGGATCACACGCAGCAACAACACATCTTCGTCACAATCCACACGGATCTCTTGAATCCGCAGCACGTTGCCCGAGGTTTCCCCTTTGCGCCACAACTTCTGGCGGCTGCGGCTCCAAAAGTGCGCTTCGCCTGTCTGGCGGCTGAGCTCCAAGGACTCAGCATTCATCCAGGCCACCATCAACACCTCGCCGGTGCGCACATCTTGGACAACAGCCGGGATCAGGCCTTTCTGATCATATTTAAGCATCGACGTCCTCCCAACCCACGTCCAAACCGACCGGGCGTACCGGTATGCCGCGCGCTAGTAAATATTTCTTGACCTGGCCCACGGTTAACTTTTTATCATGAAACAACGTGGCGGCCAGGGCTGCATCGGCTTTCCCTTTGGTCAGCACGTTGGCAAAATGCTCGGGTGAGCCCGCCCCGCCGCTGGCAATGATAGGAACATTGACTGCCCCGGCAATGGCAGCGGTCAAGTCAATATCATAATCATTCAGCGTTCCGTCTCCATCCATGCTGGTCAGCAAGATCTCGCCGGCCCCCAAAGAAACGCCCTGCACAGCCCATTCGATGGCATCCAGGCCAGTTGGGCGCCGGCCGCCGTGGGTGTACACTTCCCATCGACCTGGGGCAGTCCGGCGGGCATCGATAGCCAGCACAATGCACTGGCTGCCGAAACGTTCGGCTCCGGCGCGCAACACTTCCGGGTTTTGCACGGCGGCCGTGTTCACACCGACTTTGTCAGCGCCTGACAGCAAAATGGCGCGCATATCTTCCACCGTGCGAATGCCACCTCCGACCGTCAGCGGCATGAAGACCTCATCGGCCACCCGGCGCACCATACCGGCGGTAATCTGCCGTCCCTCATGGCTGGCGGAGATATCCAGGAAAACCAGTTCATCTGCGCCCATGCGATCGTACAGGCGGGCCTGCTCAACCGGATCGCCGGCATCCCGCAGGTTGATAAAACGGACGCCTTTGACCACGCGCCCATCTTTGACATCTAAACAGGGAATGATCCTTTTGGCTAACATAACCTGAGCGCCTCCGTCAAGTCAATCGCATTTTCATACAGCGCTTTACCAATGATGATACCTGCCAGGCCGGCCTGGCGCGCTTGCCGCACATCATCCAGAGAACGCACACCACCCGAAGCAATCACTTTCAAGCCACTTTGGGCAGCCAAAGCCTGGGCTGCTCGAATATCCGCACCCGTACCCATGCCGTCGCGGGCAATATTAGTAAAGATGACCGTACGCAGGCCAAGCCGGTAAAGGCTTTGCCCAACCTGGTTGGCGTCCATGCCGGTATCCTGCTGCCAGCCACTGATCCGGATCTTGCCATCGCGAGCATCCAGAGCAGCGCCAATTCGCTCAGCACCCCAGGCAGCCAGCGCTTCAGCAGTCAACGCTGGCGAGGCAATGACCGCCGTCCCCAGCAGCACCCGGCTGACGCCGGCATCCAAGACGGTCTGGATCTGTTCCAGGGTGCGCAGCCCTCCGCCGAACTGGACCTTGCCGCCGAAAGTTTTGGCAACCTGCAGGATCGATTGCAGAATCTGCGGCTGCGGGCGCATTGACTGATCGATTGTGGTGCCTGGGGCCGGCGGCTGCGGGCGCATTGACTGATCGATTGTGGTGCCTGGGGCCGGCGGCGGCACGCGCATTGACTGATCGATTGTGGTGCCTGGGGCCGGCAGGTTTTCGGCGCCGCGTTCGCCAAAGGCGCCATCCAGATTGACCACATGCAGCCAGCCGGCGCCGGCCTCGAACCAGCGCCTGGCTATGCGAGCAGGGTCGCTGTCATAGGTAGTTTGCCGGTCTGGATCGCCCTCTTGCAGGCGCACAACTTTTCCGTTGCGTAAATCGATGGCTGGATAAACAATGAAGGAATCCATATTTCTCTCGCCTAACAGTGTTCTACAAAATTACGCAGGATTTGCAGCCCCACGGCCTGGCTTTTCTCAGGATGGAACTGCACACCATACAAGGCGCCGCGCCCCACAATGCTGGCGTAACGCAAACTATATTCCGTGCTGCCCAACATATTGGCAGCCTCCTGCGGAGCGCAATAGTAGCTGTGGTTGAAATAGGCATAAAAACCGCTCTGCAAATTTGCCAGCAAGGGAGAATCCTGCTCTACAGCGACCTGATTCCAGCCGGTCTGGGGAACCTTCATGGCCTGTCCAGCAGGCAATGAAAGCTCGGGAAAACGCAAAACGCTGCCTGGCAGCAAGCCCAGGCCGCGGTGTTCTCCCATTTCATAGCTATTCTCGAACAAAAGCTGCATACCCAGGCAGATGCCCAGCAGGGGCGTACTGCGGCGGGCCAATTCTTGCACAACCGCAGCCAGGCCGCGCTGCTGCAGGCCTTGCGCGCCATCGCCAAACGCGCCCACGCCCGGTAAGACGACTTTATCGGCAGCCAGGATGACGGCAGGGTCGTCCGTCAGGATGACCTGGGCGCCAACCGCTTGCAGTGCTTTTTCTACCGAGCGTAAGTTCCCGATACCGTAATCGACCAGGGCGATCATACCAGCGTTCCTTTGGTGCTCGGGACGCTGCCACGGCGGCGCGGGTCGATCTGCACGGCAGCCTCCAACGCCCGGCCGAATGCCTTAAAAAGCGCCTCGGCCTGGTGGTGATCGTCACGCCCGTACAATACGCGGGCATGCAAGTTGCTGCGAGAAGCAAACGCCAGGGATTCAAAAAAATGGGTGAGCAAACTGGTAGGAATGCCGCCGACCGCCGGGCTGCGCCATTCCACCTGGATCACAGGATAGGGCCTTCCTGAAAGGTCGAGGCACACCAGAGCCAACGTTTCATCCATCGGCGCATAAGCAGAAGCCATGCGGACGATGCCTTTTCGTTCGCCCAAGGCCTGGTCGATGGCCTGCCCCAACACCAAGGCGCAATCTTCTACGGTATGGTGAACATCCACCTGCAAGTCGCCGCCAGCCTTGAGGCGAAGGTCGAGCATGCCATGCACGGCAACATGGTTCAGCATGTGATCGAGAAAGCCAACGCCGGTATCGACCTGGTGTATGCCGCTGCCATCCAGGTTAACCTCCAACTGGATATCGGTTTCGTTGGTTTTGCGTGAGATTTTAGCAATCCGGTTCATGTTCACTCTCTTCCTGGTTGGGTAGGGGCCACCAATCCGTGCACTGCTGCAGGGTAAAAGAGGGCGAACAAGCGCTCAGGTATTTGAGACGCCCGCCGCCCGTATTGCGCAGCCCATGATCGCTCCAGGAAGGGATGAAGATGGAGTCGCCTGGGCCGACCGGGAGTTGCTCAGCGCCTACTTGCATGACGCCGCAGCCTTCGATGATCGTGTAAGCTTGCTCCGGTTCATGCCGGTGAATATTTTGAAAGCCGCCGGGCTCCATTTCTACCAGGGTGATCGACAATTTCTGCGCTCCACAGGTACGCTCGGAGATCAGCAGGTAAGAAGTGATGCCGTCGCGCTGGTAACGCGGGGATTGAGTGGGTTTTATGACATGCATTGTAAAGCCTCCAGAACAGCATCCGTGTGTTCGGGCCGTCCAACACTGATACGAATGTGATCGCGCAGCCTGGGTGTGTCGAAATACCGGATCATAATACCATGTTTGATCAAGAAATCTTTAAGCGCCTGGCCTGGGGAAATTGTATCATCGCCCCAAGCATGCGTAACCCGGCATAAGATGAAGTTGGAGCGCGTGGGGTAGGGTTGCAAATAAGGCACTTGCGCCAATCCCGCGAGCAATCGTTCTCGCTCGGCCACCAGCCGGGCCACAATATCCCCAAGGTATTTGGTGTCTGCCAGGGAGGCTATGGCAGCCTGGCTGGCAGCGACATTGACATTATAGGGCTGCTTGGCTTTCCACAGAGCAGGCATCAGCCAGGCAGGGAAGGCGCCATATCCCACGCGCAGGCCTGCCAGCCCGGCCCATTTGCTAAAAGTGCGCATGACGATCAGGTTATCGCGCCTGGCAACTTGCTTGATACGCGAGCCAAGTTCGCCAAGCCGGCCTTGCCCAGTAAATTCAATATAGGCTTCATCTAGAACAAGCAAGGTGGGCAATTCCAACAAGGCGTCGATCATTTGAGCGCCAGGCAGCGAGCCATCTGGGTTGTTGGGCGCAGGCAGGAAAAGAGCCTTGGGATGCTGTGCGTCCACGGCTTGCCGAATGGCCTCCAGATCCAGAGAAAAATCAGCCCGCCGCGGCACATCGACCACTTGCCCGGCATTCAGGCGGGTGTCGAAGGCATACATCCCAAAAGTGGGCGAACAGATCATGGCCTTATCGCCTTCCCTGATCAGAAGACGCAGAAGCAGATCGAGCAATTCGTCCACACCGGAGCCAGCTAACAGGCATTCTTCGGGCGCCCCGGTGAAGGCAGAGAGGGCTGAACGCAGGATGCAGCTCTCAGGATCAGGATAGATGTGGGCGTACTGCAGCCCGGCCAGGGCCTGCCGGGCGCGCGGCGAGGGGCCATAGGGGTTCTCGTTCGCATCCAACTTGATGATCTGCTCCACCGGGCGCCCCATCTGCCTGGATAAGACATCGAAAGGCACGATTGGTTTGTAGGCAGGCATTTCATGAATATGCCCGCGGATCAATTGCTCTGGCTCAAACATGGCTGTCTCCTGAAGCAGCCGCTCGAAAATCGGCGGCGGCGGCGTGCGCGGTCAACTGCTCGGCGCGGGCGATGGTTCCCGCAGCAACGCTCAGGCGCCGGCTGGTCTCATCATCCAGGGCAACAATGCTGATGATCTTGATGAAATCCATTACGTTTAACGGGGAGGCGAAACGCGCCGTGCCGTTGGTAGGCATGACATGGCTAGGCCCAGCCACATAATCGCCCAAGACTTCAAACGAACGCTCGCCCAGGAATATACCACCGGCGTTGCGCACCCATTGGGCAGCTTCCTGCGGGTTCTCAACTGCCAGGCAGAGGTGTTCCGGCGCGTATTCGCTGGCCAAGGCAGCGGCTGTTTGCAGGTCGGGTGTTATCACGATACCCGAGCGGGAGGTGAGCGACTGCGCGATTACATCCGTCCTCGAAAGCATTTCCATTTGCCGGGCAATTTCTACTTGAACGGCTTCCGCCAGTTTTCGATCGGGCGTAAGCAAGATGGCGCTGGCAAGCACATCGTGTTCGGCCTGTGCTAACAAATCTGCAGCCACCCAGGCCGGGTTGGCGCGTCCATCTGCGACCACAGTAGTTTCGGTGGGACCTGCCAAGCCATCTAGCCCTACCAGGCCATAGACTTGCTGCTTGGCCAGGGTAACGAACAGGTTACCGGCGCCCACGATCTTATCCACCTTGGGCACGCTTTGCGTGCCAAAAGCCATGGCGGCGATGGCCTGCGCTCCACCCAATTGGAACACCTGCTCAATGCCGCACAAATAGGCAGCTGCCAGGATGGAGAAATGCGAACCGGGCGGGGTGCAGACCACGATCTGGGGCACGCCGGCGACCTGGGCGGGAATGACAGACATCAACAGAGAAGATGGCAAGGGCGCCGTTCCCCCCGGCACATAAACCCCGGCGCGCTCGACTGGGCTGGCGCGCTGCCCCAGGATGCCTCCCAGAGACTTCGTTTGCCAGTTGGGCAGCGGCTGTAAGCTGTGGAAGGCGCGGATGCGTTCGGCAGCCAGTTCTAACGCCTGGCGCAGATCAGGCGGGGTGGCGTCATAAGCAACTTTCAACTGTTCGACCGGCACCCGAAAATCATCCAGTGCGGCGCGATCGATCAGCCTGGACCAGCGCCGCAGGGCATCATCACCTTCTTCTTGCACGGAAGATAAGATCTGGGCGACGGCCTGGGATGGCGTTACACCCGCGCCAAACAATCTCTCAACACTTGCTTGCAATGCAGGCGGGCAAGATGTGCTGCTGAGTGGTGTGCGCTTCAAAATAGTGCGGCGGGCAGTATCGATATCATAGATCTTAAGCATTGGGTTCCTCCAACATAGCAAGCATGGTTTGGTATTCAACCGGTTCTTCTTCAAAGATATAAGCGACGGGAGCAACAACCACACCGCTGCCGCCTACCTGGCGCAGTTCCTGAATGGCCTGTGCCAATTGATCTTTCCGCACGATCAGGTGGGCAGCAAACCATTTATCTCCCTGGCGGGTGACCAGCGGCGAAAGTGTGGGCCCCTGCAAGCCGCCGATGACTTGCTGAGTGAACATGCGCTGAGCGATGCTCTCAGGCGAGTCGCCGCGCATATTGGCAAACACAGCGACGGTCACCGAGGCGCGCAAGTAAGCCACGATAAATTCCAACAACTGCCTGGCAATGCGCAGCGCTTCGGGATTGCTGCGCAGGGTGGCGCGGTTGGCGATCAGGCAGCTTTGCGAGGCCAGGATCTGCCCATCGTCGAGCTTCTTCAAGCGATTGTCGCGCAGGGTGGTGCCAGTGGAAACCAAGTCGGTGATCAGGTCAGCATAACCAATGGTCGGAGCAATTTCGAGCGTACCTTCTGCAAATATCAATTCGACTTCTTTTAACCCAAAACGGTCGAAAAAGGCACGCGTTTGGTTCGGAAATTTGGTGGCCACGCGCGCCGGGCGGTCTAAGGCATCTTGCCAGCGCTTGAGATCGGACATCGTATTGACCTCTCCCCCTTCCCAGGTTTCCGGCACGATCACGTTCAGCGTGCAATAACCAAAACCTAAGGCCGGGTGGACGACGATCACTTTACCATCGGAACCGCGGCGTTCTTCGACCACATCCCAGCCGGTAATGCCAAAGTCCACGCTTCCATCGCGTACGCTGACCACGATGTCTCCGGGGCGTTGAAAAAGCACGGTCAGGCCGGGGAGGCTAGGGATACTGGCTTTGTACTGGCGCGGGTTGGGATGATGCACGCGCAAACCGGCGTTCTCCAGAAGAGCCAGGGCGCCTTCTGCCAACAGTCCTTTGCTGGGCAGCGCCAGGCGAATTTCATTGAAACTTTCTGCCATAAGTACCTCCGAAAAGATAAAAAATAATCAAAAGCGCCCTCCTTACCGGAGGGCGCTTGAGTTTTGAACGGTTTTCTGGGTGAACGATCAACCGTTAAAACAATCCTGCCCGGTAAGGAGGCCGGCTGGAGTGGTATGATGATGGTGATACAGGCAGGACAAAGGCTGTGCGTTCATTGGGAGCGATTGTAGCACAAGCCAACGGATTCGACAATGGGAGAGAAAATCATTTATAATTATCTTGTGCGTTCAAAACATATCGTTACATGGTGCCTGATCATCTTTGTTTTGGTCGGATCGCTGTACCCTAAGAGAGCCGCGCGGGCTGGCGTTTTGACTCCCAACCAGGCCCGGTCAGGAGCAGTGACGGCCTACGAACTGATCATTGCCATGAACACGCTGCGCGTGTCCTATGGCCTGCCAGCTTTGATCGAAGACCCGATTGTCAATGCGGTGGCCCAGGCCACCGCCGAGACCATGGCTGCCAACAATATGTCCTGGCACATCGGCGATGTGCGCGGCCGGATCAAGGCTGCCGGTTATGGCGGGGGCGCTGAAGTGTGGGCGACCGAAAATTTTGCCGTTGGCAACATGGCTATCGACCAGATCATGATCGTATGGTCCGACGCAGATCACATGCGCCCGGCCGTTGTTCCAGCATATTGCCACGTGGGAGCAGGCGTAGCACAAACATCGGACGGACGGTATTATTACATTTTGCAAGCAGCCTACACGTCTGCCAATTCATGCGGCGAATATACGTATATTGGAGGCTCAACCCCCGAGCCGGGCGTCACGCGAGTTCCGCAGATCATTGTTCCGGTAAAGATTGCCACGCCCGATGCAGATGGCAAGATCTACCACATCGTGGAGATGGGTCAATCTTTCTGGTCGATTGCGATTGCTTATCGCATCACCATTCACGACCTGGAGGTTTGGAACAACCTATCCAGAGAAAACAGCCTGCGGGTGGGGCAGCGCTTGTTCATTCCAAGCGTCAGCACCGAGGGGTACGCCACGCCCACACCGGTAGGTATGATCATCCCGGCCATCCCCGATGCCGATGGAAAGATCGTTCATACGGTACAACCATACCAGACTCTGATCACCATTGCCCAGGCATACCAGGTATCTATGGCAACCATCCTGGCTTTGAACGGCATCCAGGAAGATTGGCCGCTGCAGATCAACCAGAAGCTGCTGATCTCTCCCGGCCGTATCACCCCCAGCCCAACCCCGCGGCCGCTGACGCCCATTGAGAAGTTAACACCAGCCAGCGATGGAATGTATTATCACACCGTGCGAAGCGGCGAAACATTATCATGGATTGCCAGCCTGTACAGCCTCTCGTTGATCGACTTGATGTCGTGGAATGGGCTCAATAATACTTCCATCATTAAGCCAGATCAAAGATTGGTATTACAGGTCACACCGCCCGCCACGCTGACGTTCACGCCTGGGCCTGCGACTGCAACGGCCACCGCTACATACACACTCCCCCCGCCCACCGCCACCCGCAGCAAAACGCCTATGCCCAGCCCGACGACTGGCACCACGCCCGCCGCTCCGCCAGGCGATTCTTCGCCAGGGTGGTTCTTGGGAGTGATCCTGGCTGCCGCCGGCCTAATCATGTTGGGGGTCATCTTTCGCAAGAAATCTTGATCATAAATCCTAGTGAGATTGCGAAGTCTTGGAATATTAAAATACTGCTCTTATCCCAATCTCAGGATTTTCTCAGGTTTTCGCCTTATACTATAGCAAAAGTATCATCTCAAAAAAGAGGGGTGTGACACTTTCCCCTGGATTGTTGAGCGGTAATCCGCAGAGGATACTAGCAAAACAACTTTCGCCTCTTTCGAGCGAACCAACGTTGAAGATTGCATAAGATAAGAAAGGTAATCAGCTATGCCAACCAAGATGAAAAAGCACTTTCGCACACTCGCGCTGCTCGGGATCGTGATGGCGCTGAGCCTGAGCTCTTTGGCTTGCTGGAGTTCATCCAGGAGCGCCACCCCAACCCCAAACATGCCAGTCGTTATCACGGTGGTCGTACCGGCTACCCAATCTGCACCGGTCAATTATCAAAATTCCTCCGACGATGAAGGCGTGTTGGTGGAGCTTTACCAGCGAGCCAACCCATCGGTGGTTAACCTGACGGTATACTTCATGCAAGACAACGTAGTGACGCCATTGTCGCAAGGTTCTGGCTTTGTATATGATGCAGCCGGCTATATTGTCACCAACGCCCACGTGGTGCATGGAGCAAAACAGATCGATGTGATTTTCTCAGATGGGCGCACTCGCCCAGGCGAATTGGTTGGCGAGGATCTGCACAGTGACCTGGCGGCAGTACGGGTAGAAGACATGCCATCTGGTGTTGGCGCCCTGCCGTTGGGAAGCATGGATGAATTGGCAGTTGGACAGAGCGTGGTTGCGATCGGCAATCCCTTTGGCTACGAGGGCACGCTGACACGCGGTATTATCAGCGCCCTGGGACGCACCATCCCGGCTTTGACGGTCTTTTCAATCCCGCAATCTATTCAGACGGATGCGGCGATCAACCCGGGGAATTCAGGCGGCCCGCTGCTGAATATGAACGGTGAGGTGATTGGGGTGAACGCGCAGATCGAAACCGGTAGTTTCAGCGCGAGCAACAGCGGAGTGGGTTTTGCAATCCCGGTCAGCATCATTTCCAGAGTGGTGCCGGTGCTCATCCAGGATGGCAAGTATGAATGGCCGTGGCTGGGTGTGCGCGGCCACAGCGTGGATTACTCCCTGGCGAAAGCCATGGAACTGCCGGTTGAGACAGGCGCTTACTTATGGGAAGTCGTTGAGGAAGGCCCGGCTGACAAGGCCGGACTGCGCGGCGCCAGCCAGACGATCACTGTGGATGGCCGGGAAGAGGATATTGGCGGCGATATCATTACGGCCATTAACGGCGTTCCGGTATCTTCTTTTGACGATCTGCTGGTATACGTGGCATTGGAAACCCGCCCCGGGCAAGAGGTCACGCTGACCATCTTGCGAGATGGAAAATACCAGGAAACGGTTCTCAAGCTGGCGCCCCGCCCAGAAGAATAAGTCACTGGCCTGGCAGCGGTCAAACCGGTCGGGCCTGGGTCTCGAGGAGCGGCAAGAGATCATCCAGGTCTGCAATGACTGCATCGGGATGAATCTCCGGCGTATTGGTCTTTTGAGCCAGTGTATTGGCTCGCCGGGTGATCCAGATGCTGAAGAGGCCTGCATTGCGAGCGCCCAGGATGTCTGCGTTCAGCAAATCACCTACCATGGCAGCTTGAGCAGGAACGGCCTGCCAGTGCGCTAGGGCGTTATAAAAGATGCGTGGGTTCGGTTTGCGGATACCCTCCCTAGCCGAGGTCAAGATGATATCAAAATAGGGTCGCACCTGAGCCTTATCCACCAAAGCCTGCACATCCTCATGATCACCGGCATTCGAGATTATGCCCAGGCGATAACCGCGCTCTTTGAGCGCCTGCAAGGTGGAGACGGTGTTGATTTCGGGCTGCCAGTACTGCCGGCTGGTCGAATACATGACTTCTACGCCTTTTTTTGCGATTTCCGGCGGAATGCTGGGATAGCCAATATCGACAAGCAATTGGTAGACCACAGAGGCGGTGGTCTGTTCGATCAGATCGCTTTCGCGCTGCTCGTAATACTCCAACAGCCGGCGCTCGAACTCAGGAATGAAGAGATTTTCATCCAGGGATAAGCCAACACCGTGGAAATAAGACAGCATGGCGCGATCGCCCTCTTGCAAAATATCGGGCACCCATACCCCGTCGAAATAGATGAGCGTATTTCCAAGGTCGAACAAGACAATATCGATCGGTATGCGGCTCATGGTGCGGCTTAATAGCCCTGCTCCAGGTTGATGCGGTTATACAGCGGCAAGCCGGCCAGGTAACGATTCAAGTTTTCAGAAAACAGGGCCAGGGCACGCTCATCATAACGCGGCGAATAACCAGATATGTGCGGCGTGAGGATCACGTTGGGCAGCTTCCAGAGAGGGCTATCGGCTGGGAGAGGCTCTTCAGGGAAAACATCCAGCGCGGCGCCGGCGATCTTGCGATCTCGCAAGGCAGCGACCAGGGCAGTATGATCGACCACGCCGCCGCGTGAAATGTCCACCAGGTAAGCGCTGGGCTTGAGGGCAGACAGCGCCTCGGTATTGATCATGCTGCGCGTGGTTGCAGTCAGGGGAGCGCATACCAGCACATAATCACATTCCTTGAACATCGATTTGAGCGCCTGGAAAGGGTACAGCCGGTAGACAAGATCGCCGCCGGGATCACCCAATCCTTCTGGAATGTAACCGGTATCTTCCGGATGCATGGCATCTCGCTTGGCAGCCAGGATACGAGCGCCAAATGCTTGCAGCAAGCGGGCCACCTGCCTGCCAATGCTGCCATAACCAACAATCCCCACCGTGCTATCACGCAATTCAAGCGGGTTGAAACGCTCCCAGCGCTGCGAAGGCCACTCGGCCTGGCGCTGGTGTTGGCTCAACGCAGGCAGGTGGTGGCCCAATGCCAGCATCATCATGACGGCAAATTCTGCCATTTGTGAGACAGAGGCGCCGCTCAAAGAAGTGATTACCAGGTCGCTTTTCTTTAGAATAGGCGCAGAAAGGGCATGATCGACGCCGGCCCAATGGAATTGTATCCAGCGCAGGTGCGGCGCTTGTTCTACGGTTGGCAGGATGCGGTTTGTATACAGCACCTCAACATTCAATAAAAGCTCTGCGGGGATTTCTTCCACCGCATGCGCTTTTTGCACCACCACCTTGAGCAGGGGTGAGATGCCGCTCAGGCGATGGATGTATTCATCTGGAAATGGCAGGGTAATCAGTACTACGACAGGATCAGTTATCATGTGGGATAAATGTGGGATAAATGTGGGATATGTGCGCGGACGCTCCACTAATTTTACTCGATGATCACCGGTTTACCTGGCCCGATAATGAATATCACTCAGATCGCGCAGCCGCGCGGCAGCCGTTTCGGGCGTCAAATCGCGCTGCGGCATTCCAAGCAGTTCAAATCCTACCATGAATTTTTTCACGGTGGCTGAACGCAGCAGCGGTGGATAAAAGTGAGCATGCAGGTGCCAACCTGGATGAGGCTGTCCATCTGTAGGTTCCTGGTGGAAGCCCATCGAGTAGGGGAAAGAGACCTCAAACAGGTTATCATACCGCGCGGTAACCCGGCGCAGGATATCCGCCAGGCCGGCCAGCTCTTCGGCACTTAGCTGGGGCAGGGCGCCCACGTGATGGTGGGAAATGAGCATGATTTCAAAAGGCCAGGTAGCCCAGAAGGGCACCAGCGCGCTGAAATGATCATTGCTGCACACCATGCGCTCGCCGCGCCGGCGTTCCACCGACAGGTATTCACACAGCAGGCAGCAGCCATGCTCGTCCAGGTAAATTTCCTGGGTGTGCCATTCCTTCGCAGGTTCCACCGGAATGTGACCGGTAGCCCAAATCTGATTGTGCGGATGCGGGTTGGAGCAGCCCATGGTGGCGCCCTTGTTCTCGAAAACCTGCACATAATTGACAAAATCAAGCTCCCCCAGCATGCGGGTCTCATCGCTCCACATACGCACCACGGCTTCTACCTGTTGCTGGGATAATTCCGGCAGAGTCAGGTCATGGCGCGGCGAAAAACAACCCACACGACAAACCCCATAATCGGCGCGGACCCGAAACAATTCGTTCGGCAGTGATAGATCCAGTGGAACCAGATCTACCTGTTCGGGTCTCAGCAGCGCCGGGAAGTCGTTGTCGAAAACAAAGGTGGAGGCATACGGTGGGTTACGCATCCCCTCGGCACGCTCATTGCCCGGGCACAGGTAACAGGTTGGATCGTAAGCAGGGATACCTGAGGACGGCATCTTTTCGACCTGGCCCAACCAGGGACGTTTGGCGCGGTGCGGCGATACCAGCACCCACTCGCCAGTGAGCGGATTCATGCGCCGATGGGGATAATCATAATTTGAGCTCATAAAAGGTTCCTGTCAGCTTGCTTCATGTGTTTTTAACGCCTGGTCTGGGATGAATCGATAGCCCCGACCGGGCACGGTGTGGATTGAACGCGGCGTAGACGGGTCAGGTTCGATTTTTTCACGCAGGCGCCGCACTAATTGCGCCAGGCTGTCATCACGCACGCCGCGTTCAAAAATTCTGTCTTCAGGCCAGACAGCCCGAATGATATCATCCTTCTCACAAACAAGATGAGGATGTGCGACCAGGTATTCCCACAGCAAGTGTTCTTTGGCAGTAAGCTGGGCCTGGCCCGATAATGGCAGGCGCGGAGAGGCCAGGAGAGGATTATCAGCCAGGCGAGATAACGCCAATTCCATTTCGCTGGGGTGATCAGCCCAAAACTCGTGCAGCCTGCGCAGAACAGCAGGGTGTTCGGCTAAAGCAGGCAGATTCAAGGCGCATCCGGCCGCGTACGCCTCGCAAACCGACCGCAAAAACGAAGGATACGCACCTGAAAGCTGGATGATCTTTTCGATCACTGTTTCATTCCAGTTCTGTTCCAGGCGGGCGCTGTAGCGTTGGACATTCCAGAGTGCATCGTTCTGACTCAGAGGGCCCAGCCACAAGGTGTGGGCATAAAACAATTCCGCCAATTCGGTGTGGTCAATCAAAGGTCGCCGCGTGGCAACGACAAAAGTCAAAATGTATTTATGGGCATCCCGCAAGGCGCGCAGGTTGCCGGCCAAAGTCGAGAAGGATTCGGCCTTTTTTGAATTCTCAAGCAAATCCGCAGCAAGCAAAGCATCGAAACGATCAAAGAGCAGGCATATTTTGCGGGTATGCCCAAAAGCGGCCAGCGCCTGGTCTAATGCGGTGAATTCATCTCCAGCAGGTGCACTCCTCGAATCCAGGGCTGTACGCGCCAGGCGGAACAAAGCAGAAGAGGAATACTCGGAAAGTCGGTTACAATCTACCAAGAAGAAAGAGAGAGCCTCGCTGCGCACTAGATTGTGCGCCAGGTATGCCAGCAGGTTACTCTTGCCAGAGCCGCTCAAACCCACCAGCGCGGCACATTCACCGGCACGGACAGCAGCAGTGATGGCCTGAACTTCTGCAAAACGATATTCTTCTGGATAGGTTTCCCAAATCATCATTTTACCGTTGACCAGGTGAGGGTATTGGTTGTATTATACTATTGTGAGAACGCTAATGGCTTTCAGGAACTTGCGACTTCTGTTAATCGTCTTAGGATTGATGATCCTTTTGTGCTCTTTAGCGGCGTTAGCCTACGCTTATTGGCCGGTGGAGGTGCTGCGTGAGCAGGCCCCCCTGTCACCCACCCTGTTCGCGCCGCCATGACCTGGGAGCCGGTAGACACGTGAAAAAATATACCCTTCTGTGCATCATCGGACTAGGCATAATGCTCCTGGCAGCCTGCTCGCAGTCGGTTACGCCACAAGCTGCAAAGCCGCAAGAGACGCAAGCGGCTGAGGTGGAGAAAGAAACCGCCTCCGGCGCAGCCTCGCCAACGCCGGCTGCGGCCGCAGAAATCCAGGCAACCACTTCCCAGGCTGGGGCTACGCCCAGCCCACAACCAGGTGCAGCGCCTACACAACAGATCGTTGATATCCCTACCACCACCACGCAGCCTGTCACGCCGGTGGTGATTATGGAGGAACGCCAGGTTGAGTTGGAATGGCCCTCCAATATGCGCCTGGGTGATTCCGATGTGATCCGCCTGTCACTGATCCCTTCGAAAGACGGCTACCAGGTGACCACGGACTTTCCAGAACACCAGACAGACGTTACGCAGGTTCAGGTTTCCCGCCCGCCAGGATATGAACTCTATGCAGCCGCCCGCCTGAATGGAGTGGGGTTTGAGATCTCACCCTACGATGAACAAGAATTCTTCCTGACAGCAGGTGAAACAGCCTCCTGGCTCTGGTCACTGCAGCCCAAAACGTCCGGCCAGCAACGCCTGACGGTGACTCTGCTGCTGCGCTGGAAACCTGAGGCAGGCATGGCCGGCGGTCAGCGCGAATCGATAGCTTACAGCCGCAGCTTGGAGGTGGGCGTTTCATCTTTCTTTGGCATGACGCGCAGCCAGGCAATGGCCGGCGGATTGCTCGGTATGATCCTGGGCGGCGGTTTCCTGGCAGTGGGCCTGGCAGCCTTTGCAGTTCCATCACCATCGATTTTAAAAACGGTCGCCCCCAACCCAGCCCTGGCAGTGAATACACCCCCGGGCCTGGAGCTTTCGCCACAAGAGACTTCGCTGCTGCGCAGCCTGTTCCGGCGCTATGATCAACTGATCATCCAACCCGAGTTTCTTTCGGGCTATTCAGGGGCGCGCACTTTCCTGGGCCAACCCATCCGAGGCGACGGGCGCGCGGATGCGCACACGATTGTCAAGATTGGACAGGCAGGAGATATCCGGCGAGAGTTCGAAAATTACGAGCGCTTCGTGAAGGACACGCTGCCTCCGGTGACAGCGCGCATCCAACATTCCCCGGTGACGGTACGCGGCTCAAGCAAGGCGGCCCTTCAGTATACATTTATCCATGCCCCCGGACAGGCGCCCATCAGTTTGCGCCAGGCGCTGCAAAAAGACCCGGATCCTGCCCTGATCTACAAGGTTTTTGAAACCTTCGGTCCCAATTGGTGGATGCAGCGCCGCCCTTACACCTTCCGCCTGTCGCAGGAGTACGACCAGGTGCTGCCCACGCACCTGGTGCTCAAGCCGGTCAGCGGGCGCGGGCGCATCTTGGATGGGCACACACCGCCCGAAGAGCTGAATCTGAAGGTTGGGGAGACGGTGACCCTGCGCAATTTTCCTGTGCGCGAAAGCCGCGCCGATGGGCAAAGTCTCTCGCTGTTGGGAGTGGCTTCGGCAGGCAAACCGGCGCTGCGGGTACGCTGGCTGGGCCTGGAAGAACCAAACGGCGCCTGCGGCTTCGTCACAGATACTCGCCAAACCCTGCTGCAGGATTTCGTTAAGGATTTCGATCTAGATTACCTGCCCGACCCACTGGTGCTGCTGCCCAAAATCTTCCATACCCCCTTGAGCGGAACACAAGCCACCATTCACGGCGATCTGAACCTGGAAAATGTGTTACAGGGGCCGGGCGGTTTTGTGTGGTTGATCGATTTCGCCATGACCCGCGACGGGCACACGCTTTATGATTTCGCCCATTTGAGCGCAGAGGTGATCGCGCACCTGATCGCGCCGAACGTAAGAACTCCCACGGCATATATCGACGGCCTGTCCAATTTGCTCAGCGGGAGCAGCACTGTTTACGGCGAATTCTGCCTGCTCTCGGCCCTGCGGGATATCGCCGGCCGCTGTTTATTCAACCCGGGAGAGATGTGCGAGTTTAACCTGGCTTTATTCATGGCCTGCCTGGGTGCGATGAAGTTTGCCAACCTGGATGAGCATCCCAAGCACCTGCTGTACCTGACCGCGGCCTACCTTGCCAAGGATTTGTAGATCTCGATCGGACACCGGTAAAACTTAATTCTTATTGTCAATTTCTTGTCAACTGGATATCAAGCCTGCCAAGGCAACGTAGGTTATCCTGTGGTTAAAGCTTGCAGGATATTTTTATTTCTATGGCTTGTGCCAGGAGGTGCCCTATGAAAACAACCAAAGCAGTGCTTGCCCTATGTGCCGTACTTATCTTGCTGGCAGCCTGCTCTTCTAAGAATACACCCCAGTTGATCGCCTCTTACCCATCCGAAGGAAAACCTGCCATCCAGCCATCTTCGCAGTACGTCTATGACGCTTACCTGGAGCTGGAGGTATCCAATTCGGAAAACTCCGCCAGCCGTGCCGAGTCGCTCGCGCTGCAATATGGCGGCTACCTGGTCAGCTCGCAATCCTGGGAGCAGGACGAGCGCCTGTATATCACCCAGGTATTGGCAGTTCCGGCGGCCCAATTCGACCTGCTGCACGGCGCCTTGCAGGATCTGGGCAAAGTCAAGAACGATCAAGTCAGTGGTTATTGGACCGGCGATGGATGGAATGTCTACTCACAGATCACAGTGAATTTCCGGCCGCGCCCCAGCGCATGGCCAGACTTTCCCAGGCTGGGTTGGAAGCCGGGGCAAACTTTCAGCAATGCGTTCCAGGTTTTCCTGACGATCTTTGGCTTCCTGGCTGACATCCTGATCTGGGCAGTGGTGGTGGGCGGGCCATTTGTGCTGATGGCGCTTGGCTTGCGTGCCTTGCTCCGCAAGCTGCGGGTGATCGGACGCTGAGAGAGGGCATTCTTATTCAGACCCGATCATGGCTGGGGCTGTCCCAAGAAGTGCTTTGGGACAGCCCTTACGCGCCAGGCCCGTTAGCAATTTATCAACGATCTGTCAAATGCTTGTCAAACCGTTGTCAAGCCAAACCGGGCAGGCTTCGTTATACTGTTAGCAAGAGATACGAAAGGAGAATGCCCAAATGAATACCCAAAAGTTTTTCGTGATTTTGATCGTTTTTTCTACACTGCTTTCCGCCTGTTCCGCCGGGGTTACCCAATCCAGCCCCATTCTCGGTCAACCGAAGGAAGAAGTTCAGGTGGTAGTCGAGAAAGAGGCGCAATCCCAGAATCAACCTCAGCCACAGGAAGCCTTCCAGGCACAGCCCACCCAGGCGCCACTGATTGCCGCCGCGCCTGCCACGAACGCTGCCTGGCCCACCCAGGCAGCCGCAGAAACCTTCCCCGGCGCAGTTCCCACCCCGGCAGATAATTATTTCCAGGGTTATGGCGTCAATCCCTTTGTGGATGCCCTGGAAGATCACCTTTCCACCTTCTCCCTGGATGTGGACACGGCTTCCTACAGCGTTATGCGCCGCTACCTGATGGATGGGAACTTGCCGCCTGCAGATGCGGTGCGAGTGGAAGAATTCGTCAACTACTTCGACCAGGGATACCCCACCCCGCCAGAGATCGCCTTTGGTGTGTATGCCGATGGTGCGCCATCACCGTTCGATAACCCAGGCGTTTACCTGGTGCGCTTCGGTATCCAGGGTTACCAGGTTCCAGAATGGCAGCGCCAGCCAGCCTCGTTGACTTTCGTGATCGATGTCTCAGGGTCAATGAGCCGGGAAAACCGCCTGGAACTGGTCAAGCAGTCGCTTAACTTGCTGGTTGACCGCCTGCGCCCTGATGATACAGTAGCCATCGTGGTTTATGGCACAACGGCCCGGGTGGTGCTCTACCCCACCAATGGCTCCGATCGCAGCACGATCTTGAACGCCATCTACAGCCTGCAGCCCGAGGGTTCGACCAACGCCGAGGCCGGCCTTCTGCTGGGGTATGAAATCGCCGCCAGAGCCTACCGCTCCAATGCTAATAATCGCTTGATCCTGTGCTCAGACGGCGTGGCCAACGTGGGCGCCACCAGCCCGGATGAAATTCTGGCCAAGGTACGCGGTTACGTGGAAGAAGGTCTTTACCTCACTACCGTAGGATTTGGCATGGGAAATTTCAATGACGCCCTGATGGAGCAGTTGGCAGACAACGGCAACGGCAACTACGCTTACGTCGACTCGCTCGAAGAGGCGCAGAGCTTATTCGTGGATAACCTGACATCCACTTTGCAAGTGATCGCCTTGAACGCCAAGGTACAGATCGATTTCAATGCGGATGTCATCTCTCACTATCGCCTGCTCGGGTACGAAAATCGGGACGTAGCCGACCAGGATTTCCGCAACGATGCGGTGGATGCAGGCGAGATCGGAGCAGGTCACAGCGCCACAGCCATTTACGCAGTTGTTCTGAAACAAGGCACCCAAGGACGCATTGCCACCGTGCAGCTGCGCTGGGAAGACCCACAGACTCACGAGGTGCAGGAGATCAACGGCAACTTCAACAGTTGGGATTTGGCAGAGCGTTTCGACCAATCGACGCCACGGTACCAGTTGGCAGTCCTGGCGGCCCAATACGCCGATGTGCTGCGCAACAGCCCCTGGGCATCGCGGACCACGTTCGGGCAGCTTTACAATATGGCTCAGCCGCTGCGTTACTCTCTGCCCGAAGACCCGGCAGTCGGCGAATTTGTGGACCTGATGATGCGCGCCAGCCAGATCAAACCATAAGGCGAAGCTGTACCCCGACAAATGTCATGGCGCGGACATGACAAATGACACGTGAATTCGGATGTGCACAATGCTAAGATGCTAATAACAATTAAATACGCCGGAACAATATATCCGTACTGGCAATCACTAGCTATACGCTAGAACGTGTGAAAAACCACACAAAAAAGCCAGATAACTCCAGCTTATACGACTGGTAGGAAATTGTTCCGGCGGAACTTTTTAAAATGGTCATTCCGATCTTGCCTTTTTAGCCCGCTGTGTGTATAATGCGTGGGCGCGGGTGGATAGCTCAGTTGGTTAGAGCATTGCGTTGACATCGCAAAGGTCGTAGGTTCGAGCCCTATTCCACCCACTCAAAAAGCCAGGGATTGTCTGGCTTTTTTGTTTCTTTCACCAGGTAAATAGAAGAAATGCAAGCGGTATAATCATAGCATGAACAACCAACTTCGTATCCTGGTTATTGTCATTGTGAGTGTGCTTATTGTGGCGGCCGCGACTGCTGCCTTCCTGACATCGGCACCGCGAGTAGAAATGAGCGCACCTGCGCCAGGAAGCCTGGATGTCCCTGCCGGGTCGCCGGTGCGCCTGGCTTTCTCGTGCGCCATGCAGACCGAGTCGGTTATTGAGCGGATCTCGTTCGAGCCAGAACGCAGTGGCAGCTTCACCTGGGAAGGAAATACACTGATCTTTACACCGGATCGTTTTTGGCCCAGCGGCGAACGTGTGACGGTGAGCATCAGGGCAGGCGCCCGTCGGGCAGGGTGGTTGGGTCAGCCACTGCTGCGCTCTGCGCGCTGGGATTTTGTGATTGGGCAAACACTGCTGGCGTATTTGTGGCCCGCCAACAATTCGGCAGATATCTATGGCCTTGACCCGCTTACCGGGGATGTGCGCCGGTTCACCGAGATGGGAAATGTACTCGATTTTAGCCTGAACAAAGATGGCAGCATGATCCTGTTCAGCGCCAGAAATAACCAGGGAGGCAGTAATTTGTTCACGCTGGAGCGCGCCCAAGCCGGCTCTAGCCCGCAAACGATCATTGAACCCCTCTTACTAATAGACTGCCAGGAAGATGCCTGCCGTAACCCACAATTATCAGCCGATGGCAAACTGCTAGCTTTCGAAAGCATGCCGCTGAAGATACAACCAGGCCAGCCGCAGGTACAGGTGTGGCTGTACGATCTTGCAGCCAGCCAGATCAAACCGGCCGGCGCCGCAGATCACAGCACGCGTATGCCTGGCTGGTCTGCAAATAACTGGTTAGCGTTCTATGATGATACCGAGCAAGGATTTGTTCTGTACGAACCTGCCCAAGAACAGCGCCTGTGGCTGCCGAACCAAACCGGCGTGGCAGGAAGCTGGCAGCCACAAGGCACATCCTTCGTGGTTCCCGAAATTCTGGTGGAGACGGTTGGACAGCTCGAGGAACGGACGTACAGCCACCTGTTCCGTTATGACTTGGCAACCAGCCATGAAGGAAGTATCGCACCAGTGGATCTGACTCGCGAGGCCAACCTGGAAGACGCCGTGCCGGTTTACTCTCCAGATGGCAAGAGCATCGCTTTTGCTCGTAAGTATGTGTATCATGAGCTTTGGACGCCGGGCCGGCAGTTGTGGATCATGCAGGTCGATGGCAGCCAGCCCACTCAGCTAACCCACGAGCCTTTTTATAACTATCACGATTTTTCCTGGAGCACGGATGGGCGACAGATCGCCATCGTTCGTTCTAACATGAACAATTTTACCGACCCACCCGAGCTGTGGTTAATGAACGCGAATGGAAGCAATGCTATTCAACTGGTAATCGGAGGTTATGCACCCGAATGGATGCCATGATCGTCATCGGGAAGCCTGCGCCTGATTTTACATTGGCAGATTTGAAGGGTGGGCAGCATTCACTCTCTGGCTGCCGGGGAAAGATTGTGATCCTCAGCTTCTGGTCGGCAGAATGCGCCTGGGCAGAAAGCGCCGACCAGGCGCCTGAGACGATGCCGGCAGACTGGCAGGGAAGGGTTACCCGGCTTACAATCGCCTGCAACCGGGATGAGCCACGTGAATTATTGCGCCAGGTGGCGCAGGAGCGCCGCCTGGCGCCGCTTTTGCTCGATCCCGGGCAACAGGTTGTTCACTTATACCAGGTGCAAACGACACCTCACTTCTTTGTCATCGATGCAGACGGGATACTGCGGTATCGAGGCGCAGGCGATAACCGGACTTTCCGCCAGCGTATTCCGACGAGGAATTATCTCTACGAGGCGATCGAAGCACTCTTGACAGGAAAAGATCCTGAGATCACTGAAACGCCTGCTTATGGCTGCGCCATTGTTCAGTATTGACGGGGAACTTCTCTGCCATCAAAAACGTCTATCCCAAGAACAGGCTAAGGACTTGAAAACGGCCAAAGGCTATCAGATGAAATCTGGTGTTTCCACAAGTCTCAAAAAATGGGGTAGAATTGATCATCAAGAAAATGCCCGGTTATGGGCAACCAATTTTTCTGGCAGGTAAATTCCTGCCCGCCATTTGAGGAACCTATGAGCGACAAAGAATCTGCAAAAAATGTGATAGATGCCTACCAACGCAGGCAGCAAAGATCACAGCGAGCACCCATTATGCTGGCAATCGCTGCGTTCTTGCTAATCGTCGGCGCCGCAGTGATCATATTTTGGGTCATGGGAAATGACAAGCCATTCCTAGGCATCCTGGCGACACAGACTTCAACCCCCACCATCACCGCAACCGCGACTGCCACCGCCACCAACACTGCTACGCCAACCAACACGGCTACAGAACTGCCACCCACAGATACACCCACCGTAACAGCCACAGCCACACCCTCGGGCCCTTCGATATATGTGGTTGCCGAGAACGACAACCTGAGTTCTATTGCTGCGAAATTCAATACGGACCTGGCGACGCTGCTGGCGCTCAACCCGCAAATT
The DNA here is from genome assembly GCA_964629965.1 of uncultured Anaerolineaceae bacterium. Classification (GTDB taxonomy): domain Bacteria; phylum Chloroflexota; class Anaerolineae; order Anaerolineales; family UBA4823; genus CAZVRZ01. Next base: position 52,295 of record CAZVRZ010000006.1, read on the forward strand.
GACCCCAAAACGTTGATTATCCGCCTGGGAGACCAGGTCATCATCCCAGCGCCCAATACACAACTGCCAACAGCAACACCAGTACCACCTGACCTGGCCAGGGGTACGATCATCGAGTATGTCATCGTACCTGGTGACACATTGGAGGCATTGGCGTTGAGCTTCAACAGCACCCTGGATGCCATCCTCACTGCCAACAAGGAAATTGAAAATGCAAATGACATCCGAGTTGGCGATATCATCAAAATTCCCGTCAACCTGGTCACCCCGGTACCCACGGCAACGCAAGGCACGATATTGCCAACCATCGCTGCACCTGACGCGGCTACGGCTACCCCCCAACCATAGGTTTGGTTTACTGATCACCCTCTCCAGAAAATGCTTCTGGAGAGGGTGATATTTAATCTACTAAGGGTTCTTATTGTGGAGCAGCCTGCTGCTCAGCAAACTCATTCGCCAAGATATTCGATGACGGTAACTTCACCCTGGCCTACACCCACACACAGGGTCGCCAAACCATAGTAAGGCCGGCTTTCCTGAGCAGAGCGACGGCGCATCTCGTGTACCAAGGTGGTCATAATACGCGCCCCCGAACATCCTAAGGGATGCCCTAAAGCAATGGCACCGCCATTGACGTTGGTGATTTGTTGGGAAAAGCCCAACTCATTCAGCACAGCCAGAGATTGCACGGCAAAGGCCTCGTTCACTTCGGCCAAATGGATATCTTCCACCGGCAGCCTGGCGCGCGCCAATGCTTTCTGGACGGCGGGGATTGGCCCCAAACCCATCAGGCGCGGCGGAACTCCAGCGGCTGCGCTAGCCAGGATACGCGCCAACGGCTTCCGGCCTAATTGGCGCGCTTTATCTGCGCTAGCTAGCAAGATTACCGCGGCACCGTCATTCATACCAGACGAGTTCCCGGCAGTGACCGTGCCGCCAGCCCGAAAAGCCGGCTTGAGTTTTCCGAGCGCTTCCAGGGTGGTATCACGGCGCGGGCGTTCGTCTGTGGTCACCAGGATGGGATCGCCCTTGCGCTGAGGGAGCGAAAGCGGAGCAATTTCCTCAGCGAATTTACCCGAGTCGATGGCTGCAATGGCTCGCTGGTGACTTTGCAAGGCAAACTCATCTTGCTGTTGGCGAGTGATACCAGGCATCAGGGTGGCAATGTTTTCAGCGGTTTCGCCCATGGGTTCAATACCATACAACTCTTCTATCCTGGGGTTGGGATAGCGCCAGCCAAGGGCGGTATCCCAGGCGGTTAGATTACCGAAGGAAAAACCCTTGTCGGCTTTGGGCAGGGAGTAAGGCGCCCGCGACATGCTTTCCACACCGCCCGCCAGGAAAAGATCGCCCTCGCCGGCCCAAATGGCCCGCGCCGCCTGGTTGATCGCCGCCAGGCCAGAGGCACATAAGCGATTGAAGGTAACCGCAGGTATTTCTGCCGGGAAGCCTGCCAACAAGGCAGCCATACGAGCCACGTTGCGGTTATCTTCTCCAGCCTGGTTGGCGCAGCCTAAATACACTTCCTCAACCTGAGCAGGGTCGATCTGGTTGCGCTCGATCATCGTACGCAGAATAAATGCAGCTAAATCATCGGGACGCACGCTCGATAAAACACCACCCAAAGCACCGATAGGGGTGCGAATTGCATCAAGGATCACAACTTCGCGCATATTTATCTCCCGTAAGACCATTTTTGTCTAAGAAATTAATAAAACATTGAACCTAATTCTACCAAACCCTTGCTTTTCCGACACATTTCCGGTATTCTATGTGTAAGTGAATCAGAGGCAAATTGGGTTTGCATAACCAGGAGACTCTCATGGATGAGCGCAGGAAATTCCAACGTCGTTATTTAATGTATTACTCGCGCATATTTGATAAAAAGACCGGGATGGTGACCGGTTATATTGTCGATATAACTCCTGGCGGTATCATGATGATCAGCGAAGAGATGATTGAGATGCAGAAAGAATACAGCTTCCGCATGGATCTGCCGGAAGATATTTCCAGCAAAACATATATGGATTTTGAAGCTCGTTCGGTATGGTGCCGGCGTGATGTGGATCCCCATTTTTATGACATTGGATTTGAACTGACCAGTATCACACCGGAAGATATCACATTGATCAATAACATGATCGATGAGTACGGTTTTCGCGACGTGCCCTGAAAATTCACCAAGCACCTGACAAGACGAAACAGGAGCAGCACATGGATCTTGGCTGCTGCTGTTTTTTTATGCAAGATTCATAGTAAATCTGGCAAAACTTACAAAATTGTTGGTCGAACGTAGGGTAAACGTAGGGTAAGCGTCAAGTTAGGTTGTCAGTCATCTGATATATTATAAGTGAAGGGCGATTTCTCTTCTTCTCCTCCTTAAAGAGAGCCGGGAGCGGCGTACCCGGCTCTCATTGATTCTTTAATCACTCGAATAACGTTTGACTTGCGGCGGTTGAGGGGATTTTAAGAGTGATATGGGACGGTAATGATATTCTTGCTTGTCTTCGGGCTCATCAATGTTTACGTACTGCACGCCTTGCATCATATTGACATCCTCGCCAGACGATTCACCGTAAGAGAGATCCATGCTCCCATCTGCTTCAACCTCACTTGAGTAATCCTCAGCGCTTGTTTCTTCATCATCATCCGAATCATCTATGCCGCTATCCTCGAAATCATTTTCGAGAGGAGCGATGGCCTTCCAGGCAGGAGGTTTGATCAACGGCTTCACGGCGCTTTCTCTGGCGGGAACAGCCGGTTCCTGATGGGATCGAGTTCCAGCCGTCCCAGGGGAAACCGGTTTCGCCTGAACAGGCCTTATGACCGGACTGGACACCGGCTGATGATCAGCCTGCGATGTTCGCATATCCTCGGATGGGGATATTTCAACACCATCTGACTGTGCCTCGGGGTCTAGCACACCCCATAAATCGACCGCGATCCCATGAGGGGTAGGAAATGAAGCCACATATTGCAAAGAACCTTCGGTGCAGGGTTCGGGGAATTTTTCAAAAAGGATGCCGCGTTCTTCTAACAATCGAGTCGTTTCAAAAATATCTGCAACCATGAACTGCAGCCGGATAGCATCGGGCGGAGTGCTGTAACTGCCTTCAGCAGCCGGCGTGACTGCAAAGAAGAACTCCAGGTCGGGACTGGTAAACATGGCATAATCGGGGTTGAACGCATTGACGGGTAATCCAAGCACATCGATGAAGAAACCCACCTCCGCCGCAAAATCATCTACCGAATATTCGATGCAGTGTTTCCAGTGCTGTCCCCATTGGAAGGGAAAGCCAAACTGAGGACGCTTCCATAAGCGATCCCAATCTTGCCGGGTGCGAGCACGCCGGGCAATGTCGATGCGCGCCTTGCCATAGGCCCTGACTTTTGGGTTGATATGATGTTGTTTATCTGATTCTTTATTCATAGCAAAACCTTCTGGATGTCGTAAGCATCCCATCGTCACGCCGCTCAATTCACTCTGCTTGCCAAGTATATTTTTTCAGGTTCACGCGCCCCTGCTCATCGAAAATTACGCCCTCTTGTTCTAACAATTGATGTTGAACCATCGGGCCATTGCCTTTGCGCAAGCTGATCTTACCCTGGGCATTGATCACCCTGTGCCAGGGCACATCTTCGGGGCAGGCTGCCATGGCTGCGCCAACCCAGCGCGCTGCAAATACGCGGTAATCTTCCAGGCTGACTCCGGCTGGCGGTGGGACCAGTTCGGCAAGACGACCATACGTACTGACCTTGCCATAAGGGATACCACGCGCAACATCCCACACTTTTTGGCTGAACTCACCCATTGCAGACGGTGATAGATACTTTACCATATTGACCTCTTTTCTTAAAACGGTACGCTAATATGATAATACTAGAACATGCGTTCTGTGTCAAGTTGTTTCTTAAGAGCGATTATAATCATGCATATGGCTTCTCAATCTGTACGCCAGATCACCCGCTCGACGGGCACGGTGATGTTTGCTTTTCTACTCAGCAATCTGATGGGATTGCTGCGCCAGATTTTGATCACCCATGCGTTCGGCACCAGCCCAGAACTGGATGCTTTCAATGCGGCAAACCGCGTAGGCGAAACCTTGTTTACCCTTATCGCCGGTGGAGCCTTAGGTTCGGCTTTTATTCCGGTTTATACCAGCCTGCTCACGCATGAAAAACGGAGCGAGGCCTGGCGGCTGGCCTCAGCCATTGCTAATTTGCTGCTGGTGGTGCTGACCATTCTCAGCTTGTTAGCAGCCATTTTTGCGCCTCAGATCGTGCGCTACTTGCTGGCTTCTGGCTTTGTGGAAAACCCGGCACAAGAAGCTTTGACGATCGAACTGATGCGTCTGATCCTGCCCTCAGCCGTGCTGTTTGGGTTGAGCGGGCTGGTGATGGGTATATTAAACTCGCACCAGGTCTTCTTCGTGCCTGCCATTACACCCGCCATGTACCAGTTCGGCCTGATCTTTGGAGTAGTCGCCCTGAAACACATTGGAATCCATGGCCTGGCCTGGGGAGTATTGATCGGTGCGACCCTGCACCTGTTGCTTCAAATTCCCAGCCTGTTGAAATTAGGCGGCGTATATTTTCCAACGCTGGGTATCAAGCTAGCCAACGTACGCCAGGTGATCCTGCTGATGGGACCGCGCCTGTTGGGGCAGGCAGTTGTGCAGCTCAATTTCTGGGTCAACACCAACCTCGCATCCCGACAGGAGCCAGGCAGCGTGACCGGGATCACATTGGGATTTGCTCTGATGATGATGCCGCAGGCAGCCATCGCCCAATCGACCGCCACTGCCGCCATGCCAACACTATCCAGGCAATATGCGAGCGGCCGCCTGGACGATTTTCGATTATCGCTGGCAACCAGCCTGCGAAACATGCTGCTGCTGGCTATCCCCGCCAGCCTGGGGCTGGTGGTATTGTGCACTCCCGTAGTGGCTGCATTGTACCAACGCGGCCAATTCACAACCCGCTCCACCGAGCTGGTAGCGTGGGCGCTGCTGTGGTACGCGGCCGGCCTAGTGGGGCACTGTGTGGTGGAAGTGCTGGCGCGTGCTTTTTACGCAATGCACGATACCAAAACCCCGGTTTTCGTCGGGGTGGGGGCTATGGGCCTGAACATTCTGTTCAGTTTCATGTTCTCGGCGCTGTTTGAGCAGAGCGGCTGGCTGCCGCTTGGCGGCCTGGCATTAGCCAATTCCTTGGCAACTGCCTTAGAGTCGATTGTATTGCTCACGCTGATCCGCTCCAGGCTGGCAGGTTTGCAAGGGCGCACGCTTGCAACGGGCACAGGCAAAGCCTTGCTAAGCACGATCATCATGACAGCAGGCCTGATCGGCTGGCTGCGCCTGTCTGCCGCCTGGCCAGATTGGCTGCGCGCCGGAGGAGGAACTGTTTTGGGCGGCAGCCTGTATGCATTGGGATTGTTTGCACTACGCACACCAGAGCTTTTCAGTCTTTACGAGGCGCTCAAACGCCGAATCCAGGCAGGCTCAATTCAAAAGAAGCGCTGATATGTATCCTCGCCTGTATCACGCCCATCACTGCCGACACATGGAAGACCTGGATTTTTGGCTTTCCCTGGCCAAAGAGCAGGGGGGCCCTATCCTGGAGATGGGCTGCGGTACGGGGCGCATCTTGGCCGCCCTGGCAAAAGCCGGTTTCCAGACCTTTGGCCTGGATTACGATCTAGAGATGCTGCGTTTTTTGCAAAATAATTCCCGGCGGAGTACCGATCCCACTCCGATGATCTTGCAGGCCAACATGATCCGTTTTCATCTAAAAAGGCGATTCCCGTTGGTGATCCTGCCTTGTAATACCATTAGCCTCTTATCAGCGGAGGAACGGCAACAAACCTTTCAACAGGTGACCCGTCACTTGTCTCAGAACGGTCTCTTTGCCACCAGCCTACCCAACCCGGCGATGCTGGCTACACAGCCGCGCCGCGGCGCCGAAGAGGTGGAGGAGATCTTCGATCATCCAGTAGATGGGAACCCTGTGCAGGTCAGCAGCGCCTGGAAATGCTCTTCCCGGCATTTTACGTTGACCTGGCATTACGATCACCTGCTGCCCGATGGCCAGGTAAACCGGCTGAGCAGGCATGCTCAACATTCGCTGGAGGGCATTGAGAGCTATCGGGCAGATCTAGAGGCCGCTGGAATGACAATGCACGCTGTTTTCGGTGATTTTGACCGCTCGGCTTATACCGAAGAGTCGCCTTACCTGATCCTGATGGCAGAATTAGGAAGTAAAAACTAAGGCCGGCCCAAAGTTCGGCAAGAGTTTATCAATAAAATCCCCCCGGTTCTTACCAATGTTTATATATTTCTAACAAAATGCTTGTGTTCCTCTGATATTGGCAGGGTAAGATAAGAGCATCAAGAAGATAAAACCTTATCTTTAACCATAATGATCAGAAGGAGCTTATTATGACTTTCTACATTAACCCTTATCGCCGTATAGCAGGTTTACGCCGCGAAATGGATCGCATGATCGATGAAACCTTGACCGAAAGCACCAATAACGAACGAGAAATGGTGCTGGCTGTGGATGTGCAGGCCAACGATGAAACTTACCAGATCAATGCCCTCATCCCTGGCCTGGATGCAGAAGGTGTGGAGATCGAAATCCTGAATAACACCGTGACGATTCGCGGGGAATTCAAATCTCACGCAAATGAAGAATTGAAGTACCTGCTGAGCGAGTTGCCCACCGGCAATTTCAGCCGGGTTATCACTCTGCCAACCACTCTAGATACCAGCAAAGCCGAAGCTCACGCTAAGAATGGTTTGCTGACCTTAACTATTCCCAAGGCCGAAGCGCATCGCCCGAAAACCATCCATATCAAGAGCGAATAACCTACAAAAAAACGGGACCGATTGGTCCCGTTTTTTTATTTACTCTCCACAGACAAGGCAGCGCCAACGATGCCGGCCTCGTTCAAGAATTGCGCCGGGACGACTTCGGCTTGTGTGGTTAGGAAGGGAGCAAAGTTTTCCAGTTTCTTCACTGCTCCGCCACCCAGGATGATCAGGTCAGGCCAAACCAGCTTTTCAAGCGAAGTCAGAAATTTATTAAAATGCTTTCCCCAGGTTTTCCAAGACATCTGATCGCGCTTACGAGCCGCGTCCGAGGCCATCACTTCGGCATCCTGGCCATCGATTTCGATATGTCCTAGCTCAGAGTTGGGCACCAGGTATCCATTGGTAAAGATCGCCGTGCCTAAGCCGGTGCCAATAGTGACAAGAAGCACCACGCCCAAGCGCCCCTTGCCGGCGCCAAACGCCATTTCCGCCAGCCCAGCCACATCGGCATCATTTAACACCCGGGTTGGACAGCCGGTTTCCCTGGAAAACAATTCATTGGCGTTAACTCCTAACCAGCTTTTGTGGATGTTGGCAGCAGAATAGGCCACGCCATTGCGTAAAACAGCCGGGAAACCACATCCGACCGGGCCTTGCCAATCAAAGTGCTTTACAACTTCAGCCACGGTTTTTGCTATGGGATTCGGCTTGCCAGAGGAAGGCGTTTCCAGTCGAAAACGCTCGGCTAACAAGATACCCTTCTCAATATCTACCGGTGCGCCTTTGATGCCAGTACCGCCGATGTCAATTCCTAACACCTGCATAGAAATTCTCCCTTACCTGGTTTGTTGGATTTGCTGATGCTTGTGCTGCACTTCCGCCATAATATCCGCCCGGCGGCGCATGATGTAGCGAACAATCATCGCTTTCTCTGGGACGGTTCCAAGAAACTCGATCGATAAGCGATAGGTGACAGACGATCTGGCAATATTGCGAATACGGCCAGCCATTTCAAAGTCGGCGCCTTCGGGAATATTCAGATTCAAGAGAACCTGCTGTCCGGCCATAAAGATCTCCGCTTCAGCGGCGGCAATGCGCACTCCCACTCCGCGAATAGAAACGTCTGCCAACTGACCCTCTACCTGGCTGCCAGGGATAGAGACGATCACCTTCAGCGGGTACTCCGGCTCGACGCGCAGCTCGCGGCGGTTGGCGTGTTTTGAACCGGCATAGAGAAAATCACCCAACTCGAAGCGCATCGCAGCCAGGTCAAAGGAGAGAATCTTGGCTTCGAAGGGTTCTAATAACCCATCGCTCAGCACCAAGGCAATCTTATCACGCTGAAGCGTTACGAATTCCGGCGGCTGGACGATAAAAAAGGCCGATTCACCTTCCGCCTTTTCCAAGGTGGCCCGGCTCACAAACGGTACGCCCTTATAGACACTCAACAATGAGAAATCGCGATGACCTTCTACGAGAACTGCCTTTAGATCAACACTGATCTGCCCCTTCGTCTCCATAGTGTTTTCTCCTGATCATATGAGTAATTCGCCGGATATATCTTAATAACAGTATGAAACACGGCTCATTACAAGAGCAAACCGCTATTTTTGCCACGAACACATTCAACAAAATCCTCATAGCAGTTCGCTTACATCACGGTACGAGAAAATTATACACTAAACCATCTCAAAATGATGGTTGTTTATCGTAGCTTTCGTTGACTGCAATTCGAATTTATGGCATAATCCAAGTAAGCTAAATAAGGCAATGATGGAAACGAGTAAGCCTGGCAAGCCTGTCAGCGAACCCGGGATGGTGTGAGCCGGGACTGGCCCACAGGCTGAAAATCCTTCCGAAGCTGTGATCTGAACGCAAACAGTTTGCCAGTAAGAAAACCGGGGGCACTTCCCGTTATCATAGCAGGCGATGAGCGCCAGCGAATAATGCTGGAAGTTGTTCGCCGTTAGAGCGCCCACGCAAGTGGGAATCGGGGTGGTACCGCGGGTGTGCACATTGACTCTCGCCCCTGATCGGGACGGGAGTTTTTTGTTTGCAGGAGGCAGTATGTTCAAGCAGGTATCTAGCAAATTCAACATAAACTTGATCGAGGAAGACGCGCAGCGCTATTGGAAGCTGCACCGTATCTTTGAGAAAACCGAACTGCAACGCCGCGGTGGTCCGGAGTATGTGTTTTATGAGGGACCGCCCACCGCCAATGGTCGACCGGGGGTACATCACGTACTGGCACGGGTTTTCAAAGACCTTTTCCCGCGTTACAAGACGATGTGCGGTTTTCACATCAGCCGGCGCGGCGGTTGGGATACTCATGGCTTGCCGGTCGAACTGGAGGTCGAGAAACGCCTGGGGTTCACCCGCAAGAGCCAGATCGAAGAATATGGCATTGCCGAGTTCAACGCCTTATGCCGCCAATCAGCCTTCGATTACATCACGGAATGGGAAAAACTGACCGAACGCATTGCCTATTGGGTGAATCTTGAAACGGCTTACGTCACCTATGCGAATGAGTATATTGAATCGATCTGGTGGATATTAAAGAATTTCTGGGATCGCGGCTTGCTCTATCAAGGTTACAAAGTGGTGCCTTACTGCCCGCGCTGCGGCACGCCGCTTTCGGATCACGAAGTAGCCCTGGGATATGAACAAGCCGAAGATCCTTCTGTTTTCGTACGCCTGCCCCTGGTGGAGGACTCCGGCACTTCGCTGTTGATCTGGACGACAACACCCTGGACGCTGCCAGGGAACGTGGCAGTGGCCGCGCACCCCGATGTGGATTACGTCATCGTTGAGCGCGATGTGCCCGAAGGTGGCACAGAGCGCCTGATCGTGGCACTGCCGCTGTTGGACAAGGTTTTTGGCGATGAGCAGGCCCGCCAGCAGGCAAACTTGCGCGTTCATGAGACGTTCAAAGGAAAGAAGCTAAAGGGGCTGCGCTACCAGCCGTTGTTCACTTTCCTGACCCCTGACAAGCCGGCTTATTACGTGGTACTGGGGGATTTTGTAACTACGGAAGACGGTACGGGCCTGGTACACATGGCACCTGCTTTTGGAGCGGAGGATATGCAGGCAGCGCTGGAATTCGACCTGCCGGTGTTGATGACGGTAGCAGAAGACGGGACCTTTATCCCCGAAGTGCGCCCCTGGCGCGGCAGATTCGTCAAAGATGCCGACCCGCTGATCATCCAGGACCTGGAAGGGCGCGGCTTGCTCTACCGGTCTGAGCGCTACACACATACTTATCCATTCTGCTGGCGCTGTGCGACGCCGCTGCTATATTATGCCCGCGGTGCATGGTATCTGCGCACTACACAATTCAAAGAGCGCCTGGTAGAGCTTAACCAACAGATCAATTGGTATCCGGAACATATCCGCTCGGGCCGGTTCGGCAATTGGTTGGAAAACAACGTGGATTGGACGCTGGGACGTGAGCGCTATTGGGGCACTCCACTGCCTATTTGGGAATGTCCCGATTGCCATCAACAAGTGTGCGTGAGTTCGCGCGCCGAGCTATCTGAGTTGGCCGGGCGCGATCTCGCAGACCTGGATCTGCACCGTCCCTACGTGGACCAGGTGCAACTGCCCTGCCCCGAATGCCGGCGCCCTATGCAGCGTATCCCAGAACTGCTGGACGTTTGGTTCGATTCGGGCGCCATGCCGGTGGCGCAGTGGCACTACCCCTTTGAAAATAAAAAGGAATTTGAGGAGCAACACCCGGCGGATTTTATCTGTGAAGCGGTGGATCAAACGCGCGGCTGGTTCTACTCGCTGCATGCCATTAGCACGCTGCTGTTTGACAGCGAGTGTTTCCGGAATGTGGTTTGCTTGGGATTGATCTTGGATGTACAGGGGCAAAAAATGTCTAAATCACGCGGCAACATCGTCAATCCATGGGACGTGATCCACGAACACGGGGCAGATGCTTTGCGCTGGTACCTGTACACCGTCAGCCCTCCCGGACAGGAACGGCGTTTTTCTATTGACCTGGTCGGCGAGGTGGTGCGCAACTTCACGCTGACGTTATGGAATGTGTACGCTTTCTTTGTCACCTATGCCAACCTGGATGGCTGGCGGCCCGAAGCTGCCTTGGAGGCCGGAGAACCCGCCTACAGCCCACTCGATCGCTGGCTGCGCTCGGAGCTGCACACCCTGGTGTGCGAAGTGACCAAGGCCTTCGAGCAGTATGATGTGACCGGCGCAACCCGCCCAATCCAGGGCTTTGTCGACATACTTTCGAAATGGTACCTACGCCGCTCGCGCCGCCGTTTCTGGAAGAGCGAAGCCGATGCAGATAAATTAGCAGCCTATGCCACGCTATACGAGGCATTGGTGACACTGAGCAAGTTATTAGCGCCGAGTATGCCCATGCTAGCCGAAGAACTTTATCAAAACCTGGTCATCTCAGGTACGGCGGCTGGTGGAGAGGTGCGCCTAGATCTAGCCGAATCGGTACATCTATCGGCTTGGCCGAAATACGATCCAGCCGTGATCGATGAAACACTTAACCGGGAGATGCGCCTGGTGATGAAACTGGCATCCCTGGGACATGCCGTGCGCAACCAGGCAGCTATCAAGGTACGCCAACCGCTGGCCCAGGCAGCTTTCTCTGTAAGCAATCGAGACGAGGCTCGGGTATTGGAAAAATATACGGATTTGCTGATGGACGAGTTGAATGTGAAGCAGGTGCGCGTCTTGGGTTCGGTTGGAGAAGTCGTTTCATACACACTCAAGCCGCTGCCCAAGCAGCTTGGGCAGAAATACAAAGCGCAATTTCCAAAGATTGCCGAGGCCATACAGCACTTACCTGCCGAAGGAGCGGCCCAGCAACTGCTGGCAGGCAAGAGCATACAGGTGGATGTAGACGGCGTCCTGTTGGATATTCAACCGGATGAAGTAGACGTGCACGCCGAAGCGCAGAGCGGGCTGGTCGTCAACTCTGAGGGAGCTTACCTGGCGGCTTTATCAACAGAACTAACACCCGAATTGATCTCAGAAGGGTTGGCGCGCGAGTTTGTCCGGCGCGTGCAGGATTTCCGCAAGCAGTCTGGCCTGGAAATAGCCGATCGGATCCATCTATATACACAGTCTTCACCCCGGCTCAGCCAGGCGCTGCGAATCCATCGCGATTACATCATGGGCGAGACCCTGGCAACCCAAATGCAAGAGGGCGGGTATGCCACGTCGCAAGCGGGAATGAGCACCGGGTTGGAATTCGACAACGAGTCAGTGGAGGTCACGCTGATCAAAGTAACCGGGTAAAAAACGGTTATCACGTAGATCAAAACCCTGCTTGACGCGATTTAGGGATTGTGCTAGTATCATAAGCAATATATACACACGCGTCTTTCAGGCGCCTGTTGTGACCCAGCCCGGTTGTTCACCAACCAGGCGGGCAGTTTTCGAAACGAGGAGAAAGAAAATGGGTAATAAGCGCGCTTTCACTTTATCAGCTTTGATGTTGCTTGTTTTGATACTGGCAGTGGGCATGGCAGCTTGCAACCGGCCAGCCTCAAAGTCGCCTACGGGTACCAGTACGTCGACCGCTCAAGCCTTTATGCCAGGCCAGGCAACGGAAAGCATGGGGATTTTCGATATACCTTTAACTGAAACTGCCCAGGCAGAATTGAATTTCAACCCCATCATCCAGGTAGCCACTGAGACCCCAATCCCACTACCCGGAGACCCACAGGCCCCTACGCCCGATCAGGGACAGGCGGGTGGTGAACCAGCAGGCGGAGCCGGCGGCGGCGGCGATAACCAGGGCCAGGGCCAGGTGCAGGCAGCAACCGCGACGCCTTATGCACAACCAACTGCAGGCCGCCCGGCCACCTATGTGCTGCAAAAGGGTGAATTCCCCTTCTGCATCGCCCGTCGTTTTAATGTCAACCAGTCAGAATTGCTTTCTGTCAATGGATTGGGGCTAAATTCTCAGGTGGCAGTAGGCGCTACCCTGACCATTCCGCAGACAGGCAATACCTTTGTGGGAGAACGGTCTCTAAAGAGCCACCCAGGCCAATATACGGTGGCAGGCGGAGATACAATCTACACAATCGCCTGTAAATTCGGCGATGTCAGCCCAGATATGATCGCGGCTGCGAACGGACTGGGTGGATCTTACGATCTATCGGCCGGGCAGGTACTACAGATACCCTGATCAATCCCCTAAATTACATCTCAGAAGGAGTAGCCTATGGGCTACTCCTTCTATTTCCTTAAAAGGATGCTTGTATGGCTTTTGAAACCATTCGGACTGAGAAAATGTATCATGGGAAAGCATTTGATGTGCGGCGCGACCAGGTGAAGCTGGCAGACGACTGCACTGTTCAGCTAGATATTGTCGAGCACGCTGGCGCGGTCACCATCATCCCGATCGACCAGCACGGCAGGGTTTGGTTTGTGCGCCAGTATCGACACGCCGCCGTTCGACAACTGCTAGAACTGCCTGCCGGCACATTGGAGCCTGGCGAAGCGCCGGAGGTTTGTGCACGCCGCGAACTGCAGGAAGAGATCGGCATGAGCGCCGAGCAAATCGAAAAAGTAGGGGAATTCTTTTTGGCGCCAGGCTACTCCACGGAATATATGTTTATGTTCATGGCACGCGGCCTCTACTCAGATCCGCTCCCTGGCGACGAGGATGAATTCATCAGCATTGAAAAGATTCCGCTAGAAAATATACGCGCCCTGGTGAAAACAGGTTACATCCAGGACGCGAAAACGCTGGCAGGGCTTTTCTTGCTGCCACTGCCGTAATTCTCTTGCCAGCAGGCTAGCTTTCTGAAGCGCTGCGCTTCATCGTCGCCAGCGTATCGAGATAGCGGCGGTTTAGCAGCACTGCCGGGCTGTTGATCTGCAGCGCCGGGAATAATGAGGCGATCAGGGTGACATCGTAAAGAACTATGAAGGGGTTCGATCCTTCTGTCTTAATGATGGAAAAATCAAAGCGACCGGCCCATTCTAGCGTGGCCTGAATCTCGTAAATCGGTGTGGTGAGTTGAACCGGGTATTGGACCACCCGCGTGTAGCCGCCCCTTGCCAGGGTAGTTGAGCCAACATATTCTCGTTTATTGAGGCAGACCGCCACGATCTGCTCTTTCGCCGCCCACAAAGTAGAAACGTAATTAATGACCTTGTCCGGCTTTACGATGCGGGCAATGCTGGCATCATTGACTTCGATGTGCGAGAGGGTGATATCACTCAACACCCCCATCAAACCTGAATTAGAGACCTTGACCTGCCCCAGAATGTAGTGGTTCGCTGTCAATAAGTCGGCGGGGATATTGCGCGTGATTAATGGCTGCACCATTTTAAACCCTCCATGCTATAGTGAGCTATTATGGTTGAGGTCGGCTGATCGAAGGGTGACTCTTGCGGCGCACGTTGGGCCGTTTTCCAGTCGCCGGATTCAATAAAGCATTTAGCCAACTGATGGCGCGCGTATCATAATCGCGGCGCCCGCATACATCACACACCCAGGCTGGGAAATTGGGTACTGTGATCAACTCATCGTTCAACCAGGTAAAATACGTAATATACTGCAGCCGCATCATGCCAGAATGGCATTCCGGGCAAGGTAAAATATATTCACTACGGGACTCTTGGCGAGTATCCGGATTGCTCTGTTCTGTCTCTTCGCTAGCGCTCATAAACTTGCTCTACTCCTGGAGTATGCATATAGTTTACCATTAATCGTTCTATTGGCTAGTTTTCGCTTGCTGGACAATCTGCACGCCCGAACTGGAGCCGATGCGGGTAGCGCCAGCCTCGATCATGGCAAGAGCCTCGGCCAGGGTGTGCACGCCACCGGCTGCTTTCACGCCCATCAAACCTCCCACCACTCGACGCATCAAGCGCACGTCTTCAACAGTCGCCCCGCTGGAGGCAAAGCCGGTGGATGTTTTGACAAAATCTGCTCCTGCTGCTTTACACAATAGACAGGCTAATATCTTCTCGTTTGGGTTCAGTAAAGCCATTTCAAGGATCACTTTGACAATGGCTTTATGGCGATGGGCAGTTCGCACCACTGCCTGAATATCTGCCAGAACCGGCTGATAACTGCCGCTTTTCAATCCACCGATGTGGATGACCATATCCACTTCGCTCGCCCCAGCCTGGATACACTGTTGAGTCTCCTTGGCCTTGGTGTGCGCCAAAGAGGCGCCCAGCGGGAAGCCGATGACGGTGCACACACCGACCCCAGAACCTTGCAGCCAGAGCGCAGCAAGAGGAATATAACAGGGATTGATACAAACGGTGGCAAATTTATTTTCCAGGGCTTCCTGGCATAATTTTTCAACTTGAGCAACCGTGGCATCGGGTTTGAGCAGCGTATGATCGATCCAGGCAGCAATCTGCTCACCAACGGGCATGGGTTGGAGCAGCGGCAAGGCAGGCAACTGCTGTTCATAGGATTGCGCTAAACGGAGAATTTTCGCGATCTTATCCATATAACACCTTTCTTTTATGGTGCCGATGATGTGATTGGAACGCTTTTCGCTAGGCGAAAGCGATTGAGCGGCCAGTAAACCAAGAGAGCTTTCCCAATCACATAGTCCTGGGGCACCACTCCCCAGGTGTGAGAATCATAGGAATTGTTCCGGTTATCGCCCAGAACAAAATAGCTATCCGATGGCACTACCCAGTCGCCAGTGTAGAGCGGTGAAGCAGCAATATAGGCTTCATCGATCAGGGTTCCATTCACATAAACCAGGCCATCCAACACCTGTATGCGGTCGCCCGACAAACCGATCAGACGTTTAATGTACTCTTGTTCGGGTGCGCGCGGGAAGTGGAAGACGATAATGTCGCCTCGTTTTGGCTGGCTGTATTTGTAAACCAGCTTATTGACAATCACCAGTTCATCCGGATGAAGCGTTGGCAACATACTGGTGCCATCCACGCGCACGCGGGCAGTTACCAGATCGATCGCTACGTATAAAATCACCGCCAAGATCAAAATCTCTAAAACATCGGCGATCATTTTAAAAAACCCGCCACGGCCACCGCCCTGCTCACCCGAAGAACGTTGCGGCAGTAATTCAAAATCTTCGTTAGTCAATGCAACCTCTGATGGGCATTATAAGACGGCTTACACGCAGCTACAAGGTTCGCAGGATTAGAAATTGCTGAATCTTGTACCATCCATCACCGGTTAACGACGCGGGCGCATCACAATACGCAAGGGGGTTCCAGAATAGCTATAAACAGAACGGATCTGGTTTTCCAGGAAGCGAAGGTAAGAAAAATGCCCTAACTTGGGATCATTCACGTATAAGAGGAAGGTGGGAGGATCGCTACGCACCTGGGTGCCATAATAGATCTTCAATTGTCGCCCGACGTGCGAGGGGGGAGGTTGAAGATCCTGTGCCTTTTGCAGAATTTGATTGATCTGGGAAGTGGACAGGCGCACCAACCGTTCTTCTTGCACGCGCAGCGCCAACGGCAAGACCTGGTCAACGCGCTGGCCCGTTTTGGCGGAAATGAAGATGAGAGGAACATAATCCAGGAAATTCAGTTCCTGGCGAATCTGCTTGGTGAAAGTTTCCATGGTGTGATTGTCTTTTTCAATAGCATCCCATTTATTGATCACCACTACAGTACTTTTCCAGGCATCCAGAATAAAACCGGCAATGTGCGCATCCTGGGCACTCAACCCGTCCTCTGCGTCAATCACTAATAAGGAGACATCCGCCCGTTCAATGGCCTGCAACGAACGCAGCACGCTGAATTTTTCAACACCGGGAATAATACGTCCCCGGCGGCGGATGCCGGCAGTGTCGATCAACGTGACGGGTATGCCATCGAAGACCAGGGCAGTATCAATTGCATCGCGGGTAGTACCTGCAATCGGGCTGACAATGGCGCGTTCTTCTCCTAAGATGCGATTGAGCAAGGATGATTTGCCAACGTTCGGCTTGCCAACAATGGCAACCTTAACCGATTCATCCGTTTCCTGCTCTGCAGCGCTGCGATCGAAGCAGTTAACGAGCGCATCCAGCATGTCGCCCGTTTCGGTGCCATGCAAAGCCGAGATCGGGTAAGGCTCGCCAATGCCAAGTTCATAGAATTGTAAAGCCTGCATGCGCCGAGCCTGGTTGTCGCATTTGTTGACCACCAGGAGGACGGGCGGTTTGAGCTGGCCCATCACTTTTTTTTGATATTTTCGCAAGATGGAGGCCACTTCTTGATCTGCAGGAGTAACACCGCTTTCGGCATCCGTTACGAAGACGACCACATCCGCTTCTTGGATAGCAATTTCAGCCTGGTAACGAATTTGCTCGATGAAATCTGCCGAACCAATCGAAAGGGGGGGGAGGCTGCCACCCGGGCCAATCTGAGAGGGATCGATTCCGCCGGTGTCAACGACATAAAAGGGGGTATTAAGCCATTCGGCTTCGGCCATCAAACGATCGCGCGTGGTTCCTGGCACATCATCAACCACAGCCAGGCGCTCGCCAACCAGGCGATTAAATAAAGTACTTTTCCCCACGTTGGGGCGGCCCACAAGGGCGACAATTGGCTTGGACATATGAACAGACTCCTAAGGCTGTGAGGTGGGGGTTATGGAGGGGGTGGGCGTCACATCGAGCGTTGGCTCGGGTGTGCGGGTGGGAGTGGGAGTGGCTGTGGGAAGCAGGGTGATAATCACTTCCACCGTCGCCGGTAAGACCGAAACCCTTTCCACCTGTCCCGGCAAAAAATCTACAATTGGAATGATCTGATAAGTACCTGGAGCATAATCAGATAGATCGACCTTAACCCGGATATCGGATGGCTGCAAAGCATTCAATACCGGTACCGGTCCAGAAAGCAGCACATCTACCGTGGCTGGGGAAATATCGGCATCCATCATAGGCGACAGGCCAGTAATCTCAACAGGCAGAGAAATTGCCAGGCTGCTAGTAATCGAAGCAATACTCACCTGGACCAGCACTTTTGAGTCGGCCACCGCAGTAACACCCTGGGGCAAATCCAGTTCCAGAAGCACCTCGAAGTCATCATCGGCGCCGATCAGGTTTAGCGGCTTCGTTTCCACATAACCGGGCAGCGAATTCACCAGCAACGGGTCGGTAGAGAAAACGACCACGCTGGAGGGAGCTACGAAATAGTTGGTCAGGCGATATCCGCTGGAAACCACCCCGCTGGTGACTACCTTGACGACAACATTGCGATACCCACCCAGCAGGTTGACCGGCTGAGCGACCGTCACTGAGTTGGGAGAAAGGGTGACGCCAGAAACAACACGTCCATTCTCGTCCACGGCCGAGACTGTCAGGCTGCGCGTAGTTTTTTCCACCAGGCCGGTTATATCCAGAGCAGCTCGGATTTCTTTGACCTTATTTACCAGGGATTCGGGGCCCGAAACGGTTACATAGCCCGGCTCCACAAGAGGAGCATCCGCCTGATAACCCAAAGGAGGCTCGCCGCTCACAAGCAGGTTAACGGACAACGATTGCGTGACCAGGTTTTCGAGCTTGAGGGTAACCTCTGATGGCTGGATACTGATCAGGCGCACCAGGTCTAGATCGATCTGGGCCTGGACCGGCAAAGTATATTCTCCAGCCTCAACGCCTGAAAGATCCACGCTGGCATACACCAGGTCTTCTTCTTTGTTGAGACGCTCCCAAACCGATTGAGGCGCCATAAGAGTGAGGACGACATTGGTGGGATAATCGCCCATGAGCTTAAGAGTGGTCTTCTTGCCGATATAGTCGATGGTAACGGGTTTACTCATGGGCTTTTCAAGATTGGGGTCTGCGCTGATAACCGCCGATACCCAAACAATCAATGCCAGGAAAAAGGCCAGCAGCAGCGTGCTGAAATTTTTACCTAACCATCGTAAAGGCCGCAGCATTTAGTTGATCTCCTTGCGAGATTGGGGAGAAGAACGGAAGAGGCGGAACAGGAGACCACGCAAACCTTTTGGTTGATCTGGTGGGCGATAAAAAGTTCTCAGGATATTATCCAGGCGATCCGCATCTAAGCGGCGGATCATCCTGCCGCTGTGGACAACAGAGATGACGCCTGTCTCTTCGGAAACCACCACAACCACGGCATCGGTGACTTCGGTAATGCCCAACGCAGCCCGGTGACGCAGTCCCATCTGACGCTCAGGCGAACGGGTTAGGACGCCGCTGGCAGAAAGCGGCATCACACAAGCGGCCGACACCAGGCGAGGGCCAATAATGAGTGCGGCGCCATCATGGAGCGGTGTATTCGGGTAGAACACCTGCAAGAGCAGTTCCGGCGTCACCCTGGCATCCAGCGCCACCCCCGTGCGGGTATATTCTTCCAGGCTGTTCGTGCGCTGAAAGACAATCAAAGCGCCGTGACGGCGATCGGACAAGCGAACTGCGGCGCCAACCACGGCAGTGATTGCGTCCTGGGTATTCAGATTAGCTGCTGCGCCGCCGGGCATGATTAGCCCAGCCCGGCCCAGCCGTTCTAAGGCGCGGCGAATTTCGGGCGCAAATATCACCGGAATTGCAAAAACCATCGCCGGTAAAGCCGTATCGACCAGCCAGGAGAAAGCCGGCAGCACATCCAGGCTGACCAGCAAGGTGAGCAAAACGACCAGCAGAAGGACGCCGCGCAAAAGGATCATGGCCTGTGTGTCGCGCAACAACAACATGATCCCAAAAAAGATCAGCGTCACCAGCAACAGGTCTATTATGCTAAACCAGTTTAGCCGTTTTAAGACAAAAACAAAATCATCAATCAATTTGATGATAAATCCATCCACCGGTAAACCCTCTCCATATCATTTAGCGCTCAGTCCTCACCCCTACCCATGGAGCAGCCTAACAGCATCGCAAGGATCAAACAGGACGTAATACTCGATCCTTCCGCAGCTGTTTGAAGAACATCACTTCACCACTAGACATGCTTTCCTGGGCGGCTTCTTGCCAGGCGCGCACACCCAGGCCTTGAATAGTGCGCGGTTCATATCCCAGGTTTTTCCAAACACTTTCCTGGCGCGCCAGAATCGGAGGTAGGAAGAGCAGCAGCGCTTCACATTGTAAATCGCGCGAGGTATTTTCGACTGCGTTCATCAGCGCATGCATTCCATTGTCTAGGGGTAAATTATTCTCCAAATAGACATCATCTGCCCGTGCGACCAGATTTTCGACCTGCCAGCCTACCAAGCCCACCGGGCGTCCATCTACCTTAAGAAAGACAAAGGCTTTCTCACCAAAGGCAGCCATGATATCGTTGCCGGTGAGATTACGGACCCCGCCGCTGATACGGGTGATGAACCTGGCAATTTCTGCTGCGTCACGAGGACGGGCTTTTTCAACAACGAGTTCGCCTTTATGAGCACCTGCCGTCGGAGCCGGGCTGGACTCGGCCGCAGCAATGCTGGGGAATTGAGCCTGCCAGGCAGCCATAACCTGGCGCCAGGTGTCTTCGAACGAACCTTCATTGCGGATGACCACACTCGCAGCGGCAATCTTTTCGTTTTGCGGCGACTGCGCCATGATCCGCTGGCGAGCTGTTTCTTCATTCATACTGCGTTTTTGGATCAGGCGAGCCAATTGTATCTCAGGAGGAGCATAAGTGACCCAGATACTGTCGCAGCCCTGGCGCAACGGCGACTCTAAGAGTTTGATCGCTTCTATGACTACTATCTGCTGCTGAGAGCGGCGCACTAAAACATCCACAGCCTGACGAATCAAGGGATGCACAATCTCTTCCAAGCGTTTGAGCGCATCGGGATCGGCAAAAACCAAACGAGCCAGCTTAGAGCGGTCGATCTGGCCATCTTCACCCAAGATCCACCGGCCAAAAGTATTCAATACAGGCTTGTACCCTGGGGCATCCTTCGCAATCGCCCGGTGACTAAGCGCATCAGCATCAATGCCATAAGCACCCAGGTGCTCCAGCATTTTGCGCACCACACTCTTGCCCGTGGCAATATTTCCCGTCAAACCAATAACGTATTTTCCAGGCCAGCCACTCATTCTTCCTCCTGCCAAGACCATTCTATTACCTCACATTTTAGCCTTTGATAACCAGAATGTCAAAGGCAAACGAGGAAGGATCATTCACCAGCCGGTGTTATGTTGTTATTCACTGGCTTGAGCCAGGCGAGGGTCCAGGGCGTCTCGCATTCCATCCCCCAACAGGTTGAAAGAAAGCACCGTCAACATAATCGCGAATCCCGGGAAAAAGACCAGATGGGGCGCAGTGAAAACCTGATTGCGTTCTGCACCCAGCATCGTGCCCCATTCTGGGGTTGGGGGCTGAGCGCCTAGCCCCAGAAAAGATAGGGCAGCTGCATCCAGGATCGCAGTAGCAATTCCCAATGTCCCTTGCACAATCAAAGGGGTCAATGAATTAGGTAAGATTCTTCCGAATAGAATATACATTGGGCTGCCGCCGAGGGAGCGAGATGCAGACACAAAATCCATCTCACGTACTGTCAGAACGGTGGAACGCGTCACGCGTGCATAAGCCGGAATTGAAACAATGCCGATCGCCAACAAGGCATTGATCAATCCTGGTCCAAGTATGCTGACGATCGCTATTGAAAGCAGCAGGGCAGGGAAAGCTAACAGCACATCCATTACCCGCATAATCACATTATCCACCCACCCGCCCAGGTATCCGGCCAGGGCGCCCAGGACAGTACCGATCACAATTGCAAAGGTCACGGTAGATAGACCCACAATGAGGCTCAAGCGAGCGCCATACAACAGGCGGCTGAATTGATCGCGCACATTACCATCGATGCCCATTAAATGTTGAGGCTGATCTTTTGGACACCCCAACACGTGTATACATGGCGCCTGCCGCATTTTGACATTCTCAATACCGATCAATGGCTGATAGGGATCGTATGGCGCCAACCAGGGTGCAAAAATCGCAATAAAAATCAAAAAAAACAAGATTCCCATGCCTACCAAGGCAGACCGGCGTTTGAACAACCGTCTCCAGGCGGTTTTCCACAAGGAAACCGATTCCTGGCGGGTCAAACCCTCAGGTCGTAACACGGGGATTGGTTGTTCTATCATAGTGTTTTGCGTCAATCCAGCTTCACGCGCGGATCCAGGTATATGTAAGAAATATCGACAAGCAGGTTCAATACCACAAAGAATACGGCGATCACCAGGGTAAATGATTGCACAACGCCGTAGTCACGAGCGGTGATCGAATCATAAAGAATACGCCCTACCCCAGAAAGGCCAAAGATCGTTTCGGTCAAGACAGCGCCGCCCAGAAAGCTTCCCAACGAAAGGCCGATGATCGTTACCAACGGCAGTAGAGCATTGCGTAAAGCATGCTTGAGTATCACTTTACGGCTGGGCAATCCCTTGGCTCGGGCAGTACGAACGTAATCTTGGGAAAGCACATCCAACATGCTAGAGCGGGTCATACGCGCAATCATTGACAGCGGGATCGTACCCACCGCCATGGCTGGTAAGATCAAGTGGCGCAGAGCGTCCATAAAAATATCCCAACGAGCGGTCAGGATGGAATTGAGCAGATTGAAGCGGCTGAGAAAATCTAAAAATGTAAACCAGCGCCCAGTTTCCTGGCTGGGGTCAGTTATCCAACCCCAAACCTGGTAAAAAGGCGGGACATCCAAACCTGCTGATAAGCGCCCCGAAGGAGGCAGCCAAAATGGCGTATCCTTTAACAGTAAGGCAAACACGTAAGCTAACATGAGTCCTAGCCAGAATACTGGCATAGAGACGCCCGTATTGGCAACGAACATCGTAAATACATCTATAGTCGAATTATGCTTGATCGCTGAAATAATACCTAAAGGAATGCCCACAACGATACTAAAGATCATCGCCATCGCCGTCAACTCCACCGTAGTGGGCAGGCGTTCGATGACCAGTTCGGTTACCGGTTTGCCATAGCGGATTGAATTACCAAAATCTCCACGAATTACTTCGCCAAAATAGATCACAAACTGCTCATGAATGGGGCGATCCAGGCCGTGACGATGAATAAACTCATCGCACACCTTGTCAGTGGCCTTCTCGCCCAAGATGGCGCGGCAAGGATCCCCTGGGATCAGGCGCGCCAGAGCAAAAGTAACAAATAAAATTCCAAAAAGAACAGGAATACTTGAGAGAATCCGTCGCAAGATATACGTTGGCATGAGTATTTTAGGAAAAAGGTGGGACATCCGATGACACCTGATGTCCCACCATTCTTAAGACTGGATGTTTACTCCGAGGGGGGAGCGTTCAAGAAAGCGCCCCACAGGCTGCTAAAATAAGTGAAAGCGCCTGTGTTACCTTTATGCAAAGGATTGGCAGCATCCCACTGGACTACGAAGCTGAAGACCACATCATTGGCATCCAACATCGAACCATCATGGAATTTTACACCCTTGCGCAGGTTGCAAGTCCATTCTGTTAGATCGGCATTGGCAGTGCATGCTTCGGCCAAACCAGGCTCTACTGCTACGCCACCCACTTCGTAGGATAGCAGCGCTTCGGTCACTTGCTCGCAAGCTCGCAGCGATTCGCCGTCGGTTTCATCAGCGCAGTACAGCGAAATCGGTTCGGCATTCTGCATCCAGACAAAGGTGTCTGCCCCGTTATCCATTACGGCAATAAATTCATTGCCAAGCGGGCTGGCATGGCCACCCTGAACGCTGGCTTTGTAAGCTACGGCTGAACCGCCATGGGAGATCGGCACCATCGGAACGTGCTGCTTGATGGCATTGTTGGCAGTCTCATAGAAGGGCTTACGATCTTCATCCTTAGCCAGAGCGGCGCCCTTCTTGAGGGCTTCGGTGATGTCAGAATACTTCTCGCCGAATTGCTTGGATGAGCCACTGCCGAAGTGGTAGTCCACGAAGTTGGTCATGTCGGGGTAATCGGCGCCCCAACCTAACATGTGCAAGCCCTCAAGTTGGCCTGAGTCGGCCGCGTCCAAGAATGCACCCGATTCCATCACTACGATTTGAACATCGATATTCAAGTTTTCTTTTAGCTGAGCCTGAATATCTTGCGCTACCACACCGGGCTGCGGCAGATAACCACGAACCACATCGCGGTATGCGATCTCGGTCTTGAAGCCATCTGGATACCCAGCCTCGGCCAAAAGGGCACGAGCCTTTTCAATATCAAACTCGTACCAGGACTCACCAGCGCAACCGCCCGGGATTGAGCAAGGTGTAAAGTGAGAAGCGACTTCCGAACCTTCGGGGAAGAAGTTATCAACGATACGCTGTCGATCAATGCCCATGGCAATCGCCTGGCGAACCTTTTCGTTGTCAAACGGCGGGTAATTTTGGTTCATACCCACGTAGAAGATATTCAAGGCCTGGCGGGCAATCAACTGTAAGTTGGCATCTTCGCGCACCTTGGCGAAATCGTCTGGACCGACGTTATCGATGGCATCAACGGTTCCAGATTGCAATTCAAGCAAACGCTGAGCTGCTTCAGCACTCCAACGGAAAACCAGGGTTGGGACGGGACCTTGGCCTTTTCGCCCCAATAACCATCGAAGCGCTTGAACACCAGTTCATCACCGCGCTTCCACTCAGAGATCATATAGGGACCAGTACCGATGGGTTTTTCCAGCGGTGCTCCACCAGTTTTCTCCAGGTATTCTTTGGGCTGGATGGCGAACGAAGTAAAGGCAGCCTTCGATGGGAAAGCAGGATCGGGAACGCACATGATGAATTTGACAGTGTATTCATCCACAGCTTCGATCGATTTGAACAAACCGCCATACTCACAATCAGGAGCCTCAACCTTTAGCGGTTCATACTTGGGTTCGGAAGTTGCGGTGGGTTCCACTGCCTTCTGGGTAGGGGCAACCGTAGTAGCTGCTGAAGCACAAGCCGACAACAGCATGCTGGCAACAATGACCAACACTCCCAGATTAAAAAGCGTCTTTCTGTTCATACTATTCTCCTCCTTGAGAAATTTTTAAACTACAAAACACTCTTGCGATCACCAACGGTTCGTTTTGACAGACACCTCCTTCCCCAAAAAATATCCTTCCATTATACGGAAGGGGTAAGTAAATGTCAATCAATTGATGAGAGAGTGTTGAAAAACAAGTTCAGAATTGACCTTTGGAGAGTTCTTTAATACAAT
>CAZVRZ010000007.1:0-73768 GCA_964629965.1 uncultured Anaerolineaceae bacterium
TTTCGGCTTCTTGGCTGGGTTGATTTTAATCTCTTCTACTGCTTCGAAATCCCAAAACAAAAACACGTTGACTTTAACTGTAATCGCGCTTATACTCTAATTACCTTGAGCACATTCGTTTGCAATCACTTTGCAGATCAATTGAAAGCCCTTAGGCACGCGCCTTCTGTCGCGTGCCTATTATTTTATATCCCTAAAACGAAAGGAGAACTGTAAAAAATGGATTATGGCTTGATCCGGAAGATTGAAAAAGCGAAGCGTTATGCAGAGCAGCGCGATCGCATCCATATAAATGCTCTTAAGGTTACTTTCGCTGGGGACAACAACCCACATATTGTTCACTTTGATAACAATACCTGGCAGTGCGACTGTGAGTTTTTCCAGACTCGCGGTCGTTGTAGCCATACCATGGCCTTGGAAATCATCCTTGAAGGTATGATTCCAGAGCCCATTGCTCCAGGGAACTGAACATCCCTATGTTAATCTGACTGGGTCCTGGGAATCACCTCCAGGGCCCTTGTTTTTTAGCTGGAAGCGCTATTGTAGCGGCGCAGTGCCACGCGGAAAAGCAGCGAGGCGCCCAACGCGAGCGCCATTGCAAAGACCAGGCTGCCTGCTAATGCCGCCGGGCTGATCTGCCCGGTCAATGCTTGTACCGGTACGGTGGTGATCAAACCCACGGGCACCACCCAGGTCAATACCAGGCGCAGCCAGCCAGGGTATAACCCGATCGGGTAACGTGCCATTTGGAAAATGCCATCGAAGATCCAGGTGAAGAGCACACCGGGACTCCAAAAGACCAGGGCAGTAAAGGCCAGCAGGATGGCATATAGGATTATGATGCCAGCGCCGAGAGCCAACAGGAACGCCAAAAACCGAATTGCTGTCAGAGCGTGTTCCATTTGCAGCGCTGCTGCCACGAGAACGCCCAGGCCAAACAATAAGTCGAG
Organism: uncultured Anaerolineaceae bacterium; assembly: GCA_964629965.1. Classification (GTDB taxonomy): domain Bacteria; phylum Chloroflexota; class Anaerolineae; order Anaerolineales; family UBA4823; genus CAZVRZ01. Next base: position 951 of record CAZVRZ010000007.1, read on the forward strand.
CAGCGAAAAGATGCGCCAGCGGCGCAAGCTGGCCATGAATTGAATGTTCACCGGGCGCAGTAGAGTAAAATCTAGTGTACCTTGCCATACTTCGCCGTCCATGCCTGCCAATGCATCCAGGCTGGGGCCAATGAACAGATTGCGCAAGGCAGATGCAATCAGGTAGATGCCCAGCAGAGCCAGCGTTTCGGCAAAACCCCAACCACGTATGGACTGTACCTGGTTGAAAAGCACCATAACTCCCAGGATGCCGCTTGCCAGGTTAAGCAGCGAGTATAACAGGTTGATCCAGAAGTTAGCGCTGTAAGCAGCTTCTTCCTGGATGGAGGCGCGGATAAAGTGACTGGTCAGGCGTACATAACGCATTCTTCTACCCTCCTACAGCCGCATAACGGCGCGAGCCCAACTTCCAGGCCAACGCCGAAAGTGTTAGGGCGATTATCAGCCAGAAAATTTGTATTGAAAACCCTGATAGCATATCGCTGCCGGTAACCTGGCCCATTAGCACTTCCACCGGAAAGCCAACCATATAGCGAAAAGGGAGTGCCACTGCTGCCAGCCGCAACATGCCGGGCAGCAGTGCAACGGGCGCCACCTGGCCTGCCAGCAGGAAAATGAGAGTGTCTTGCAAGCCGAGCAACGCATCGGCTCTGGTTGCCCAAAAAGCAAGCAAAGCCAGTGCATATCCCCAAAAGAATCGCAGCAGCCAGGCCAGGAACAGGGCAGGAATGAAAGCCGCTACGGACCCCGGCGTGAAATGCCACTCGGGGCGGAGAACCAGTGCTAATACGATCACTATCGGTACATCGAAAACCAAATAGACCACTTTGCCTGCAATTTCAGAAGATAAGGTATCGTAAATAGGGGGCAGCGGTCTCAGCAATAAGAAATTCATCTGACCGTAGCGGATCAGATCACCCACGGTCCAGTTGGATTGTGAATAGGTCAGTTGGTTGACCAGGATCAGGATCAAATAATAAGCCACAAATTGGCCGCGGTTCATTCCTCCCACAGGATGATCGGCCGCTGCTGTAGACCATACCAATAAGTAAATCAGGGGAGGAATCATCCAGCCGAATGCCAGGATGAAAAAGAAGCCACGATGCTGCAGCCAGGAAGTCCAGGTTGCTTTTACCAGTGCGATCCCGCCGCGGTGTATGTTCATAGATTTGCCTCCTGGTAAATCTGGTCGATCACGGCTTCTATCGGTGGGTCTTCGATGGTCAGATCGACCACTGGCAAGGTTTGCAACATCTGAGTAGTAACGGCGGCAGCCTGGGAGCGCGCTACCCGCAGCGCTAATCGATTAGGGGAGCTCTCGATCACTTCGATGCCAGGGGGGATATTGGGGGCTTTGGCGTTTTCATTTTCGCTGCGGTAGGTTAGCTGGATCAATTTGAAAGGGGCCAACCTTTGGGCCAGGTTGTTCAGCTCGCCATCATAGAGCAGCTGCCCGTGGTGGATCAAGATGACGCGCGGGCAAAGCGCCATCACGTCTGCCATATAATGGCTGGTCAGGATCACGGTTACGCCGCGGCGGTGCACATATTCAAGTAAGAAACGCCGCAGACGGATCTGCATCGAGACATCCAACCCCAGCGTGGGTTCATCCAGGAAAAGGATATCGGGTTGGTGCAGCAGCCCGGCGACCAATTCGCATTTCATGCGTTCGCCCAGGGAAAGGTTACGAACCGGGCGGTTGAGCAAATCGGCCATATCCAATAATGCTACCAACTCATCCAGCGATTGGCGGTACTGCGTGGCAGACAGGTTGTATATCTCACCCAAGACCCGGAAAGTATCTAAAGGTGGAATATCCCACAACATCTGGCTTTTGTTCCCCAGCACCATGCTGATGCGACGCAGAAAGGTAGGCTTGCGGTCGCCTGGTATCTGTCCCAAGATCTGGATCTGCCCGCTCGTGGGGCGCAGCAAACCGCATAACATCTTAAGTGTGGTGGTTTTACCGGCACCGTTAGGGCCAATAAAGCCCACCATTTCGCCTGCTTCGATAGCAAAGTTGATCTCTCGTACTGCCGGTACATCCCGGTAAGTGCGCCGCGCCAGGCTTTGTAGAGCAGCTTTCAAGCCGGGCGCCCGCTCGGGAACGCGATACGTTTTGGTCAGATTTTTGACATCAATGATCGAATCCGTCATAAGCAGCCTCTCAGACATAAATTGGAGCGTTGGTATTTCCAAATACCTGGCACTCTGTTTGTTCAATATAATTATATGACCCTGGTGGATAATGGGAGGGTAGGGATGCGTTTTCTGGTAAAAGGTGAATGGGATATAAAGCTTATGATCCGATGCTTATAACAAGAATGTCCAGCCGCTTTCGCGCTGGACATTCTCATAAAGAAGGCTTAATTGTTATTACTTGATCTGCTTGTTGATTTCTGCCAGGATAGCATCAGCCTTTTCCTTGGTCAGGCCAAACTGGGCGGCCTGCGGCAGCGCCAGAAGGTTATTCAGAGTCATACCTCTGACCATAGCGACCATTGGATTGGATGAAACGCCAGGCACATATTGATCTAGAACGGCTTTGGCTTGCGGATCGTCCAAGATCTGACCAAGTGTGGTATCGAGTGTAATTGCCATTAAATCCTCCTAAATGTTATTGTTTGAGTAAATACTTCTTTGACCTTCTATGGTTGATTCTACCATGATATTGGCAGGTCTGATTTGTTTATTCCTTATCTTTCTCCTCTTCATCGGAATCGCCGCCTTCCATGCGATCGGCGGTGCCCTGGAATAACTCCCAGCCCTGGCTGAGAATGACCACCTGTGCAGCTAACAGCCAGGCAAAAAATAACGTGAGCACAATGGCCACTCCGTTTAGGATATTTGTGAGATTGCCCTGGATGTTCGTGAGGGTTGCTCTCAAATCATCCATGGATGTTCGTGATTTACCAAGCATGGTCTGGTATGCAGATAAGCTTTGGGAGATTGCTGCCACGCTTTCTGACATGGTGACTAAATCATCTTTGACGGTGATTAGTTTGTCGTCGAGGTCACTCATATCGGATGACATTTTGGTGAAAGTACCGGGTAGAGTTTCCAGTTCAGATGCCATGGCTCCCAAGGAATCGGCCAGAGGAATTTCTGGATTGTAGTCTTGTTCAGGCAGCTGCACCATACTACCGATCAGTGGTGTGGCACTCAAGACAACGCGGAAGTTCTCTAAAGATTTGATGGCACTATCCAGCACAACAGCGGCTTGCTGAGCAGTGACAAGTGAATCTGTGGTCGATTGCAAAGTGGATGGTAGGGTATCAGTCATGATTACGTTGAGTTGATTGATCACCGGTAAGGTGTCTTCCAGCGATGCTGCGCTCGTTCCTAACATGTTCGAGAGAGCATCAACGCCATCGATGGCGGCAGTCATTGCCTCATCTGCCACCACCATTGCGTCTTGGCTGGTTGTGACACTGGTGTTTAGCGTTGCAAAAGTTGAGTTGGAATAAGCCTCCACGGTGGGCTTCGCAACCCAGGTCATAACCAATCCAGCCAGGCTAATCACAAGGCCCAAAATACCGGCTATCATGACCAAAATTCCAAGAACGCGACGAATGATACTCATATTACCTCCATACAGTTAATGAATATATAACCCAAGGCGATTATAGTACGATAACTATGTAAAAGAAAGAGGTCTTGAAAATGCTTGATCGGATGAAAAGTGCATGTTAAGGAGATGTTTGGTTGTATAATCTGCATAATGGTATCCGTATGATCAAATAAAAAAGGGAGAATCGTTTAAAATGGAGCAAAGTAACCAGGTAAACTTGGCAAATATATTTCGATCGGTTACACAATCTCTTATTGACGATCAGCAAGATCTCAATCAAGCAGATGAATATAATAAAGATCATGGCAGTAACATGGTAGGGACTTTTCAGATCATTACCCAGGCTTTGGAAGAAAAGCAGGGCAGATCAGATAGCGCCGCTTTAGCATATGCTGCCAAGAGATTATCCAAGAGTACCACCAGTTCTTCGGGCAAATTGTATGCGCAGGGGCTGACGCAGGCCTCCCAACAGTTCAAGGGGAAACAAGTTGATTCGCGTTCTGCTATGTCGCTTCTCCAAACGCTGATTGGCGGCGGACAAGCGCCCTCTCGAAATGCAGGCAGCGGCGATATGTTCAGCACGCTGTTGACAGGAATGGCTCAAGGCGGCGGCGCGCAACCGCAGGCGCAAACATCGGGAACCGGCAACGATGTATTTAGTGCTCTCCAGGGTGGAACGACCCAGGGCGACTCGCAGCAGGATTCGGCGGGGGCGGGCGGTGACCTGCTCGGAGCTCTGCTGGGCGGTATGGGCGGAGGCGGCACGCAGCAAGAATCGGCGGGGGCAGGCGGTGACTTGCTCGGGGCTCTGCTGGGTGGTATGGGCGGAGGCGGCACGCAGCAGGAATCGGCTGGGGCGGGCGGCGATCTGCTTGGGACTTTGCTGGGCGGCATGAGCGGAGGCAGCAGCTCGGGGGGTGGATTAAAAGATGGACTTGATGCGGGTGATCTGCTGAAGGCCGGGTTAGCCTATATGCAGGCAAAACAGCAGGGCGCCAGCAATCTGCAAGCCTTGATCCAGGCTTTTGTCGGTGCGAGTGGGATGGGAAGATCGCCACACCGTGCTCAATCCACCGAGGTGGTAGTCAATTCCTTTTTACAAGCCCTGGCAGGCGTGAGCGGTAAGTAAATTTCTCGGAAAATGCCACTTATTCCCTTGTGGCATCCATTGCGTTAGGGAGTCGGATTGGACCGGCAGCTAACTTCTTGTTCTCGGGGTGGGAGCCAGGGCGCTCACAGCCTGAAAGAAATCGGTTGCCGATCTTTGACTTATTTTTATATCTATTCGGAGAAACAGGTGGGGCTTATTGGTGCGCAGTGAGAGGCGCAGGATCGTGGCCTGGTAGAGTTGCAAGAAGGCCTGCACTTTGCCGATCAATTCCCCTTCTGGATCTTCGCAGGCGATCGACAACTCGCGCGGTCCTGCTAGGGTAGCTAAAGCCGGTTTATCTTCCGCTTTAAGGCGGTTTTCGTATTGGCGGTCGCCAGGCCGGGCGGCTTCGATGGTTTGTTGTGGCTTGGACTGGAAGGTGACCCACAGAAGCAGCTCATCTCGTTTTCCCTGCAGGCGATAGAAGATCCAAAACAATGGATTTTCGCGCGGCGCGAGCAAGTAAACGACTTCTATCCGCCGGAAAGGGGCTGCAGCTTGTTTGATCTCCAATTGTCCTCCGGTAGCCATGCCCGGCAGCTTTTCGCCGCTCTTCACATCTCCCCATAGTTTTAGGCCCTCTTGCAGCCATGTGGATATTTGCCTGGCGCGTTGGCGATTGTAAATATACCCGCGAATGTAGCTGATGATCAAAAGTGCACAGATTCCAATCACGATCCATTGACCCAAATCCAATTTCATGATGCCGTCTCCTGAAACCGTCTCCTGAATAATTCGAATAAGTTTAGCCGAAAAAAGGAGCTCTGTACAGATGTGATTGACAGATCACTTAAAATCTCTCGATAGGTTAAAATTATTTACACGGATAAAGTTCGTGACAAGACACAGTTCGTGGAGGTTAACATGAAGATCGTTGTTATCGGAACCGGGGGCGTCGGCGGGTATTACGGTGGGCTGTTGGCCCAACATGGCGAAGATGTGACCTTTGTTGTACGTGGAACCCACCTGGAAGCCATTCGCCAGCGCGGATTGCAGATCAAAAGTGTTCATGGGGATTTCACGGTTACGCCTGCCAAAGCTACCGGTGATCTTTCCGAGATAGGTGTGATCGATCTGGTACTCTTTTGTGTTAAAACCTACGACACGGAACGCGTCGCTCAGCAGATCATCTCGATCGTAGGCCCTGATACGTTATTGGTAAGTTTGCAAAATGGTGTAGATGCTGCAGAACGGATTGGCAATGTGGTCGGGATGAGACATATGCTGGCCGGTGCTACCTGGATCTCATCGGCGGTCGAGTCGCCGGGCGTGATCAAGCAGGTTTCCCAATTCCGGCGCATTGTCGTCGGCGAATTGGATGGGAGCATTACGGAACGCGTCCAGGCAGTTTACCAGGCTTTTCAAAAGACTGGGATCACCACGGAATTATCGGAAAACATTGCCAAAATCCTCTGGACGAAATTTATTTTTATTTCGGCTGCCAGCAGCCTGGGCTCTTTAACCCGCCTTTCTCTCGGTGAGTATCGTCATATTCCAGAAACACGCCGGCTGATCACAGGTTTAATGCGAGAAGTGGAAGCGGTTGCCCATGCCTTGGAAGTGGCACTCGATCCCGATGTGGTTGAGAAATCACTGGAATTCATCGACCAGGCTGCTCCCTTTATCAAAGCATCAATGCAGAATGATGTGGAGACGGGACACTGTTCTGAGCTTGAGTCTTTGATCGGTGTAATTGGACGCAAAGGCCATTTGGCCGGTGTCAACACGCCCATCGCTGATATGATGTATGCAGCCTTGCTTCCGGTTGAACACAAAGCGTTAATGCAAGCCAACCGCTAACAGCTTCGCTGTATTTCAGGCTGGGCGTACCCGCCGTACCCACTCGATCAAGGCGACCAGAAAATCACTTAAAAAGCCACGTGCGGTTGCATCGATCAGCATTCCTTCTGCATCAAAAACCTGCTCGGCACGGGCAATCAGCACCTCGGGTTTACCCAGTGTTAGTGCGCCCACGTGCGTCAGTATTTGGCGCAAATGCAATTGGGCTCTCAATGTGCCAAAATTGCCCGTGCTGACGCCCATGATGGCTGCCGGCTTGCCGTTCAAGGGTGGTTGAGGCGGGCGCGAAGCCCAATCGATGGCGTTTTTAAGGACGCTGCTGATCGAGCTGTTATATTCCGGGGTAGCGATCAAGAGTGCGTCCGACTGTGACAGCCGGGAGCGGAAATCGGCCACTGCTGCCGGTAAAGGTTTCTCAATATCCGGGTTGAACATTGGTAGGGTGGAAAGATCAAATAGTTCCAATGCCATTTCCGGGGGAGCCATCCCTATTGCTGCCCGTAAGAGCGCAGTATTGTAAGAACCTTTGCGTAGACTGCCGCTGATACCTAAAACAGGCATGGGATTCAGGTTTGTCATCAGAATCACTCCGATTTTATTTTAAACGCTAGCCTGCCAAAAAGCTCGGATAACATAGAGAAACGTTTAGGATTCCACAACCACGCTTTAGATCTTTCTACGGATATCCTCTTTCGCTTTATCGATGAAATCAGATACCGCCATGGGGCCGGGGTTCTCACCGCTGCGCAAGCGCAGAGCGACTTGCTTGTTCTCAATTTCTTTGTCGCCTACCACCAACATGTAGGGGATTTTCTGGTTTTGCGCGTCGCGAATCTTTGCATTCATGCGCTCGGTGCGGTCATCCACCATCACCCGCAGCCCAGCCTTGCGAAGTTCTGCGGCGACCTCCCGGGCATAATCGATATGGCGATCGGCAATCGGGACCAATGCCACCTGCATCGGTGACAACCAGGCCGGGAATGCACCGGCATAGTGTTCGATGAGAACCCCAAAGAAGCGTTCCAGGCTGCCTAGCAAAGCGCGGTGAACCATGTAGGGCCGGTGTGGCTGGCCATCTTCGCCAATGTAAGCAAGGTCAAAGCGTTCGGGCAGGTTGAAATCAAATTGAATCGTTGAAAGCTGCCATTCGCGCCCGATGGCATCTTTGACTTTCAGGTCGATCTTCGGACCATAGAAAGCGCCGCCACCGCGATCCACTTCATAGGCAACGCTGGCGCGCTTCAATGATGCCTCCAGAGCAGCTTCCGCGGCCTGCCATTGCTCTGGCTCGCCCACCGATTTTTCTGGCTTGGTGCTCAGGTAAGCCTGGATCTCAGAAAAGCCAAAACTGCGCAGGATGTGCAAGCTGAAATTCAACACGAAATCAATTTCGGCGGGCATCTGGTCTGGGCGGCAAAAATGGTGGGCATCGTCCTGGGTGAAACCGCGCACGCGCATCAAGCCGTGCAAGACGCCGCTGCGCTCATAACGATACACCGTACCTTCTTCAGCATAACGCATGGGCAGTTCGCGGTAGGAGCGGATGGCGCTTTTATAGATGTGAATGTGGAACGGGCAGTTCATCGGTTTCAAGAAATACTGCTGTCCTTCAATATCCACCGGAGAGTACATGTTGTCTTTATAGAAGCCCAGGTGCCCGCTGGTTTCCCACAACTGAGCCTTTCCGATGTGAGGCGTATACACAAAATCGTAGCCATTGGCCTCATGCTCTTCTGACCAGAAGTTCTCCACGATCTTACGGATCTTGCCGCCCTTTGGGTGCCAGAGGATCAAGCCTGCGCCAACTTCGTCTACTACACTGAATAGATCCAGGTCATGCCCGATCTTACGATGGTCGCGTTTCTTGGCTTCTTCGATGCGCCACAGGTAATTCTTCAATTCTTCTGGCGTTTTCCAGGCAGTGCCATAGATACGCTGCAGCATCGGGCGTTTTTCGTCGCCGCGCCAATAGGCCCCGGCGACATTCATCAACTTCACGGCTGCCGGGTTGATCTGGGTTGAGATGTCCACATGCGGCCCGCGGCACAGATCGGTAAATCCGCCCTGAGAATAAATGGAAATATCTGGTTTTTCAGAGACAGGATTGCCATCTTCGTCCAGGTTTCCTTCTTCTAGCCCGGCGATCAACTCAAGCTTGAACGGCTGGTCATGGAATATCGCCTTGGCTTCATCGGCGCTAACCACTTTGCGTTCAAAATTCACCTTGGATTGGATGATGCCACGCATCCTTTTTTCTATGCTTTCTAGATCCTCCGGCGTCAAAGGGCGCGGTAGATCAAAATCGTAATAGAAACCTTCTTCTATCGCCGGCCCGATGGCGACTTTGCCTTCTGGAAATTTTTCTAACACCGCTTGAGCCATGATGTGGGCAGCGGAATGTCGGATGCGATACAATTCCGAAGCCTCGTATTGTTCTATTTTGCCTACCATTTTGCCTCCAACAATAATTATTACGAAAATAAAAGCTCTCATCCCTACTGGGGCGAGAGCTTTTGATCACGCGGTTCCACCCAGATTGATCCAGTTCATTGGATCTTCTCTGAAGACCGATAACGGGGTCAGCCGTTTGCCATACTCAGATTTGTATCTTTTCCGGTTCACGCTCGCAGGTGGTTTTCGTCGCTGCGCTTCAAGGAAACTTTCAGCCGGTGGTTCCCATTCTCTGGTGATCGCGCCGCGATTACTCGTCCTGGTCAAGGCGTTCGTATTCTGTTGTGCTGATTATACATCAAATTTACTTTTTGTGACCCATCTTGTCGTTTATTCTTTGCGCATCATCAACGATTCGAGATCCTCATCCAGAGATTGTAGATCTTCTTCGTGTTCCACCTCATCCTGGAGGATGGTCAGGACAATATTATACGTAACGGGGTCGGCATCCCTCACGGTCTGTAGCAATTTCTGGTAAACGCCAATGGCACATTGTTCGCCTTTGATGTTTTGCGCCAGGATCTTTTTTACAAAAGGATCGGTGGGAGCATCATAACCACAATGAGTGTGCTTCAACCATTCTTCTGGACCGATGAGTGGTGTTCCACCTAATTGAATGATACGCAGCGCCAGCAAGTCCGCATGCCCCAGTTCTTCGGTGGCGTGCAGCAGCAGCTCAGATGCCACCGCGTCTTTCATGGGGCCTTTGACGATCTTGGCGCCCAGCCAGTACTGGTAATATGCCAGCCACTCATCCGCAAAAGCCTGGTTGAGAAGATCCAGCAGTTCATCGATATCCATCCCTACAATCTGACGACCTTTCGTACCCATAACAAACTCCTTTTATCGTTTTGAATTTGACTTCTGATGATAATTTTACTATGGCAATTCCGTTGGTTGTAGTACTAAATTGGCAATTGATCCTTACACGTTGCAACCAATTATTTGTTTAGCGCGAGCCAAGCCTCTCGCGCCGGTGTCAGGCTTAGCCAGAACAAAGCCGTCATAATAACTGCTGAGGTCAGGCACCAGGCACAGGTGGCACCAATGACAAATGGCTCGAGGAAGGTCAGGTAAATTGAAAACAGCAGGCCGAAAGAAGTCATAGCCAGCATTGCCAGGGAAGCATAGGCTGCCAGGCTCTTGTCATTGGAGCGCCCCAGGATCCAGGCCGCCAAGATCATGATATAACCTGCCAGGCCCAAAACGCCAATGGGGAGAAAACCAAACAACCGGGCGTATGTACTTTGCTGCACGGTGTTGCAATTGCCTACGGGTCCGCAGAAAGCTTCTACTTGAGCAGTTTCGACATAGGCCAGGTAGCCGGCTACCCCCAGGCCGATGATGCCAAGCACAGGAATGAGCCAGCCCCAGGGCTTTGCCGGGGTTCTACCGCCTGGGCGCCGGAGGAATACCACCCCGGCGACTGCCGAGACAATCATGCCTGCCAAAACCACCAGCGCCAGGCCGTTGCCGGCAGGATCACGCTGCAGATTTTTCAAGGGATCCAAGCGGGCATGATCGGCAGAGTCGAGGTCACTGATCATTGTCAATCCGACCGGCGTGGGAGATGCAAGGTTTTGCATCTGTACGGTGGGCGAGGGGGTGATCGCTGCTGGTGTGGGAGCAGGAGTGGGCGCATCGGCGGTAGGTGTAGGGTTTTGAACACCTACTGCTTCTTGTGTCTGAACGGCGGCGGCTATTTCTTCGGCCAGGCCCGGGATATCCGGCCAATCAACCCCACCCTGCGCCAGGTATTGATCGATCAACACAGGGAATTGCTCTGGAATATCGACCGAGCCGATCAAGTAGGTATCTCCAATGACCAAAAACGGAACGCCGCCTCTATCCAAATTGAATTTTTGCATGGCCGCCTGGAATAGAGTCTGTCCACTCGATAAGGATACATCGATGCCAATCATTTCTAGTTGGTTGCCATACTTTTCCACCAAGGGGGGGAGAACTTCTGTAATCACATAGTGACAGTGGCTGCAATTGGGAGAATAGAATAATACTGCGCGTACCACCGCACCATCTACAGCCGAACGATGCTCTGGCAGCGGCGAGAACCAAACAGGGATCAATAGGAGACTGACAAGAAACCTGGCTACGTTAATCATAGTCGACCTTTCCTCCGTAAGAAGAATTATTTATCGTGAACAAGCGTACACCCTCTACCTGTTGAAAAGTCGCTCCTTGTCCAACTGTGCGCAGCACAGCAGCTCCGTCAACCACTTTTGATCCGGAAAGAATATGTACTTTGTGGTTGAAGAGCACCGGTGAGAGCGGCGTGCTTGGCCCCAATACCATCACCAGCGCGGCGGGGCTGCACAACTCCAACAATCCATCCAGGGTATGATTGATCAAGGCGCTGCCGGTAATAGCGACCACATCTGCCTGAGGAATCAAATCTGCTGCAGCTTCGGCAGGGTAATCGCCCTCTACGGGACGTTGTTCGATAACCCATAACTTTCCCACCGCGGGACGCAGCCGCGGGATGAACGGGAAATGCCCAACGATGGCTGCATTTTTGCCGCGGCCATGCTCGATCAACACCTCCAGAGCATTGATTTCAACCGCCTGGCTTTCGTCAAAATCCAACAGCGAATTGAGCGCGGCGACACCGATACTGGCTTCTAACAGGTTATCAGAACGGGCATATTCGGCCAATTCGCGGGCCGTCTTGGTGTGTAGCCGTCCCACGTCTCTAACCTGGAAATGCCGCTGCAGAGGACCGTTCAGCAAAGTGGAGGCCATACCCCAATGAAGACTGCCGACAACCGTCCAATGAGCGCCGACCAGAAGCGAGTGCACGGGTGCATCTCCTTCCAGGTTGTTCAGTAAATCATCTACAATGCTTGACAATTGAAACCTCGTTTATGATGGGCCGCCTGGCAAGCCAGCCATATCTGCCGATAGTGGATCAAGTTGGAAGTACAGTATAATCCGGTGGTGCATCTTGGACAATTGACCGGGACGCTGTTTTAAAAGAGCGGCGATTTCGACTTACTGTCCTTTAGGTTCTGCACTATTCTACCTGATTGTTGTAAAATTTCCCGGCAAAAATTGTTACTTTAAGGAACAACTCATGGATCCAAAAATCGCTTCTCGTTTCAATGATAAAATCCTGCAGTCTGCCAGGCAGTATTACAACATTGCGGCCGATAAGATCGAATTGTTAGATGGATTTGAGAGCTTTATTTATAAGTTCCAGCGTCCAGATGGACAATTCATCTTGCGCCTGGGACACAGCAGCCGCCGCTCTCCTAACCTGATCCGGGGCGAGGTGGATTGGATCAACTACCTGGCCAAAGGTGGGGCTTCGGTGGCGCGAGCCATCCTTTCGGAGAATGGCAACCTGGTCGAAACAATTGATGACGAACAAGGAGAAGAATTTTTGTGCACTGCCTTCGTCTATGCACCTGGGCAGGAAATGCGCCGCGATCAGGCCAACGACCGACTATACAGGAACTATGGCCGCTTGCTTGGCAGGATGCACGCCCTGGCAAAAACTTACCAGGTTTCGGATCCTGACTGGAAGCGATATACCTGGGATTCAACCGAAAACAATACGGCCGAGCAGCAAATGCCTGCCAAAGAAACCCTGGCACTGGAAAAGTACCGCGCCGTGTGGGCCCATTTGCGCTCCCTACCGCAAGACCCTGATGGATATGGCATGATCCACCAGGATGCTCACCCGGGGAATTTCTTTGTGGACAATGAGTACCGCCTGACGCTGTTCGACTTTGACGATTGCGTGTATGGTCACTTTATTTATGACATTGCCATGGTCCTCTTTTATACTTCTTTCGGTGAAGCAGACCCAACCGTATACACTGGCCGTTTTATGCCTGTCTTTTTTGCTGGATACCGGGAGGAAAATCGGCTTGCCCCATCTTGGTTGGCAGAATTGCCGCACTTCATGAAACTGCGCGAAATCGACCTTTTTGCTGCTATCCATTTCAGTTATGAAGATGGCGACAATCCCGACCACCCCTGGCCGGCGCGCTATATGAAAGGCCGCCGCGAGCGGATCGAGGGCGATGTGCCTTTCATCGCTTTCGATTGGTCTAGTCTGGCGCCCTATCTCTAACACTGACAAGGTGTTGGCTTCGCCCTGCTGTCACAGGGATTGGGGTAGGGTAATTGTCCTGTGGTACGGAGGCTGTAGCAGGTCAATCGATTATAATATTTATCATGGCGGATATTGAAGAGATCCATGCGGAGACTGATCGCTCTGACATTCCGGGATTGACCATTCGCAGCGCCAACCAGGCGCTCAAACAGGCACGCCTGGCAGGCGACCCGGAAGTCATGTTTGCTGCCGTGGTGCGGCTTGCGCAGCTCCATTTTCGCCAGGGACGCTACCACCAAACCCAGTTTTTATTGGAAGAAGTTCTGCAGAACGCACCGGTAGATTCAACCGTCCGGTGTGATGCATTGCGTATGTTGGGGAACTGCGCAGCCGAGCTGGGCGAGCCAGAGCGGGCCGAAGCATTCTATTACCAGGCTGTTGACCTGGGACGCGAGCTGGATGACCGCTACACGATCTATAAGTGCCTGCACAGCCTTGCTACGAACATCTACTGGCAGCGCGGCCAATTTGACCTGATGCTGGCGGCAGGCCAGGAAGCTTTATCTCAGGCTCAGGCTTTGGAGTTGAGAGAGGAGCTCTGGTTTCCCTTATCGGACATTGCTTGGGGCTATTGGGTCACCGGGCAGTATGAGCTCGCCGGCCGCGTGGCCGGTCAGATCGAGCAGTGTGTCAGCCCCGGATCCTTGGGACAGGGTTTTTATTATTGCCTGCGAGCCGGTTTGGAACAGCAGAACAGTGATTTTTTGGATACCGTCTTGCCGCTGTACCAGGCTGTCCGGTCAATCGCTGAAGCGAGCGGAGACCCGGGATTGAGCGTAGAAGTGCGCCTTGGCCTGTGCCGGAGCTACCGGTTGGCAGGTAATTTGCCAGCGGCAGCGGCCTGGGCTGACGAGGCAGTGGCATCTACGATCCGCACGAATTACCGCCAGTTCACCGCAGCAGCATACATCGAGCGCGCCTGCACTGCCATGCTGGCCGGCGATCCGGACCAGGCATTGGCCGACTTGCGCGCCTCCATAGAGCTCTCGACACAATTACATGCCAATTTCGACCTGGCCCGCAGTTGTCTCTACCAGGCGTTTCTGTTCTTTGCCCAGAACAGACCGGAGGCTGTTTCCGCCTGGACAGAAGCCGCTCGGTTAATCCAGGCTCACGGGTACGGCTTTTTGTTACAGCAGGAACGCGCCGTTGTTCTGCCATTAATTGCTGCCAACCTAGATTCACCCAACCAGGACCTGGCGCAGGCCAGCAAAAACCTCTACACTCAATTCCTACGAACGACTCCGGCGCCCATCCAGATGAAGATGCTGGGGCAGTTCTCTCTGTGGGTGGGGGCCAACAGCATCTCCAAAGATGCGCTGCGCCAGCGGCGGGCGGGAGAGCTGCTGGCCTTGCTGCTAGTCAGCCCCAATTATTACCTGACCTTTCAACAAGTGGCTGAGGCCATGTGTCCCGAGAAAAGCCCAGAAGCCGCACAAGACTTCTACCATCATGCCCTTTCTGCCTTACGGCGCCTGTTGGAACCCGAATTACCCGACCGGCGGTTTACCTGCCGCTACCTGGATGTGGATGACGAGCAGATTAAGCTGAATTTGCCGCCAGGGTCGAAAGTGGATTACCAGGAATTTCAAGCGCATTGCCAGGCCCGGGATTGGGAACAGGCCATAAAGATATATGCTGGTGAGCTGCTGCCGGCACTGCGTTACACCGAGTGGGTCATTCCGCTGCGCCTGCATTTAGCCGACCAGTACGAACAGGCCCTGATGGCGCTGGCTAAGAGTCGTTTGCAATCCGGCGGACCAGCCGCTTGCCTGGATCTGGTGCGCCATGTGCTGCTGCGTAATCCCTGGCACGAACAGGCAGCCGGGCTGGGGATGCGCGCTGCCCTAGATATGGGGGATCGCGCCACGGCCATCAAGCTGTATATGCGCCTGGAAAAAGTGCTGCAAAAAGAGATGGGCATTGCGCCCCAGCAAGAAATCCTGGATCTGTTCGCCCAGGCGCAGCGGCGTTTCCCGAAGAAGTGATCCAATTGTGATTGAGTTTGCCGGGCAGGAGTGAAAAATTCCTGCCCATTCTTTAATATTGCTTCACGGTATCCCCAATTTTGGCAACAGGTTGGCAAACTGTTTCAGTACAATGCACTTAATGGAGATCTTATGCGCACCATAAAAACGATCATCTTGCGTCTATACCTGGACTCAGACGCCCCTGGGCGGCTGTGCGGGGACTTGCAGATCCAGCCTGACCGGAAAACCGTTTATTTCCAAAATGAGGCAGGGTTGGTTGATCTTCTACACCAACTGGCAGTTCCCAAAACAAGCACAAGTCAGATCTCTCTTGCCAACGAGGCAGAAGCCTCTCAGGAATGAACCCAATGATATCGGCAAAATCCGATCAAATATACCAAAGGAGAAGGAAATGAAAACTCGAAAATGGATTGCCTTTTTATTACCTGTGTTGATCTGCCTGGCTTTATTGAGCCAGGCGCAGTGGGCTCAGGCCAGGCAAATCTACTCTCCGGCAGCCTGTGTCGCCGGTCCGCACAGCGGCGAGATCACTGCCAATGAAACCTGGTGCGTGGCGGACAACCCCCACATCCTGACCGCCAGAGTGGTGGTCAATCCCGGAATTACCCTGACCATTGAGCCTGGCGTGACGGTACAGGGCGCTGTAAATACCGAATTGAAAACGCTCGGCCACCTTTCGGCTATTGGAACCGAGGAACAGCAAATTCTCTTCACATCGACAGCGGATACCGGTCCTATCGAATGGGGGGGACTGTCGTTTGACGGCGGCACCGGCGACCTGCAGTATGTTACGGTGCGCTATGGTGGCGATGATGGCAACAGCGTGGCACGGGGGAATATTGCTCTCAACCAGGTGACCACCGGCGCAGTCAATATTCAAAACAGCACCATTTCGGATGTAGGTTACTCGTTCTATTTGAACAGGGTCTCATGCTTGTGGGTGATCAACAGCCACGTGACGGTCAACAATACTACCTTCACCGGCTGCGCCACGGCTGGGGGACAATATGGACAAAATTATCCCATCTATATCAGCGGAGCGGCCAGCATGGCTGAACTGAAAGATAACATCTTTACCAACAACTACAAAGACCGCATCGCCCTGGAGCCGGGCGCCATGATGGGCCAGGATGCCACCTTGTGGCCGCAAACCACCAATGGCGCCTACGAGTTGTTGGGCTCCGACCCCAGCATGATACCCACCAATTTTACCGTTCCGGCAGGCATCACTCTGACAGTCCAGGCCGGCGTAACCGTGATGGGCAATCAAGGCCGCGAACTGCTGGTGCAGGGCCGCCTGGACGCTCTTGGGGAACCCACCAGGCCGGTCACCTTTACTTCGGTCAGCAACACGGCGCCAGGACAGTGGGCTGGAATTGTTTTTAATAGAAGCACCGGAATACTGAGAAATACTATTGTTCGTTATGCTGCCGAATATAACAGTTCTGGTTGGAAAGCTGGACTGACAGTGAATAATGTTCAAACCGGCCAGGTGGTCCTGGAAAACAGCACGATCACGGGGAATGGCAGTGGGGATTATCTATCGGTCAATTATGGTATGGTGGTTAATAACAGTCGTGTCCAGGTTACCAGCAGTCAGTTCACGGACAACGGCAATGTTGGTGGCAGCGCCTATGGGCGCAACTACCCTCTGTATATTTTTGGTGCAGACAGCGCCGTAACCCTGACGGGCAATACCTTTACCGGTAACAGTCGCAACAAGATCGGCCTGGCGCCGGGGACATTTTCTTCTGCTGCCTCCACTACCCTGGGCGCCCAGACCCTATCGGACGGCTATGAGTTGGATGGCAGCTACACCATCTCTAACACCCACACTCTGATCTTGCAACCGGGCGTGACGCTCAGTGGGCGGACTGCACAAGATGAACTGCTGGTGCTTGGGCGCCTGGAAGCAGTGGGCACGGTCGAGCAGCCCATCACCTTTACCTCGGGCTCTAACAGCGCCTGGGAGCAATGGCCCGGCGTAATCTTCAACGGCGGCACCGGTCACCTGAGCTATGTCAACGCCCGTTTCGGCGGCGTAAAGAGCAGTATGAACACCTATGGCACGATTAATGCCATCGATGTCCCTGCCAACGGCTTGCTGATCGAAAACAGCCGGATAACGAACGGTTTTAATTACGGCTTGCATATTTCTAACAGCCCGGTCACTGTGATCAATACTCGCTTCGAGGATAATGGCGCCAATCCGCGCGATGGCCAGGCGGCGATTTATACAGCCCAGAACAATACGCAGCTCACTCTCACCGGCTGCGTCTTTGAAGGCAATGCGCGTGACTTGCTAATGTACGGCGGCAGCGCTACCCTGACCAACAACGCTTTCCTTGGCGGGTGGTCGGACTGGTATTCTGGAGAAAATCACGCCATCGTGGTCAACAACGGCGCTAGCGCTATGCTACTGCACAACACAATTGCCAACCTGAAAGCCAGCGGGGTTTACGTTGCCAGCGGTGGGTTGGCCGACCTGACCAACTCGATCTTTGCCCAAAATGGCTGCGGAGTCACTGTGGAAGAAGGCGGCACGGCCAGCCTGGACCATACCCTGTGGGATCGCAATGGCGCCAACATCAGCGGCGCGGCCAGCGAAATAGGCAGCATCTCAGGCCCGGCGGGCTTTACCAGCGACGGATACCACCTGACCCGTTATTCCATGGCCATCGAGCGGGGTGTCGAAGCCGGAGTGAGCCAGGATATCGATGCAGAAGGCCGCCCGCTGCCCAGTGGCACGGCACCCGACCTGGGCGCCGATGAATATATTTATACCCTGGGAGAGGATTTCGCGGCGGAATTATTCTCCTTTGACCCACAGTGGGTGATCCTGCCCAATCCCGCCACCGGCAACCCGACGGGGATGCTGCGGCAGGGTTACTTCATGCGCTACTTTTATGGCAACCCAGAGGCTAACTCGCCCGCATTGACCGTCAACGTTACCAATACGCTGCCGGACCAGTTGGCCTTCGAATCACAGCAGACCAGCCCGGCGATGAGTTTTTCTGCCCAAGGCCAGGTGCTCAACTGGCAATCCCAACAGCCCCTGGAAAAAGATGAGACTGGCGAGATCATCTTTTCTGGCTTGTACGATCAGCCGGTTCTTGGTGATGTGCTGACCAACAACGCTACCCTGAGCGCTGGTAACATGAATTTCTCGCTGCAAGCCAGCACAGAGGTGCCGCTGTTCCCGCCGCTCATCACTTTCCCGGGAAGTGGCGAGATCTGCCGCGACCCATCGGGGAACACAACATTGAATGGTACAGCCCAGGCAGGCGCCATCATCCGAATCTACGAGAACGGCGGGCAGGTTATCACAACAACTGTCGGCAGCGACGGAATATTCAGTGTGAGCTATGCTTTGGCGCGTGTGGGCACCGACCCGGAGACAACGATCACTGCCAAGGCTTGCGCTCCTTCCGATCCCACCAACTGTTCTAAGGATAACCAAGTGCTAAAGCTGACCCCGGCGAAAAGTTTTTGGTGTCCGCAGCGCTCTAGTTGGTCCAGTACGAGAAGCTTGAATCCTGTAACGAACCACTTCCGCAATGCAGAAGGCTTATTCTCCAGCCTGGATTGGCAAATCCCTGGAGATTTCAGCTTTGGCAGCAATACTGTCCTGAAACTGTATGCCTGCAACTGCCCGGGGACTGTCATCCCACCTACCCACTTGTCGGTGGTGGCAGATGGGGTGACTTATTACCCCAGCGGCTCGCACCCCAACTATACATTCAACATCACTGGTCAGGCGCATACCGTGGTTTTCTCGGCGCATTGCGGTGCCGTGGAGTCTTCGTCGCCAGGCGTTGTCTTGATAGATCCGGATGGCTACGTGTTCGATGTGATGGAGGGATTCGACCCAATCAGCCCGACACTGCATGCGGTTGAGGGTGTGACCGTAACGGCGTACGTGTCGATGACCGAGTGGGGCGGCTGGGTACCCTGGCCTGCGCACCTGTATGACAACCAGGTCAACCCGCAGGTGACAGGCGATAGCGGCTACTTCGCCTTCTTTACTCCCCCCGGTTCTTATTACTTACAGGTGGATGGCAGTGAAGATTACCAATCCTGGCGCAGCCCGATCATCGAAGTCGTCAATGAAATCGTTCACGTGAACGTGCCGCTCACGCCCGAATCTGCAAGTAGAACCTATTACATTACGTTGACTGATGAAGGGCCCGACCAGGCAGAGATCTCCATCCCGGTTGGCAGCACGGTGGTATGGCACTCAGAGTTAAGCGGCGTGCTCCCGCTCAACGAGATCATGCAGTTTATGCTGAACCCGGTGATGCGCCTCCTGAGCGCATTGAACCCGGAGTCCAACACGAACGGTTGGGACAGCGGTATGCTGGCTCCCGGGCAAAACTACAGCCGTAGGTTCCTAACGCCTGGAGTCTATACTTATAGCGATGGGGATGGGCATACCGGTCAAATCACTGTCGAGCCTTACAAAGTTTTCTTGCCGTTCGCACAACGCTAAGCTGACTGCAATATAATTTGCAGGGGACGGGAAACCTCGGATCTGAGAGCCGAGGTTTCTTTGTTTTTCTCAGACGTTTTGAACAGGCGTTTCGAATCGCTTGACATCTCATCTACTTTGCCGTTACACTCTGTAAATACGGAGGTGAATATGCAAAACTGGCACATTCTTAAAGTTGAAGATCTGACCCAGGAGCTGGGTACCAGCCTGGAAAAAGGACTTACAGCAGAAGAGTCCGCTCGCCGCCTGGAACAATACGGGCCCAATGAGCTCGTTGAACGCGGTCTCAAAAGCCCCTGGCAGATCCTGGGGGAACAGCTCACCGGTATTATGGTCATCATCTTGATCGTCTCTGCAGTGATCTCTCTTCTGCTGGGAGAATTCACTGATGCCATTACGATCTTGATCATTGTGGTACTGAATTCGATCTTGGGCTTTACCCAGGAATACAAAGCCGAGCAGGCCATGGCGGCGCTAAAGAAGATGGCAACCCCGCGCGTCAAAGTGCGCCGCGGCGGCCATACCCAGGAGATGCCCGCCCAGGAATTGGTTCCTGGCGATGTGATCTTGCTGGAAGCGGGTAATGCCATCCCGGCCGACTGCCGCCTGGTGGAAAACGCCAACCTGCGCGTTCAGGAAGCCGTGCTGACCGGCGAATCGGAACCAGTGGAAAAGCATATCCAGCCGCTCGAAAAAGCCGACCTGCCCGTTGCCGACCGGCGCAACATGCTCTACATGGGCACCGTGGTCACTTACGGACGCGGCAGTGCGGTAGCGGTTGCCACTGGTATGCAGACCCAGCTTGGGCATATCGCCGATATGATCCAGAATGTGGGTCCAGAAAAGACGCCGCTGCAGCGCCGCCTGGAACAGTTGGGCAAGGGGCTGGCAGTCGCTGCCCTGATCATCGTTGCCATTGTCTTCCTGGTTGGTGTGCTGCGCGGCGAGGAGCTGCGCCTGATGTTCATGACGGCGATTAGCATGGCCGTGGCTGCCGTTCCAGAAGGACTGCCTGCCGTGGTGACCATTGCCCTGGCCCTTGGCGCCCAGCGGATGCTCAAGCGCCAGGCGCTCATCCGTAAGCTCCCTGCCGTGGAGACTCTCGGCTCGGTCACTACGATCTGTTCCGACAAGACTGGCACCCTCACCGAGAACCGTATGACTGTTACCATGCTGGATGTGGCCGGCAATCGCCTGGATTTCTTGGAGCAGGTGAGCAGTTATACGCCTCTCGTGCGTCCAAGAGAGATGCCTGATATCAGCCTGGCCCGCCATCCCTCCGTGGCTTTGCTGTTGATGGGCGGCGCCCTGTGCAACGATGCTCTCATTGAATGTAACGAGGAGACCAATTCCTATGCTGCCATTGGCGATCCCACCGAGGGCGCCCTGGTCATCGCGGCTGCCCAGGCCGACTTGTGGAAAGATGAACTCGAAGAAAAATTCCCGCGCACCGGCGAACTGTCCTTTGACTCGGAGCGTAAGCGCATGACAACCATCCACAAGGCCCCGCCCGCCAGTGTAGAGTTACCTCAAGGCCTGGCAGTGGTGCATACTCATCGCCAGGGTGAGTGGATTGCTTTCACCAAGGGCTCAGTGGATGGCCTGCTCCAGATCAGCGACCAGGTATGGGTGGACGATCACATCGAGCCGCTCACCCGAGAATGGGCCGAGCGTATCCAGGAAGCCAACAATGGTATGGCCCAGAAGGGTATGCGCGTGCTGGGTGTGGCCTTCCGTTGGTTGGATCATGATGTCGAAACTCCCACTGAGGCGGAAGTGGAATATGGCCTGACCTTTGTTGGCATGTCCGGCATGATCGATCCTGCCCGCCCTGAAGTGCGCGATGCGGTGGCTCTCACCCGTTCCGCGGGTATACGCCCGGTGATGATCACCGGCGACCACCCCCTGACTGCACTGCACATAGCCAAAGAGCTGGGCATTGCTGTGAACGACCAGGTGCTCACCGGTCAGGAACTGGCAAAAATGACCGTCGACGAGCTCAAGGCAGTGGTTGAAGAACTCTCCGTATATGCCCGGGTATCGCCGGAGCATAAGCTCAAGATCGTCCAGGCTTTGCAAGAGAAAGGCCATATCGTTGCCATGACCGGCGATGGCGTCAACGATGCCCCGGCTCTCAAGCGCGCCGATATCGGGGTTGCCATGGGCATTACCGGCAGCGATGTTTCCAAAGAAGCCGCTGATATGGTGCTTTTGGATGACAATTATTCCACCATCGTTGCCGCAGTCGAAGAAGGCCGCCGCATCTACGACAACATCCGCAAGTTCATTCGTTACACCATGACTTCCAATGCGGGCGAGATTTGGGTCATGCTCTTGGGGCCTTTCCTGGGCATGCCGCTGGCGCTGCTGCCGCTGCAAATTTTGTGGGTGAACCTGGTGACTGACGGTTTGCCCGGGTTGGCGCTCACTGTTGAGCCGGCCGAGCGCGATACGATGCAGCGGCCGCCTCATTCTCCTAAGGAAAACATTTTCGGGCGGGGTATGGCGCGCGACATCCTGGTCATTGGCCTGCTGATGGGATTGATCTCACTGGGGGTGGGCTTCTTTGCCTGGAGGCGCGGCGATCCTGCTTGGCAGACGATGGCTTTCACCACTCTCACTATGGCGCAAATGGGCAATGCCCTGGCTGTGCGCTCGGAACGCTATGCCCTCTGGCAGATCGGCTTGTTATCCAACCGCTTGATCCTGGGAGCGGTATTGCTTACTTTTGCTTTGCAAATGGCCGTGGTTTACCTGCCGTTTTTCCAGAATGTATTTAGCACCATGCCCCTGTCTGCTGCCGATCTAGCCATCAGCCTGGGTTGTGCTGTGCTGGTATACTTTAGCGTTGAAGTCTATAAGATGATCAGCCGGCGATAATTTCTATATCGAGTTGGTTGAGCGGTCAAACCGCTCAACCAACTCTGCTAGAAAACTCTTACTCGGCGTTTTCGAACTGGCTGTTGTATAGTTCGGCGTAAAAACCGCCGCGCTCCAGCAGCTTGGTATGCCGGCCTTGCTCCACAATGTCGCCATTTTTCATAACAAGGATCCAATCCGCATCCCGGATGGTAGATAGACGGTGAGCGATGATAAAGCTGGTCCGGCCCTTCATTAACTCCGCCATAGCTTTCTGGATCAATACTTCGGTACGGGTATCCACCGAGCTGGTGGCCTCATCCAGGATCAGTACCGTTGGATCGGTCAAGATGGCGCGGGCAATGGTCAAGAGCTGTTTCTGGCCTTGCGAGACATTGGAAGCTTCTTCGTTCAGCATGAAGTTATAACCTTCCGGCAGGGTGCGGACGAAGTGATCCACATGGGCAGCTTTGGCGGCAGCCATCACTTCTTCGTCCGTAGCCATATCCCGGCCGTAGCGGATATTTTCCATGATCGTGCCATTGAAAAGCCAGGTGTCTTGCAGAACCATGCCAAACATGCAGCGCAGATCACCCCGGTTGAGCTGCTGAATATTAGCGCCATCTAACAAGATCGCTCCGCTGTTAACATCGTAGAAACGCATTAGCAGCTTGACCATCGTGGTCTTCCCGGCGCCGGTTGGGCCAACGATGGCAATCTTCTGGCCTGGGTTGGCATAAAAAGAGAAATCATTGATAATGATCTTCTCTGGATCGTAACCGAAACGAACATTCTTAAACTCCACCAGGCCCTGGGCGTTTGCCGGACTGATAGGCTCCGCCGGATCGGGAACTTCCTCGGCCTCGTTGAGGAATTCAAAAACCCGCTCGGCGGCCGCAGCAGTTTGCTGCAGGATGTTGGAGATATTGGCAATCTGCATGATTGGCTGGGTAAATGAGCGCACGTACTGGATAAAGGCCTGGATATCTCCCAAGGTGATGGCATTGCGGATTGCCAGGTAACCACCCAGGATACAAATGCCCACGTAACCCAGGTTGCCCACAAAATTCATGATCGGCATCATCAAGCCCGATAAGAACTGGGATTTCCAGGCTGCTCCATACAGGGTATTGTTCAATACATCGAAACGCTGCACGCTATCGGCTTCGCCATTGAAGGCTTTCATGACCACATGGCCGCCGTACATCTCTTCAACATGCCCGTTGACATGCCCCAGGTAATCTTGCTGCAAAGTGAAATATTTCTGTGATTGGCCGACCACCAGGGCGATTACCAACATGGTGATCGGTACGATGCCCAGTGCCACCAAAGTCATTTGCCAACTGATCGACAGCATCATAACCAGCACACCGATCACTGTGATCACCGAGCTGATGATCTGTGAAAGGCTTTGGTTGAGAGTCTGGCTGACGGTATCGACATCGTTGGTGATACGCGAAAGTATCTCGCCTTGATTGGTGCCGTCAAAATATTTCAGCGGCATGCGGTTGATCTTGGCAGCGATATCACGGCGGAATCTGTAGGTAATATCCATCGCGACATTCGCCATGATCCAACCTTGGATATAATTGAACAACGCAGATACCAGAAATAGCCCAATGTTGATTAGGATGATCCGGCCAATATAATCAAAATCAATGCCGGTTCCTGTACCAGCGATCTGGCCCATAACCCCCTCAAACAGTTTGGTGGTTGCCTTTCCCAGGATCTTGGGGCTGATGATCATGAAAATGGTCGAACCTACCGAGACCAACATTACGAACAGGATCGAGATTTTATAAGACCCAAGGTACTGGATTAACCTGCGTATCGTTCCCTTGAAATCGCGCGCTTTTTCGCCTTTCATCATGGCCATCGGGCCATGTCCGCCGCCGCCACGTCTTGGCATTTTTTGTCGAGAAGCTGTATCACCGCGCATCATGCCAGCTCCTCCTCGCTCAATTGTGAGAGCGCAATTTCGCGATATGTTTCGCAGCTTTCCAGTAGATGGCGGTGCTTACCCTTCCCCACCACCTGCCCGTCGTCCAGCACAATGATCTGGTCGGCATTCTTGATGGTAGCCACCCGCTGGGTTACAATCAACACAGTACTGTTGCCGGTCTTTTCTTTGAGCGCTTTGCGCAAAGCCGAGTCGGTTTTGAAATCCAGGGAAGAGAAACTATCATCGAAAATATAGATCGGCGGCTTTTTAACCAATGCCCGGGCAATCGCCAAGCGCTGTCTTTGGCCTCCCGACACATTGGAGCCGCCCTGGGCAATCTCGCTGTCCAGGCCGTCTGGCATGTTGACGATGAATTCGTCTGCCTGGGCGATATCGATCGATTCTCGCACTGCGTCGGGGCTGGCGTTCTTATCGGCATACAGCAGGTTGCTCTCGATCGTGCCGGAGAACAGGAAACCCTTTTGGGGGATGTAGCCAATCCGGTCGCGCAGGTCGGCCTGGCGCACCTGACGAATGTCGATGCCATCCACATAGATCGCCCCTTCGGTCACATCGTAGAAGCGTGGGATCAGGTTGATGACGGTCGATTTACCGCAGCCGGTAGAACCGATAATGGCTGTCGTCTGTCCTGGCTCGGCCGTGAAGGTGATATCGCACAGCACATTTTCCTGCGCGCCTGGGTAGCGGAAAGCCACGTTGCGAAACTCGACCTGACCAGTAAATGGCTCCTGAAACGATTGAGGGGCGGCGGGATCATTGATGGCTGTCTCAGTTTCCAACACATCGGCAATACGCC
Organism: uncultured Anaerolineaceae bacterium; assembly: GCA_964629965.1. Taxonomy (GTDB): domain Bacteria; phylum Chloroflexota; class Anaerolineae; order Anaerolineales; family UBA4823; genus CAZVRZ01. Next base: position 26,156 of record CAZVRZ010000007.1, read on the forward strand.
CTCCAGAGACCGCAGCTCGCGGTAAAAAGATGAACATCATTGACAGCATCAAGAAGGAGAATACGATTTGCATCGCGTATTGCAAAAAGGCCATCATATCGCCCACCCGCATGGTCGATTGAGCCACCTGGTGAGCCCCGACCCAGATGATCAACAGCGATATGCCGCTCATGATCAGGTTCATTAGCGGCATCATCGTCACCATCACTCGCGACACAAAGAGGTTAACGTCGGTCAGGTCGCGATTGGCTTTATCGAAGCGGCGTGTCTCGAATTCCTGCTTGTTAAAAGCCCGGATGACCATCATGCCTGACAGGTTTTCACGCGTCACCAGGTTGAGACGGTCGATCAGGCTTTGAATGATCTTGAACCTGGGCAGCGCTATCCAGAAAACGATCAGGATCAGGCTTAGCAAGGCTACCACTGCCACCGCAATGATCCACCACATGGAAGCACCTTTTCCGATGGCGCGAATCACACCACCCACGCCGATGATCGGGGCAAAAAAGACCATGCGCAAGATCATAAAGGTAACCATTTGCACCTGGGTTACATCGTTGGTGGAGCGCGTGATCAGCGAGGCTGTAGAGAATTTGTCAAATTCAATGCTAGAGAAGCTCTCGACTTTCTTGAACAGATCCTTGCGGATATCGCGGGCGGCGCCGGCTGCCGTACGGCCTGCCAGGTAACCGGTGGCGATCGTACAAGCCCCACCCAGCAGCGAGATCAAGAGCATGGCGCCGCCGGTGCGCAGGATATAGTCCGATTGTACTTTGCTCGCATCCAGCCCCAGCGCCTCATATTCAGCCTTAACAGCGCCAATCGCCATCTGGCTGATCATGCTTTCGCCCAGGGTAGCAAATTTTTCATTCACGGCCTGGGTCATCTGAGCAAGCTGCGCCTCGGGCATTTTCTGCAGCAAGGCAAACAGGTCGGTTCCAGGCGGGAGCTTCGACAAATCGAACGACGAACCCTGCGCCATGGCGGTCGCTTTTTCGGGATCGGTCATGGCTTGCTGTAGAGTGTAAACCACCAAAAGCGATTTCGCCATAACCGGGTTGAGCGCATCTATCTGAGCCTGATCGAGGTCTTTGCGTACATAGACCGGCTCCTGAGCCAGAATTGGGTACTGATCGGTATATTTTTCATAATCCGGAGAAGCCTGATCCACCAGGGTAAAACTATCCAGGATAAGCGCTTTCTCGCTGGCGTTGGTGAAGAGCAGCATGCGGTTCATGGCGCTCTGGCGGATGGCGTATGGCACAGCATTTTCTATGCCGTCCTGCTGAATGCCGTTGTTGACGATTCTCGATAGGTAATCGGGCAGCGCCAGGTCGGCATTGGCTTGAACGAACAGCAGCACAATGTTCAGTAATACCATTAGGATGTAAGGTTTTAAATAGCGAACAAGTCTCAGCATACAGGAAACACTCCTCGAAGGTGAGTATTATAAGCCTGATTCGAAATAAATAGGGTTTGAGAGCAAAGCCGGCAGCAGCGGAACGCCCGGCAGAAAAGCACGCCAGATCTCCACGCGGGCGAAACCGGGAGCCGCCATGGGATAGGTCACTCTCGCCGAACCCGCCGAAGGCGCTTCCAGGATCGTCTCACTGCTTGCAGCGGTGACCACTCGCAGCAAGTCGCCTGGAAGTAGATCGCCGGCGCGTATCTCTAGTTCTTTGACCTGGCGCCATTCCACCGTATCGCCCACAATCGCTTCGCCGGCGGTAAGCTCCAGCCAGGGCCCATTTGGAGCATAGGTGATGTATGTATGACCCTCTCGCAGCGCGGATAAGATATCGCTCGGTCCGGCAGACAGGGTATGCACACAGGTTGTTGGCCCGCCCAGGAAGATGAAGGGAGTATCGCGATGGTAATCGCTGCCGCCGCAGGCTGGGATCTTACGACCTGCGGCCAGCCAGTTTTGCCATAAACCGATCGTTTTCAAGTTCGCCGGGCACATTGGGCCATTCCAAATCTCCAAGAGATCAAATGGCACGCTTTGCAAATCGATGCGAAAACCGCAGTCTTCTTCAAAAGGGTGGTTGATGGTGATCAACGCACCGCGCCGGCGGGCGGAATTAAAACGAGCCTGTATTTCATCAAGGGTGTTGGCCGCGAAGGGTTCATCGTATGGCCGGTCAATCCCCAGAAAATTGGCATGCCCCTGGAAGTGCGTCCATTCCACGCCGGGAATCAACGTCAGCACAGGCGCTCTGCCAGCAGCGTTGACCTCAGGCAGCGCCTGCCTGGAGACCATCTGGTTATGATCGGTAATTGCCAGGAAATCCAATCCATGGCGCACAGCCCGCCAGGCCAGTTCCTCAGCGGTCAAGAGGCCATCCGACGCCAGGGTATGGACGTGCAGATCCCCTTTGAGTAGGCGCCGGTGTTTATAATTGAATGCCAGCTCATAATTTACGTGGACTCCGCCAGGGGCAACCCGGTATGCTCCTACCAGAATGCGCCATTCGCCGGGAACAAGCCGGCAAGGCTGATAACCGGGCGTGGCTGACACCTCGCTGAGGTAAATAGTGCTCTTGCTGGCGCCCGAGGCACCCACTTGTTCGCCATCCGGAGCGACCAGCCCCAGGTCGATGATGTTGACCTGCTGGCGCTCGGTGAATGATACCGTACCAATCAGGGAGTCGCTTTCGTGATAGCCTGGATATTGGTAGCTCAAATTCAGCGACTCTACCTCCGGCGGCATGGTAAATGGCAGTTGGATATACTCCCCCTGCTGCTCAGCCGCAATAAAAATATCCAGGGTGATCTTATTCATAGGTAGCTCTCCTCTCAAGCGGAAGGGGTAGTGCCAAGGGTGGATGCGAGAAAGCGCCGGATCTGCATTTATAAACAAAAACTGGGGTGATTCCGCCAGTTTTTGTTTATATATATTTTCGCCCTTTGGAGCTGCTTTCAGGGCTGTTTGGTTATTCTTTCCAGGGACTTCCTTGTTATTCGTATAGACTTTATTCGAATAACAGGTTAGCCATCCGGTTGAGCATGTCCACGCCGCGCACTTCCGTTTCCAGCAGCGGCAGGACGGCGCGCACGCGGTTGCCAAATTCCTGGTCGATTTTCTCCATATACGCATCTTGCATGGAGACCCGATTTTTTACAAAATCTGGCGAGTCTTCTTTCACACTGCTCTTGTCAATCTGCATATTAACCACCACGCCGCCCACAGGGATATTGAACTCGTGGAACCAATCGATAAAGCGGGTGATCACCGCGATCGGCAGTGCTTCAGGTAAAGTCACAAAGAAGAACGAAGTCAATGCTTCATCTGTCAACAAATCTTTGGCATGCGCCATGCGCTGCCGCAGATTCAGCAAATATTCCATCAGCGGATCTTTCTCTTTTTTCTTCTTGCTGTAAGAAAGCAGATCTTTCAAGCTGGAGGCCTCTTCGCGGCTTTGTACCATTTTATTAACCCACATGGAATATACGCTCGACATACCTAACAAGCGGCGGGCGTTGGCGGTTGGCGCAGTATCGAATACGTATGCATCATACTCATTTTGGAACATGAGATCGATCATGTTCTCAAACATGGCTGATTCCTCAAATGAGGGATTCATCGTAGCCGATTCCACAAATTCATCTGCCTTGGTTTTAATATCGGCAAATTTCAGGAACCACTCGATCTTTTCGCGAATCTCGTTCTTGGATTTTTCAATAGTTTCTTTGGTGTCAATTTCGTACGCCCATAGGTTTGCTGCACCCGTGACAGGGGTCGGTTTACCAAACACATCCTGTCCGAGCATGCTGCTTAATGAGTGGACGGGATTGGTAGAAGCCAACAGTGTACGTTTGTCCTGCTGTGCGGCCCAGAGGGAGGCTGTGCCTGCCAGCACGGTTTTTCCAACCCCACCTTTGCCACCAAAGAAAAGGTACTTCAGATTGGGGTTATTCGCCATGTATTTTTTCATCGAAATTTCAATGGGAGCCATGCCTCACCTCTCATCCTCAAACAGGGCTTTTGCAACGCGCTCGATCATTGGCAGTCCCGTGATATCGCGCTCGAATTCGGGAACGCTGGTCAGTACTTCACTGCCGAAGGTCTGCTGGATTTTCTCTACATATTTTTTCTGCATTTCCATTCGGTTGCGCAAGTAATCTGGAATGTTTCCAGAGGCCAGTTCTTTTGGAATAATACGATTAACGATGTATCCTGAAAGCGGCACATTGTATTTAGCAAACAAACCGGCAGCTTTCTGCGTGTCCAAGATGATCATTTCTTCTGGCACAAGCACAAAATAGAAGGCGGTTTTTTCTTTGTCGGTCAGGATACTGGATGAGGCGTTGATCCGATGCTTGATGTATTGCAGTTCCTTGAGAATTTGGTCCTCTTCGGATTCTTTGTCGCGCTTCATCACTGCTGCAACCTGGTCGTACTCGGCCATTTCCTCGCGTAACCCGGTGATCTTGTCGATCCACTGATCGTAAACGGAGGCCATGCTCAGGTAATAAAGCGCATGCCCCAGCGGGACGAGATCGTAGATGTAATAATCGTATTCGCCGCTGACAACAATATCGACCACTTCATCGAAAATGGCGCTTTCTTCCATCGCCGGTTCGGCTGCAGCGGCCTGGATATAGTTTTCAATTTCCTCAGGGACTTTATCAAGCCCGTACATATCCAGGATCTTTTGGCGGATCTCATCCTGGTATTCACGGATGCGCTGATCTGCATCGATCTCTTGGGCATATAAATTGGGCATGATCTCGACAGGTCCTTGACCGAAGATGTTTTTCTCAAAGATGTCGGATAAGCTGGCCTGAGGATCCACAGAGAAGACCAACACCCTGTAGCCTTGTTTTGCCAGCCAATAAGCGGTAGCAGCGCTGAAGGTGGTTTTTCCAAGCCCGCCTTTACCACCAAACATAATATACCGGCGGTTTGGATTATTTTCAAAGATTTCGCGTAATGACATAGTAAGCTCCTAAGCCAGGGCGTCAGTCAGATCTCTTTCACGCAGCATACGCCGTTTCCAGGTGCTGATCTGGGGCACCACGTAGGGCAAAAGGCGCAAGCTGTAGTAGGGGGGCAGGATAGGGATACCTAACAGATCGCCCATTGTGATGAGGATGAAAAGGTGTTCCATGCTGCCACGCGTTTTGAGGGCATAACGGGCCATGTCGTGGCCTGCCATACCATATAGAACGCTTTTAACGTTATCCCAAAACCCAGGCTTTTTCTCTTGATCAGACATGATATATGCTCCTTTGATTTAGTAAACTTTAGAACGCAAGCTAATATATGTGTGTTATTCCGATATTCATTCCCTTATGTGATCTCTTGATCACACAGGTCGGTCAGATCTCGTTCACGTAACATACTGCGCTTCCAGCCGGTGATATTCGGGGCGACAAAGGGCAGCAGGCGTAAGGTGTAGTAGGGTGGAAGAATGGGAATGCCTAGCAGATCTCCAAAGACGATCAAGATGAATAAATGCTCCAGGTGAGATCGTTCTTTATTCAAATCTCTTACCATCTCGTAAATGGAAGCGCCATAGATCATGTCACCAAGCGCTTTAAACGCTGTACGGATCAATGCAAGTGGTCGTTGAAAAAAGTTCTCGGTGTTTGACAAGGCTCTATACTTTACCATATTCTCAGGCTTGTGGCGTAACGCCTGCCATGCGGATGAGTTGGTCTAGCAACTCTGTATCCCATCCGACCAGCTTCGTTCGTTTATTCACAAGAAAAGTTGGGTAACGCCTTATGCCATGGCGGATGGACTTCAACAGACCCTGGAATGAGCGAGGGTCCCAGATACGGATTAGTATACCGCTATTATACCGATCTGCCAGGGTGAAAATAATCCCTGATAAACGTTTGAAATCGTTTTGCCATTCAGGTGGGTATTCTTCCAGGCCGCGCTCGTAAGGCGCCTGGACAAGCTCCGTCTGCGTAATCAACGCTTCACAAGTCAGGCACATTCCCCAACCCTCGGGGATCGGAAAGAAAATATCGATTGGGATGGCGCTTTTTGCAATCATGTTTGAAGATATGTGGCTGTCCCAATAGAGAAACTTGGGGAGAAGCGTTCACCATCAATGATGGTCGCTTCTCCCCATTAACTCTATCTTTGGCGAAGAGGCTGTCCGAAAAGGGGCCATTTGGACAGCCTCATATCAGAAGCGAACTTTTAGGCCTTGACCTTGGCGCCTTCTGCACGAGATCGCTGGAAGGCTTTGTAAGAATCCCAACCCAGGATCAGGGCAGAAATAACCAGATAAATTGCGATCAGGCCGGCTAACCAATTGCCGATAACTTTGTCCATCGTCAGGCCGGGCGTGGTTAATACCTGGTTGATCACATTGTAGGCAGTGATCAGTAGGGCCACAATGGTGGTGATGAACATGAACAAGAAGGGGATCAATGTCCACAGGTAATTTTTGCCTTTGGACATCAACCAGAGCGTGACCAGCAAGAGGGCCAGGGCAGCCATGAGTTGGTTGGCGCCGCCAAACAATACCCAGATGCGCGCCCAGAATCCGGTGTAGATTAAAATGGCGGAGAGCACCAGGGCCACGATCGTGCCAAAGGCGGAATTCTTAAGCAGCGGTACACGCTCGCCCAGGAATTCTGCGGAAGCAACCCGCATGAATCGCACCACCAGGTACATAATGGTGAGTCCCATCAGGCTCAAGAATACTGAGCCGTAGGGTAAGCCGAAGGTAACCGGCACGCCGACTTTAGACATCATTTCGCTCAAGCCGGCTGCAAAGATGCCTGCATTCTTGCCGGCTGCTACCATGCTAACGTAACCGGCGAACCCCTTGGTAACGCCAACGCCTACCACAGCCGTCAGCAGTGAGAGCACGGCCAGGAACATTTCCAGGAACATGGCGCCGCCGCCCACAAACAGGGCGTCCGTTTCCTTCTCCAATTGGCGGGCAGTGCCAGAGGAAGACACCAGGCTGTGCCAACCGGAGACTGCACCGCAAGCGATGGTGACAAACAAAATTGGCCACAAAGCGCCCAATGCCAGCGGCTTCGTTTCTACTCCGGAGCAATCTGCTGCTGCGCACAAGTCACCCTGCCAATTGGTAAAGGCGGGGAAGTCAGCCGGGAAGGCTGGGTGCCAGATCAGAAGGCCGATGGTACCGGCCAGGATGCCTAAGAAGACGATCCAGAAAGCTACGTAGTTAATGGGCTGCGCCCAACGCCAGATGGGCAAGGTGGCACCGAAATAGCAAATGATCAGCACGATCAGGCTCCAAATGAACTGGGCCTGGGTTACTGTTCCGAATAAGACCGGAGATTTTTCACCACCATTGATCGCCATGAAAAGGTTCTTGACGGGTGCAAGGGTGCTCAGCCAAATGCCAATGAAAGCCAGGACAACGGTCGCAACGCTCGTCACGATGATATCCATCTTCCATTTGTACGTCATTTGGCCTGCCAGCAAGCCTATGCCTATGACGAGCAGCACGCCTAATGGCACTGCCGGGTTAGTCATCAGGTCAAATCCTACGATCTTGCCAAACGCGGCCATGATGAGCAGAAGATAGAAGTAGATAAAGGTTAGCAATATTGTCCGGGCTCGCGGGGAAATGAAGCGATAGCTCATTGAGCCAAAAGATTGGCCGTCTTCACGCACGCCGAGCATAATGCTGGAATAATCCTGTACCCAGCCGATAAAGAAGGTACCAAAGATCACCCACAACAGCGCGGGAAGCCAGCCCCATTGAACGGCTATGATGGGGCCAGTGATCGGTCCCAGGGCTGCGATTGACTTGAATTGATAGCCAAACAAAACGTTTCGATTGGCCGGGGTGAAATCCACACCATCCATGTACATCTTGGCCGGGGTGGCTTTCTTGTCGTCGGGGATGATCACTTTCTGGTTGATCGTTCGGGCGTAAAACCCATACCCAACGGCTATCGCGACAAATCCAATGATAAGAGTTAGAACGGCATTCATAAATTGATTATTCTCCTCTATAGGTGATTAGAACATTGGTTTTTACACCGGAATGACCGGCTAGCGATCGATACGGGGGAAAGAGTTCGATATACTTTGGCGATAGAGCACCTCCTTTGATATAACAAAAAAGTGATTGACAAGCCTTTCGAGCTGAGATACTATCAGATAAATCATTCTCAAGGTTGCCAGAGGAAAAAATGAACCTGCCTGTTGTTATCATCCTGGTCGGATTGTCATATATTGTCTTGATAGGAGTCTTGTCTCTCCTGCGGCGCGAGGGGCTTTCACTCCGTTTTGCGGTTGAATCGATCATTGTGACCGTTGTTGTGAGTGGATTGGCGGCTGTGATCGATCTTGATATTAACCCGGTATTATTCCTCATCGTGCTTTACCTGATCACCACGCGTGTGCGTCTGTTGGTCGATCTTGCGAATATCTTTGCAAAACAGGGCAGGTATTCACAAGCGAGCAGCTTATATAATTTTACGTCAGGTTTGTATCCAGATGCAACAGGCAAATTGATATTAATGGTCAACCAGGCGACTCTTTTTTTACAAGAAGGTAAACTTGATGATGCAATAGCCATGTTCAACGACGTATTAAATCAAGCAGGGCAGGGATACCTGGGGGTTAAATATGAAGCTGCAGCACACTTCAACCTTGGCGTGGCGCACCTTCGGAAAGGATCTACTTCACGGGCAATGGTTGAATTCAATTCAGTCATAGATACCTGGCCGACCTCATTATATGCTCGCCGCGCCCAAGAAGCGCTGGCCCGTTGTCGATCGAAAGAAAAACAACCTGCTGATGGCGAATGAATTGCTTCGACTGCCTATAGGTGAAAAAACGATAATCAATATTTGAAACACCGCTCAGTACTATTCGTTTCTTTCCAATGGAGTCTCGGTTGATGAGGGTGAATGAACATTATCATTTTGCAACCTTTTACTCATTTCCACATCTAAGGAGTAGTAAACAAAAATTGGGCGATTTTGAGGAGATGAGAGCATGTTCAAAGTGAATGAGGCTAATTGGGATCGGGCAGTGCGGGTGGTGTTGGGAGTAGTTTTACTCTACCTCGGATTAGGCGGGGTGGTTGGTGGCGCTTTCGGAGTGGTTTTGGATATTTTAGGAGCTGTTTTGCTGCTGACTGGATTGGTGGGTTTTTGCCCACTGTATACCTTGTTCAAATTCAGTACCAAAAAGTAAGTAACTGATAGCGTTGGATCTTTTGGCTGCGCCTGTATGCGGGCGCAGCCTTGTTAAGTTAAAGAAGGATGAATTTTCCAAGGGGAAATAGTTTAACCAATTGTATAAATTAACTTGACTCCCATAATAGTTTATGCTATTATTTTTATGTAAGCGTTTCCAAAAATAAATACATATCGAACAACTTGTTTCAACATCCAGCCGCTTCTGTTGTAGCAAAACATTGAGAATTGCTATTTAAATTGATATTTTGTCTCAAAAATTGGCCGAGTTTTGGTGATTTTTTAGATATCTGTCTTTGCACACAATGATAATGCAAGCGTTTACAGGATCGTTATGAGAAGATCGGTTTCCAAAGTCACAATTATCGATGTTGCTGCGGAAGCCGGTGTTTCGTTTGGAACGGTATCCCGGGTAATCAATAACGATGCGCGGGTTAAACAGGAGACTCGTCAACGCGTGCTGGAGGCCATGGAAACCTTGGGCTTTGTTGTCAACCGGCAAGCGCGCAGCCTGGCAGGGGGAAAATCTAATATCATCGGCCTGCTGATCCCCGATTTGGGTACTGCCTATATTGGAGAAATCATCCGCGGTATTGATGCGGAACTGAGCCTGGCTAATCTAGACCTCATCTTATATACTACGCATCGAACTGCCAGCAAAGAGGTCAATTATGTCACCAATCTTGCTACGGGCATGGCGGATGGTTTGCTGTTGGTTTTACCCCGCAGCCCCAGTGATTATGTCCAAAATCTCACCCAGCGGAATTTCCCGTTCGTTTTGATCGACCACCAGGGCACAGATCAAACTTGCCCGGCAGTGGGCGCCACTAACTGGCAAGGCGCATATAGTGCGACCGAATATCTCACCAAGCTTGGACACGAGCGTATCGGCTTTATCACCGGCTCAATGGATTTGGGTTGCTCGGTAGACCGGTTAGAAGGTTATCGTTCAGCATTGCGCATCCAGCACATTCCTAGTGTGCCAGAATTGATCTTCGAAGGCACCTTTTCGCAGCCCGATGGTTATGCAGGCGCCTCTGCTTTTCTCGAGTTGCCTGAACCTCCTACTGCCATCTTCGCTTCGAATGATGTGATGGCTATGGGTGTGATGGATGCGATTCGTCATCGCGGCCTGCACATTCCCGCAGATGTCTCTGTGATCGGTTTTGACGATATTCCCCAGGCGGCGCTGATCCATCCGGCTCTTACCACTATTCATCAGCCATTGGAAAAGATGGGCAGTGTAGCCGCCCAGATGTTACTTGATCTGCTGCGCTATCCGGACAAGAAAGCCGAGCGTATCGAGTTGCCTACGGAGTTGGTTCTTCGTGAGTCATGCCAACCTCCGCGCTAATTCGGATATTGTCGGATTTCATCGAAGTGACTTACATGTAAACCTTAGGTGGAAAGGAGGCAAAACAAAGAAAAAAGAGAGATCAAACGACCCTCGCGTAGATGTATTTCAATCACTAAATTCAGGTTGTATTCAGTATAGAAGGAGAAAATCAAATGCCTAGAAAGTTGTTTGTACTGATCAGTGTTTTGCTGATCGCCTCGTTTGCTCTGACTGCTTGCGCGTCACCCACGACTCAAGCAGCTCAACCGACCAAGGCCCCGGAGAAACCCGCCGCCACTGCCGTCCCCACCGTAGCCCCCAAAGTGACAGTCACCTGGTGGCACATCTCAACCGCTGAGGAGCACAAGGCCGTTTGGCAGAAGTTGGCCGATGAATTCATGGCTGCTAACCCGAACGTGACCGTCGAGATCACAGTTCTTGAGAACGAGAACTTCAAAACCAAGCTGACCACCGTTATGCAATCTGGCGAACCCCCGGATATTTTCCAGAGCTGGGGCGGCGGCGTGATGAATGAATATGCCGAGGCTGGTTTGCTCAAGGACATCACTGCAGATTTGGATGCCGATGGCGGCGCTTGGCGCTCGACCTTTGCTCCTGGTGCTTTGGGTGTGTATTCCTACAAGGATAAGAGCTACGGCGTGCCGTGGGATATGGGCATGATCGGTTTCTGGTACAACAAGGAACTCTTCTCCAAGGCCGGTATCGATGCTCCTCCCGCTACCTGGGCTGAATTCCTCACGGATGTCAAGAAGCTCAAAGAAGCTGGCATTACCCCCATCGCTGTGGGTATGGGCGACAAATGGCCCGGCATGCACATGTGGGCTTACCTCGTCACCCGCCTGGGCGGCAAGGCTAACTTCGAAGGCGCCCTGCTTCGCACGGGTTCCTTCACGGATGAGCCTTTTGTAAAAGCTGGCGCCATGCTCCAGGAACTGGTTGACATGGAACCCTTCCAGGATGGTTTCTTGGGCGCTACCTATGGTGACGAAGCTACTGCAGTCGGCAACGGCCAGGCAGCTATGGAACTGATGGGTCAGTGGGCTCCGGGCGTTCAGAAGGATAACAGCGCCGACAAGCAGGGCCTTGGCGACAAGCTCGGCTTTTTCCCCTTCCCCGTCATTGAAGGCGGCAAGGGCGGTGCATTTGACGCAGTTGGCGGTGGCAATGGTTTTGCCATCGGCAAAAACGCTTCTCCCGAAGCGATTGCATTTGTCAAATACCTGACCCGCGCTGAATCGCAGCAGGAATTGGTCAAGATCGGTATCTGCATCCCTGTTGTCAAGGGTGGCGAGGTCGGTATGACCGATCCTCTGCTGATCACTCTCCAGGAAACCCTGGCCAAGGCTGAGTACTTCCAGCTATACTACGACCAGGCGCTGCCCCCCGCGATGGGCTCGGTGATCAATGACACCGTCCAGGCCCTTTTCGCGAAGTCAGTAACTCCAGAACAGGCCGCTCAAGCAATTGAGGACTCGGCTAAGCAAGAATTGAAGTAATACGTTTGGTAAGCAGGAGCGGGGATTGGGATCGGATTTTCCCGATCCCCGCCCTTTTTTGCAGGTAGAAGGAGATTCATCATGGGAATGGTTTCAACCACTCAGGAAGCCCCGGTTACTACTCGCCGGAGCCGTTCCGCCCGGAAAATTCAAGATAATATCACCATAATCACTTTCTTGCTGCCCACTCTCATACTTTTTTGTGTGTTTGTAGTCTATCCAATCATTCGATCGATTTACTACAGCATGTACGAGTGGAATGGACTTGGACCATTGACCGATTTTGTTGCCCTGGACAATTATAAGAGAATCTTGAGCGACAAAATATTCCAAAAATCAATGATCAATGGTGTCATGATCGTGGCGCTTTCTTTATTCGTCCAATTGCCGTTGTCTTTGCTGTTGGCGATTTTGGTAGGAAAGGATTTGCCAGGACGTGGACTGTTCCGAACCATCTTCTTCATGCCTTATGTTTTCTCTGAAGTCATTATCGGCATCATGTGGTTGGGAATTTACAATCCTGATCCAACGCGCGGTTTGCTGAATGCCTTGTTGGTATTAATACCCGGTATGAAACCTCAAGCCTGGTTGGGAGATGTGGATCTGGTTCTGCCGGCTCTTTTTGTCGTTTTGACCTGGAAATACTTCGGCTTTCACATGCTCTTGTTCATGGCGGGCTTGCAGAATATTCCTGTTGAACTGGAGGAAGCGGCGCGCATCGATGGCGTCAATCGCAGCCAAATGGTTTGGTATATCACCTTACCACTGCTCAGCAGCACGATCCGCACATCCATCCAAATGTCTGTGATTGGCTCTTTGCAGGTTTTTGCTTTGATTTGGATCATGACAAAAGGTGGACCGGTCAATGCCAGCGAAGTGATGTCAACTTATATGTATCGTTTTAGCTTCGTTCGCTTCTGGTTTGGCTACGGCTCTGCCATTGCCATTGTCATGTTATTGTTATCACTTGTCTTCTCGATAACTTATAACCGTTTCGTACGCCAGGTAGATTACCTGGGCATCAGCTAGAAAGGACCGGTTTATGGAAATCTCTCAATCCTACAAAAGTAATAAAATCAAAAAATATATGCCGAGGTTTTTTCAATACCTGGTTCTTTCTTTGGTGGTGATCATTGTCTTGGTGCCCATTTTGATGATCATCTTTTCTGCTCTTAAGACGCGCGGCGAGGCCATGGCGCATCCATATACGCTGCCAATTCCAGCCCACTGGGAAAATTTCGCCAAGATTCTGGAGCCAAAATCAGCCTTTTGGGGAATGTTACGCAATAGCGTTCTGGTAATGGCAGCGACCACGATCGGAGTCCTTTTTGCGTGCAGCCTGGCGGCATTTGTTTTTGCCCGGATGAATTTCCGGGGTAAAGATTTGATTTTTAACTTTCTTGGCCTTGGGATCATGTTCCCGATTAATATTGCCATCCTGCCGGTATTTCTGCTGCTGCGCCAGATGGATATCACCAATACCCTTCAGGCAGTGATCCTGGTTCAGCTTGCATTCCAGTTATCTGCAAATATCATGATCTTGCGCGGCTTTTTCATGGCGGTGCCTATCGAATTGCAGGACGCTGCTTATATCGATGGGTGCAATTCATTCGATTTCTTTAGATTTATCATGCTTCCCCTGGTGCGTCCAGCCTTGGCGGCAGTGGCGGCATTGACCATGATCGGTAGTTGGAACGATCTGCTTGTGCCATTGGTAATTATCGATAAGGATACCATGTGGACTTTGCCCCTGGGCACCATGCAATTCCAGGGCCAGTATGGTCAAGATATCTCATTGGTAGCAGCTTTTGTAGTCATGTCAGCCATTCCTGCGGTGATCTTCTACCTGTTCTTCCAGCGGCAAATCGTGTCTGGCTTGACGGCAGGCGCTCTCAAAGGATAATGGAGTTTGCCGAATGATGTCATCCATGCACCGCGTTCTTGTCGTTACGATCATGCTTTCCCTTTTCTTGTCGGCATGTGGCCCCCAGGCTACCCCTGTTGCACCGACTGCCACGCTGACGATCGCACCGACTGCCACACCGACGATTGCACTTACTGCTACGGCAGTTCCGGAAGGAGCGTTCAAAACGGGTATGTATCGCAATCTTTTTAAGGAATATCTTGGTAAACCAGATGCTGAGATCCAGGGGAAGATCGATATGGCCTGGAAGCAGCTTTTTTATGGGAATGACGGCTCTCAGCGAGTCTATTACCCGGTCGGCGATGATATGGCATACATGGAGGATATCGGCAACAGCGATGTGCGTTCTGAGGGCATGTCCTACGGATTGATGATTTCTGTTCAGCTAGACAAAAAGGAAGAATTCGACCGTTTGTGGAAATGGGTCATGACCTACATGTACATCGATAGCGGCCCGCACAAGGGTTACTTTGTCTGGCATTGTTCCACCGATGGTGAGAGATTGGATTCTGGCCCTGCTTCGGATGGCGAAGAATGGTTTGTCATGGCGTTGATGTTTGCCGCGGCACGTTGGGGAAATGGCGAGGGTATATTCAATTACCAGGCACAGGCTGAACAGATCCTCAACACCATGCTCCATAAAAGCGATGAAGGCCCAGGCCTTGCTACTAACATGTTCGATGCAGAATCCAAGCAAGTGGTTTTCGTCCCTACAGGACGTTCTGCGACTTTTACAGACCCATCGTACCATTTGCCTGCATATTATGAACTCTGGGCGCGTTGGGCCGGGCAAGATAACCAGTTTTGGTCTGATGCAGCAGAAGTCAGCCGGGCTTTTTTAAAGAAAGCAGCCCATCCTCAAACTGGTTTGATGCCCGATTATGCTAATTTCGATGGTACACCTTACGGAAGCGACGACCATAAGGATTTCCGTTTTGATGCCTGGCGCACGTTGTCGAACGTGGCAGTGGATTATGCCTGGTTCGCCGCCGATCCATGGCAGGTTGAGCAGTCCAACCGGGTGTTGGATTTCCTCGCCGGTCAGGGAATAGACACGTATCCCAACCAATACTCCCTGGATGGCAAGCCTCTCGCTCAAGATCATTCGACCGGCCTGGCCGCGATGGCTGCCGTGGCAGCCCTGGCTGCGGATAAGGATAAGGGGCAGCCTTTCGTCCAGGAGCTCTGGGATACTAGAATACCACAGGGAAAATGGCGATATTACGATGGTATGCTTTATTTGCTGGCTTTGTTGCATGTAAGCGGTAACTTTCGCATTTATGCTCCAAATAGTGCAAATTAATAATTGAAATCCATGTTACAATAGTTTAACCGCTAAACAAACGTTCACATCGAAAAGGAGTTGTATAGATAAATTATGGCAGACAAGTACACCCCAAAACCCGAACACAAATTCACTTTTGGCTTATGGACCGTTGGCAGCGATGGTCACGATCCGTTTGGTAGTGCAGTACGTACTCCTCTTGATCCGGTTGGTCTCGTTCATCTGCTAGCAGAAGTTGGCGCATATGGAGTCAACTTCCATGATAATGATCTGGTTCCGATCGATGCCACGCCTGCCGAGAGAGATCAGATTGTTCGCGACTTCAAGAAGGCGCTGAAAGAAACCGGTCTGGTAGTGCCTATGGCAACTACCAATTTGTTTGGCGACCCGATCTTCAAGGATGGCGCTTTCACTTCTAACAACCCGAAAGTGCGCGCTTATGCATTGCAGAAGACGATGAATGCCATCGACTTGGGTGCAGAGTTGGGTGCCAAGGTTTATGTCTTTTGGGGCGGGCGCGAAGGCACTGAGACGGATGCCAGCAAGAACCCGGTCGATGCCATCAAGCGCAATCGCGAAGCAATGAATTTCTTTTGCGAGTATGTGCTGGATAAGAAATACGATCTTAAGCTCGCTTTGGAAGCCAAGCCTAACGAACCGCGCGCTGACATCTATAACCCCACCACTGGCCATATGCTGGCTTTCATTGCTACGCTGGATCATCCGGAGATGGTGGGCGTCAATCCGGAAGTGGCGCATGAACACATGGCAGGTATTAATTTCATGCACGGCGTAGCGCAGGC
Organism: uncultured Anaerolineaceae bacterium; assembly: GCA_964629965.1. Lineage (GTDB taxonomy): Bacteria > Chloroflexota > Anaerolineae > Anaerolineales > UBA4823 > CAZVRZ01. The sequence goes on from CAZVRZ010000007.1 coordinate 42,174, forward strand.
CTGGGAAGCGGGAAAATTGTTCCACATTGATTTGAACGATCAATATCCAGGACGTTATGATCAGGATCTGCGTTTCGGCTCGCGCGACCTGAAGGCGGCCTTCTTCCTGGTCAAGTTCTTGGAAGATGTAGGTTACCAGGGCAGCCGCCACTTTGATGCCCATGCTTATCGCACCGAGGATTACGAAGGTGTCAAGGATTTTGCTCGCGGCTGCATGCGCACTTACTTGATCCTGAAAGAAAAAGCTGCCCAGTGGAATGCCAATAAAGAAATCCAGGATTTACTGGCAGAGATCAACGCGGATGATGGCAGCATGGCGCCTTACATGGGAAAATATTCTGCTAAGAAAGCTGCCCAATTGAAAGCTCAGTCTTTTGACCGCGCAGGTATTGGAGCGCGCGGATTAAAGTACGAGCGGTTAGATCAACTAACCATCGATGTGATATTGGGAGCAAAGTAAATAGGATAGTGCTATGGTACGGGTGTCGCCAACACCCGTACCAGGACTATAAACCGTGGTCGGCCCACTGGAACGTATAGCCGGAGAACATCCTGCCACTCCGTTCCATTGAACTCGGGCTGTACCACGGTTTCTGTTATTTCATTGCTGGTAGCTTCCTTCGCAATCACTTCGACGATATAGCCTTGCCTGGCTTGGCTGTTGGCAACTTGCCATCCGCTCCAAACTCCCGGTGATAATGTTTCTTCGAATCGCATGATCTCTTCTGCCTGGCTTCCTGGGGTGTAATAGCGCAGGGTGGCTCCTTGGCTGGCTGAGCCTGGCGAGAGTTGGACACGCGCTATTTGCAGCCATTCCTCAGGAAACTCCGGTTGAACCCGGGTTTTCTCAATATATGATCCTAAGGGCGGTATCGTGGTATCGGCAATGTCAATATCCAGCACGCCTCCGCAACCTTCGCCATTGGGGAACATTGCAAAGCCCATCCAATCACCGGGGATCAAACGTACATCTTGCTGATAAACCAATTGCCAGTCTTCGGTTGGAATCAGGTCAATCATTACATCGAGAGAGTCTGTGATCTCGGGAGAGCGCAGCCAGAGCACATCCACCCATTGGCTGCCGTTGAATTCTGGCAAGACCTTATATTCCACGTGAGCTCCAACGACAGCCGGCTCTAGCGGCGTGATGTCGACCAGGTAGCCTCCCCCGCTAGATGCTGCACCGATCTGGTAGGCTTGCCATCCCCCTCTCAGGATTGAAACCTGGTAAGGCGATTTTCCTATTAACAAAGCCATGCCGCGCCCTGGTATATAATCTGGCAGCGGTGTCGGCATCGTCCCGATCTCGTCTGGGATGGAGGTGGGCGTTGCAGTGGGGGCAATGAGTCGTAAGGCTGTGGCAATGGCGATGGGACCCTTGGTGGGCTGCCATGGCGCTGGGGTAATGCTGGGTACAGCGGTCACGTATCTCACAAATGTGGCAATCGGGCGAGGGCTCCAATCTTGTTCGTATACGCAGCCTGCGACGGATACAACCATCACAACTATTATTAACCAACAAATGATCTTATTCATACATGCCTCCTGGAACGATGAGCATCAGATTCCATAAATATCATAGCTTATCTAAATATTCTGTGCTTGATAAATCACTGATAATTGTTTGACTTTGGCGATATGATCATTTTGCGCGATAATCAAGCGCATAAACCAGTAGGGGCGGCCGACGATAACCCATAGGATTGTGGCGGCGCGCGAATATGGTGTCCCGGCTATTATGGTGTTGATCGGGCTGCGCTCTGTCTGCGAACAGGTCAGCCTATCCGCATCAATGGGTCTACCGGGCAAATTATGCTCTTGAAGGAAGGCTAATGTGCAATCATCGTTAAAATCCCTGCCTGTTCAGACGCGGCTTGAATTAATTCCATCTGCGCCGTTCAATTTCGATGCCACGCTTTACAAGCCTGATCATTTCCCTTCTACGGATAATGCCTGGGTACCGGGCTGTCGTTGGGGAACGATGCTCTGGCAGGGTCAATATGTAGGGTTAAAGATTGAAAACATCGGCACGCTGGATGAGCCGCGCCTAGCTCTGACGATTTACTCTGAGGAAGAGCTGATCTCGGATTTTGTGTCTGGCCTGGTTCAAGAAATTCGTTATCGTTATAACCTGGATATGGATCTGGGCGAGTTTTATCGCCACTTCGCCGATCACCCCAACCTGGGCTCGTTGCTTACGCGCTGGCGGGGCATGCGCCCCATGAATCCCGGTTCATTGTATGAATATTTGGTGATCTCCATTGTTCTTCAAAATGCCACCGTGCGTCGCTCGGTGAACATGCTGCAAGCCTTGTTTGATGCGTATGGTATGCGCCTGTCTTTTGATGGGCGCGAGCTTTCCGCTTTCTGGTTAGCGCAAACCATGTTTGCGGCCTCAGAGCAAGAGCTGCGTGCGCTAAAGGTTGGTTATCGCGCCAAATCGCTCTTGCGCGTGACGGAGGCCTTTATCCATCATGAAGTGGATGAAATGTACCTGCGAGACAGGCCTTACCAGGAGCAACGCCAGGCATTGCTATCTTTATATGGTATTGGCCCAGCCTCTGTCGGATATTTGCTGTTCGATGTGTTTCACCGGATCGATGAGATGGAGCATATCTCTCCCTGGGAACAGAAGATCTATTCTCGATTATTCTTTGATGTTGATCCCGAAACGCCAATACCAGTGCCTGTTTTGCTGGATCACTTTACTTGCCAGTTTTCTCCTTTTCGCGGCCTGGCAGTTCATTACTTCTGGGAAGATTTATTTTGGAAGCGACAACATGAAGCGGTGGATTGGCTTGAACATTTGATCCGGCTATAGAGAAGATGGTTTTGTGGAAGAGGGATTATTTTACAGCCTGCCTTGCACAAAGCAATATGTCACAGTTTTGTGAAAAAACTTGACAAATCCACTAAATGATAGTATTATACTGCCCGCAGGATACCAGTAAGTTTTTGTTGGAAGTGATGACAGCGGCTCATGGGTATACCCATGAGCTTTTTTGTTCTACCCGTCCGATAAAAGAACACCGAGTACCTGAATAACAATTTCTCTATATTGCAAAAGGAGCAATAACAATGTCAGAACGTATTATCGGCACGGTCAAATGGTTCAACGGAAGTAAAGGTTACGGCTTTATTCAGCGTGAGGGTGGAGCGGATGTTTTCGTTCACTTCTCTGCGATCAAGGGCGATGGCTTCCGGAACCTGGAAGAGGGTCAGCGCGTGGAATTCGAAATCGAACAAGGCCCGAAAGGTCTTCAGGCCAGCAACGTGACTGTGGCTCAGTAACCCCATGGAAACTAAACTTTACGTCGGAAACCTATCATATAACACCACAGACGAAGATCTGCGCACCCTGTTTACACAGGCTGGCACAGTGACTGCGGTTGATCTGATCAAAGATCGCGATTCTGGTAGATCGAAAGGATTTGCCTTTGTCACGATGAGTAATCAGACCGAAATGGAAGAAGCCATCCGTTTGTTCAATGGCTATAGCCTGGATCAGCGCCAGCTGAACGTCAATATTGCCCGCCCGCGCGAAGAGCGCGATCGGGGTGGTTTTGGCGGCGGCGGCGGCAACCGGCGCGGTGGTGGTTATGGCGGCGGCGGTGGTGGTGGTGGCGGCAGGCAAGGTAGCCGCGGCGGCGGCGACCGATCTCGGCGCTATTAGACTTTAGAGCGTGAATAAAAAGCTCCTGGCAATTTATTGCCAGGAGCTTTTTTTTACATTCAGCCTTATGTCTGGGCAACTATATGCACTGCTTACCTGCCTCCGATAAAACTATTTTTGGGCGTGATCGAACCCAGGCAGGCAGTTGCACCACTGCAAAAGGTGATTGCCCCGGCATCGCTTTGCTCGCCATTATCCCAACCCAGGCTCAGTACGATAAAGTTGTTGTTGGAGAGGATCGTGAGACGATTTCCAATGCGATCTAAAGTTGTGTTGCCCACCAGGCTGTTTTCTGCAGATACGATGCCCTGGCAGCCTTTCTGGTCACACCAGGTAACTGCCCCGGCGTCAGGTACCTGCCTGTTATCCCAAAAGGGGCTGATGATAACCGAACTGCCGTTAGGCAGCACCGTTAATTGTGACCCAACCTGATCGCCCACGGATCTGCCGATCAGGCTGTTATCTGCAGTAACAGCACCGCGGCATCCGCCAGCCTGGTTGCACCAGGTGACTGCTCCCACATCTGGAATTTCACCATTGTCCCAAAATGGACTGAGTATTGCATAGGTGCTATCAGGGTAGATTGCCAGACTGCTTTTGTTATGATCTGTGCCAACGTAGTTGTGGTCAGAACTGCCGACCAGGCTGTTCTCTGCTGAGATTGTACCGGCGCAGCCCTCCGAAAGACTGCACCAGGTGATTGCCCCAGCATCGGTGGCAGAACCACGATCCCAATACGGGTTGAACACCAGGTAATTGCCATCAGGCAGAATAACCATATCCATCCCCACGCCATCATCTTTACTGCTGCCCACCAGGCTGTTATCAGATGAGATTACGCCTGGGCAGCCGTTTGTGCCACTGCACCAGGTGACTGCACCGGCATTTGTATCTACATCCTTGCCCCACCTTGGGCTGAGAACCACATAGCTGCTATTGGGAAGCACCTCGACGCCGGCCTCGCCCACATAATTTTCCAGAGATATGCCGACCAGGCTGTTCTCAGGCGATACTATTCCCTGGCAGCCAGAGGCCGCGCTGCACCAGGTGACAGCCCCCGCATTGATTGCAGCCAGGTCGTTCCAATAGGGGCTGATCACCAGGTAATTGCTGTTGGGAAGTATTCGAATTTCCTTACCCACCAGATCGTCGATCGAATCACCGACCAGGCTGTTTTCAGAAGATATCATTCCACTACAATTGGCCTTTCCGCTGCACCAGGTAACTGCCCCGGCGTCTGTGGCATTGCCATTATCCCAGTTGGGGCTGGTCGCCACATAGCTGCCGTTGGGCAAGATGGTGATACCTTTTGCACCCACCCGATCCTCGTCCGAACTGCCGGTCAAGCTGTTGGCAGGCGATACAGCTCCCGTACAGCCCATCGCTTCCTCACACCAGGTAATCGCTCCGGCGTTCTCTGCGTTACCGTTGTCCCAGAATGGACTGGGCACCACGTAACTGCTGTTTGGCAGTATAGTCATGCCATGGTAACCTACCCGGTCATCGATTGTGCTGCCGGTCAGGCTGTTGTCCATTGATATGCTGCCTGTGCAGCCGGTGGTTCCGCTGCACCAGGTGACTGCGCCGGCATCTATCACGTATCGATTGTCCCAGGATGGACTTAGCGCCACGAAGTTGTTATTCGGCAGCACGTTCACCCCGCCTAAGCCGGCGCGGTCGCCGGTTGAACTGCCAGTCAAACTGTTCTCGGTGGAGACGAGCCCTGTGCAGCCGGTGGTTCCGCTGCACCAGGTAACTGCGCCTACATCCGTGACCTGACCAAGATCCCAGTCTGGGCTGATCACAACGTAATTGCTATTTTGCAGCAGCGCAATACCTCCTGCACGGGGTATTCTGCTGCTGCCGATGAAGTCCCGATGAGCGCCGCCCACCAGGCTGTTTTCGGAAGAGATCGGACCTGTGCAACCCTTTGCGCCGCTGCACCAGGTGACTGCGCCCGAATCTGGCATTGCTCCATTGTCCCATTCTGGGCTGACAGCCAGGTAATTGCCATTGGACAGGCTCATCACACGGCTGCCGACTTTATCTTCCCGGGCACTGCCTACCAGGCTGTTGGTTGTAGACACCTTGCCGGTACAGGCTTCGGTTCCGCTGCACCAGGTCAGAGCGCCGGCATTCATCAATTTGTCATGATCCCACTCGGGAGTGAGCGCCAGGTAGCTGCTGTTCGGCAGGATTTCGATTCGATTGCCGACATGATCTTCGATGGAACTCCCCGTCAGGCTGTTATCCGGCGAAACGATGCCCGTACAACCAGTTTTTCCATTGCACCAGGTGAGCGCGCCAGCGTCTGTTGTCATGCCGTTGTCCCAAACCGGGCTCTGCACTACATAGCTGCCGTTGGGAAGCACTGTCACGCTGATCCCCCAGTAGGCATAACCGATATGATCAAAGTGAGAGTTGCCTACCAGGCTGTTTTCGGAAGTTACTGGGCCTGTGCAGCCAGGCTTACCGCTGCATCTCGTGATAGCTCCGGCATTTAGCGACTTTCCATTGTCCCAGAAGGGGCTGATAACCAGGTAGTCGCCGCTGGGCAATACAATTACACCGCTTTGCAGATAGGCATAGCCGATAAGGTCGTAGGCCGATGCCCCGTGTAGACTATCTGCAGTCTGGACTGCACCTGTACAACCCTTGGTTCCATCACACCAGGTTGCTGCGCCGGCATCAACCATCTTGCCATTATCCCAGTAAGGGCTAAGCGCCAGGTAATCGCCGCTGGGAAGTTCGGCCGCACCGAAACCAACCTGGTCTTTGCTGGCGCTGCCGGTCAGGCTGTTTTCTGGCGAGATCGGGCCCGCACATCCTTTTGTGCCGCTGCACCAGGTGATTGCGCCGGCATCTTCTGCTGCGCCATTATTCCATAAGGGGCTGAGCACAACAAAGCTGCTATTATTTAATACCGTGATACCCCCCGAACTGATCTGATCCAGCACCGTGCTGCCGGTCAGCACACTGATCAACTCAAACGTATCTCCATCGTAAAGATAAACCGCGCCCACATCTTTTGTGCTGTCATTATTGTGGGAAGGATCTGCCACCACAATGTTACCGTTTGGCAGCACTGTCATTTCTGCAGAAAGAACGTGGCTCTTGGGTGGAGCAGGAGGCCAGACGGGCCAAGCCGCCTGGGCGGTGAAGGTGGGGAGCACGCCGGCTATGAGCGCCAGCAGAGTTACGATCGCTAGAAATTTAAAAGAATGTTGAGATCGAACTTTCATTAATCCATTTTATCCTTATAATCTGGCAGCTTTAAAACTGTGTGTCAGCCGTCAGGAATTATATCATCCACCTTTGATGAATTTCGGCTCTTCACCAGGATGAATAGTGATATCATACACATCCATGGATTACGATATCATTGCCACGCTTGGACCCAGCAGCGCCTGCAAACCTCTGTGGCAAGAGATGGCTGCGGCTGGCGTCACGGGTTTTCGCCTGAATACTTCACACCTATCCTTGCCGGAATTGCACGCCTGGGTGGAGCAGTTGTCCGACTTCCTTCCCTCGCAAGTACCGGGTGCGCCGCTTGTGCTTGATCTTCAGGGCAGCAAGTGGCGCCTGGGCAGCTTTTCCCCGTTCGAACTGCGCCAGGAACAAATGGTTGAGCTAATATATGCTGATGCTACGGATCGTCCGGGTGTACTGCCTGTGCCGCACATGGATCTCTTTCAGGCAGCAGGCCTGTCTAGCGCCGACCTGGTCTTGAATGATGCTCGTATTCATCTGCGCCTGGAAAAGATCAGCAGTGAGGCTCTTGTTGCCCGGGTAGTGCAGGGTGGCCTGATTGCTCCGCGTAAGGGGATCACCTTTACGGCCTCTGCTTACCGCCAGGAAAACATGAACGACCGCGATCGCTCAGTTCTGGATGTTACCCGCTCCCTGGGCTTTGTTCGTTATGCTGTATCTTATGTCAAAGACTCGCTTGAAATGGAACGTTACCGCAGCCTTTTCGGCCCTTCAGTTTACCTGATTGCCAAGTTGGAACGCCAATCTGCCCTGGATGAGGCGTTAAAGATCGCGGCTATTGCTGATGAGTTGTGGTTATGCCGGGGCGACCTGGGTGCAGAGCTGGGGATCAAAGCGATGGCAGAGCAAGTCTATTGCTTTTCCGAGACGGTGCCGGCCTGTCCCAAGCCGGTTCTCATGGCAGGGCAGGTGCTTGAACATATGACGACCCAGGTCGTTCCCACTCGTTCGGAAATTTGTTTTTTGCATGACGCACTGATCCGAGGCTACCACGGTTTTGTTCTTTCTGATGAGACGGCTATTGGTCAGCATCCCTTAGAAAGCTGCCATGCCGCCGCACTGTTCAAATGATCCCAGTGCTCATCAGGGCTTTTCTATTTCGGTAGCGTGGCAACAAAATCTTTGCCATCCTGGCGGCAGATCATTTGGATGGCGTTCTTGCCGGATGCGGCAGCCAGTGTGACCGTTCCACCTGGTTCTACCCATTGCCCGGCCAGGTAAAAGTTGCGTAGTCCTGGCAGGGTTTTTGGCGCGCCCAGGATCATCATGGCAATGGTTTCTTTGGCTAAAAGCCAGCCGCTGGTGGAGCCCATCCAGTTGCCGGTGTATCGCTCATAGCTGAGGGGAGTGGCTTCATCTGCAAGTTCTATATCTTCCCGAATGCCAGGAAACCACTTTTCCAGGTGATCAACAATGATATCCGACACCTGGCGCTGTTCGCTATCGTATAATCGGCGCCCGTAAATATGCTGCCAATAAGAGTAATGTGTGCGGATGATCAATTCGACTACCGATTTTCCTGGAGGCGCCAGGCTCGGATCGAAACAGTAATGTTTCACGCCGATCTCAAGGCGCTCTTCTCCTGCCAGCAAGATGGGGGTGTCCAACAAATATGTGATCCAGTGCGGTTCTCGCGAGAGATCACGGTTGACGCCCAATGAAACCTGCACCATCTGGTGCGTGGGAAGGTGCCCATCATACATGCGACGAATTTTCCGGTTTACATATTTTCCATCAAGCATATCGAAGATCGTGCTGCGCCCATCTGCTGCCGATATGATGCTGTCGCCGTGAAAGATCTCATCATTATACAGGCGGACTCCTGCGGCGCGATCGTTTTCTACCAGGATTTTTTCCACCTGGCCTTGATAATAAATTTCGCCACCCAGGTCAAGGTAACGTTTTTCGAGCGCACGGGCAAATTGCAGGGAACCTCCAACCGGAAAACCGGCGTTGCCAATATGCATATATGCCAGCAGCATCATGCCCATCATCACGGGTGCTTCTTCCCAGGAAAACATTTGCGCTACGGCGCGGCGCAGGAAGGGATCCTGAAAACGTTTAGCAAAGTCGCTGCAGGAAAGCAGCGCCCATTTTGCGAGAGCAGGCACGAACGGCATCATTTTTTGTCCCAGCCTTTGCCAGCCTAGCAGTCCCAAAAGAGGTTTGGGTGTCTCATACAAGACGGACATGTCAAAGCGCATGAATTGCCGCACGCCCTTGGTAAATGCGCGGATATGCCTGGCGTCGGCGGGGGAGAGTGCCAGCATATGTGCTTCCAGGCGATCTGGGTCGGCGTACACGATCAATGTCTTCTCGCCATCAGTAACGCGCTGGTATTCCTCATGATTGATGATTTGACGTCCCTGTACAGCACCCAACTCCTGCCACAGCGAATGAAATGGCAGTCCTGGCCCGGAGCCAAATAAGTAATGGATACAGCCATCAAAGATATAATCTTTGCGTTCCCAGGATGTGCACAAGCCGCCAGGCAGCGTATGAAGCTCAAAGATCTTGGAGTGATAACCGTTCATCTGGGCATAGCAGCCGGCCGATAACCCGGCAATGCCGGCACCGATAATCAGGATGGTATGTTTTTCAGGTGGTTTCATCATTTACTCAGATTCTTGTGAAATGTTTTCTCTGGCTCTATTCTAAACCAGATCAGCTATTTTGAGCGAAATCGCTATTCCCATCACAAGCTGGTAAAATATGCTATTCTAAAAATTGGAGCTTGGGATGGTTGCACTGACGAATCGCATTACGCACATGTCTAAAGAACTTAAGTTGTTTGCTGTCGCTTCCTTTGCAATGGGAATGTCTTATAGTCTGGTGGATGCGGTTTTTAACAATTATCTCAATGATCGTTTTCCCCTGACTGGATTTCAACGGTCTTTTCTAGAATTTCCTCGTGAGCTGCCTGGTTTCCTGGTAGTTTTTGTCTCTGCGTTGTTGTGGTTCTTATGCAGCCGCCGCCTGGGCGCGGTGGCCTTATTGATGAGCGTGGTGGGTGCTTTACTGGTCGGTTTTGCTTCTCCCAGTTATTACATCATGGTGGTCTGGTTATTCGTCTATAGTATGGGGCAACATTTATTCATGCCGGTGGCTTCCACGATTGGGATGGAATTGGCGCGGGAAGGGCAAGCTGGACAGCGGTTAGGGCAGTTGAACGCTCTTCGCAACATCGCAATGGTCTCTGGCAGCGGCCTGGTGTTTTTGGGCTTTAAATACCTGGGGATGAATTTCGAACATTCTTTTGCCCTGGCTGCAGCCGGGTTTGCCATTGCCTCTGTGTTAATGTTCATGATGAAACCTCAAAGCGCCAAACCCGCCGGTCTATATTTGAAACTACACCCCCAATACAGGTTGTATTACCTCCTGGCCGTGCTGTATGGCTCACGTAAGCAGTTGTTTATTACATTTGCTCCCTGGGTGCTGGTCACAGTTTTTCATCAACCCACACAGACGATTGCTACCCTGATGACGATCGGTGGCATCATCGGTATCCTGTTCCAGCCCTTCTTGGGTTGGGCTATCGACCACCTGGGCGAGCGAAAGATCCTGGTATCAGAAGCGGTGCTCCTGGTGTTTGTCTGTTTTGGATACGGATTTTCGCGGTCGATATTTCCAGAAGGGACCGCCTTCATTGTCTCCTGTGTTTGTTATTTGCTCGACCAAATGTTGATGTCCGTCAGTATTGCTCGCTCAACCTACATGAAAAAGATTGCATTGGAATCTGCCCACGTACAACCTGCCCTGACCATTTCAGTAACGATCGATCATATTTTTTCGATTGCGATCGCTTTATTGGGCGGGCTGATCTGGAACAAATTTGGCTTCCAATATGTCTTCTTGATGGGAGTAGGGATCGCCATTCTGAATTTCTTTGCAGCCAGGCAGATCCGCCTGCCCGCTCCAGGACATTTGTCACCTGCAAAAAGTGACCTGGCTGTATAGGTTTGTTGGTTTCATTTATGGTTTAATAGAAATCTATCCCATCTACACAATCCTTATGGATATTTTTGTCCGCGATGGGTGGATAGAGATAAAATTCAGTGAAATACTTCATACCAGGTAATTGATCAACTCAAAGGAGAATTGTACGATGTCGAAAACAATTGAAGATCTGAAGGCTGCTTTTGCGGGCGAATCCCAGGCCAATCGGAAATATACATATTTTGCGAAGAAAGCTGACGAAGATGGTTTTCCTCAGGTAGCGCGCTTGTTCCGCGCTGCGGCCGCGGCAGAGGCGATCCACGCGCTGAATCATCTGAATGCTTTGGACGGCATTCTGTCTACCGATGAAAACCTGAAAACTGCCATTGCTGGGGAGAATTATGAAGTTGTTTCAATGTATCCGGAATTTATCCAGGATGCTGAGGCGGAAAATCACAAGAAAGCGCTGCGTTCCTTCAAATGGGCGATTGAGGTTGAGAAGGAACACGAGGCCCTCTATAAAAAAGCGCTGGAAGGATTGGCAGGCGGCCAACAGGCTGAGTTCGACTATTATGTTTGCCCGGTTTGTGGGCATACCCACGAAGGCCCTATGGAAGGCCCTTGCCCGATTTGTGGAGTGCCGGCTTCCAGGTTTGAGCGCATCAGCTAATAGAGATACATCAAAATCGTTCTCAAAATCGTTCTTGACAGCCGCTTTACGAGTGTGGTAAACTCTGGCTGGTGACGCTTGTAAGCGTTTATCTTATTTTGTATCGAGGAATAGCGTGCGATGATCACTGCAATCCATCATGTTTTGTGCTCTCGAAATGGGGGCGGGGTGGGGTTTGCCTTGTCGGAGTGCGCCTGTTGACGGTACAGCTACACGAATAATGTCACAGCCACGGCGCGCTCCTGCCCGTGGCTGTTTTGTTTGTCCAACTCTTGGGACTCTTTGACCGGCCGGCCGCGGACTTGTGTGCCAGGGCCGGTTTGTATTTTTGTCGAGTTCACTGGAGTTGTGTATGTCTGTTCTTAGTGTTGAAAACATCGGTGTTTCTTTTGGCGCTTTCGATCTCTTTACAGGGATCTCTGTAACGGTGCCGAATGATGGCAAGATCGGTCTGATCGGGCCAAATGGTGTTGGAAAAACCACCTTACTGCTCATCCTGGCAGGGATCAACCCGCCTACCACGGGGCATGTACACCTGGCCCGCAACCGCCGCCTGGGCTATTTACGCCAGGAGGCCGTAGAAGCATTTGCCGATCGATCCAATACGGTTTACGATGAAATGCTTTCGGTCTTTGCCGGCCTGCGCGAGCAGCAAAAGCGCTTGCAAGAGATAGAAGCATGTATGGAGAGCGGCGGTTTTAGCGCAGAATTGCTGGAAGAATATGGTCATCTCCAGGAAGCTTTTGAGCATGCGGGCGGTTATGATTACGATCTGCGCATCCAGCAAACGCTCGATGGCTTAGGGTTGGGTAAGGGATGCTGGCGCATGCCGCTCAACCACCTTTCCGGCGGGCAAAAAACACGTGCCTTGCTGGCTCGTTTGCTGCTTGAAAAGCCCGATTTGTTGATGCTGGACGAGCCTACCAATCACCTGGATATTGAGGCGGTGGAATGGTTGGAGCAAACACTGCGCAGATGGGAAGGCGCGGTGTTGATCGTATCGCATGACCGCTATTTCCTGGATAACACGGTAGATACCATCTGGGAGATGAGCCGCTCAGGGATAGAAACATATTCGGGTAATTATTCTTCTTACCTGATTCAACGGCAAGACCGGTGGGAATACTACGAGCGCGTCTTTACCGAAGAGAAGGCGCGCCTGTTGAACGAGGTAGATTTTATCCAACGCAACTGGGTGCGCGCCAGTACCCATGCGCGCGCCTTGGGGTTGCTGCGCCGTTTAAGCCGCGATCTTGCCATTGTTGAAACCTATGGCATCATGGCTTTGCGAAATGGAAAGAAATGGTCGGAGATGGGATTAAGCGCCGATCGTCCTCTGGATGTGATCGAAGCGATCCGCAAAGTGAATGCTATCCAGATGATGGGGCATCGCCCACACGTTATTCGGCCTCGCCTGGCGGCAGCCTCCACCAGCGGCAATATCATCTTGCGGGCAGACCGGGCTACGGTCGGTTATCCCAAACATGCCCTCTTCACGCTGCACGATCTTGAGCTGCGCAGGGGAGAGTGTGCTGCCCTGATTGGCCCGAACGGCAGCGGTAAGACCACTTTTATCAAAACCCTCTTGGGTCAATTGGAGCCCACGCAGGGAGAGATTCGCCTGGGCGCTGGGTTGAAGATCGGCTATTTTGCCCAGGCGCAGGAAGCACTGAATGGCGATCAATCCGTGCTCGATGAGCTGTTAAGCCATCGCAGCATGCAGCCCAACGAAGGGCGTGCTTACCTGGCTCCTTACCTGTTCCAGGGCGACGATGTGTTCAAGCCGCTCTCGGCTCTTTCTGGCGGCGAGCGCGCCCGCCTGGCTTTAGCCATCCTGGCTTTGGAAGGCAATAATTTCTTGCTGTTGGATGAGCCGACCAATCACCTGGATATACCGGCGCGCGAAGCGCTGCAGGAAGTTCTGGAAGCTTATTCCGGCACGATCTTGCTCGTTTCACACGATCGTTATTTGATCGATCGCCTGGCTACCCAGATCTGGGAGCTGCGCGATGGTAAGATGCATTTCTTTAAGGGAACCTATCGAGAATTTATTCTGCGCGGTTTGTCGCAGCGCACTCTCAATACTGCCCCTGCCCCAGTGCGCCAAACTCTTTTGGCAAAGCCGCTGCTTAAGGGTGATAGTTTCCAGGCTCGCCAGCGGATTGAACGCCTGCAGCGAGTGGAGGAGCGTATTCGCGAGCAAGAAACTGCTATCCAACACCTGTCGCGGGAAATGCAAAAAGCCGGGCAAAGCCAATCCTTCGAGAAGGTAAATCAATTGAGTTGGAAGGTGGCCCAGGCGCAGAACACGCTGGAAGATTTGATGACTGAATGGGAACATTTAGCAGCATAGAGAATATGGCTCCAGGCGATGTTCTGGATCACATATAATGGAAAATATTATGAAACTTTCCTTACAACATTACTGGCAGTTGCTCTCGCAGCATATCCGTCCTCAGAAGGGCCGGTTCATTGCTTTGATGCTCCTGTTGTTTGGCTCGATCATTTTACAGCTTATCAGCCCGCAGATCGTTCGCTCCTTTATCGACTCTGCTTTGGCAGGTGAGCCGATGGAACGCTTGATGACGGTGGCGGCAGTCTTTATTGGGATCGCTATTGTGCAGCAGTTGGTTTCGGTCTCTGCCACCTACCTGGGCGAAAGTGTAGCCTGGACAGCTACCAATGCATTACGCGCTGAACTGGCCTGGCATTGCCTCAATCTAGATATTTCATTCCACAAGCAGCATACTCCAGGTGAACTGATCGAGCGTATCGATGGCGATGTAACCGAGTTGTCGACCTTCTTTTCGCAGTTTGTGGTCACTTTGCTGGGAAACAGTTTGTTGTTGGTGGGTATCTTGATTGCTCTGTTCATCGAGAATCGGATCGCGGGATTGGTTTTTACCGTCTTTGCAGCGGCGGCGTTCTTGCTGCTCAACAGAGTACGGGATATTGCCCTGCCGCACCAGAAAGCCCGCCGCCAGGCAGAAGCAGATATATTTGGCTTCATCGAAGAACAACTTACCGGCACTGAAGATATCCGCTCTTCGGGCGCAGTGTATTACTCGCTGCGAGAGTTATTCCGTTTGCAGGGGAATATCCTCAAGCATGATCGTTTGGCTCATCTGAAAGGTTGGATCATCAACAATTCCATTGGCGCTCTGTTGGCCCTGGCAAATGTGATGGTCATTGGCCTGGGATTCCTGCTTTTTACCCAAAACCGGGTAACGATTGGCACGATTTACCTCTTTATCAACTACGTGAACCTGCTCGGTCAACCGCTCTGGCAGCTCACCCGGCAAGTAGAGAGCTTTCAGACCATTGGCGCTTGCGTGGAACGCCTGGTAGAGCTGCGCAATATTCAGCCTTCGATCCAGGATATTCAGTTGAGCGGCGATATTCATCGCGAGCAGTCCGGAAAACTGGATGCCGCTGGTCCGCTCTCCTTGTCGTTCGATCGAGTTACTTTCGCTTACGACCAAGACGAACCAATCCTGCGCGACCTGTCCTTCCGCCTGGAAAAAGGTTCGATCCTGGGGGTGCTTGGTCGTACCGGTTCGGGAAAAACCACGCTGACTCGCCTGGTCTTTCGCCTTTATGACCCGGCGAATGGGCGGATTTTGTTGGAAGACCAGGATCTGCGTGCTACACCCCTGCAGACACTACGCCAAAAGGTTGCCATCGTGACCCAGGATGTGCAGCTTTTTCGCGGCACAGTGCGCGATAATTTGACTTTCTTCGATCGTTCGATCTCAGACGACCAGATTGAGACGGCTATCGAAGCGCTGCAATTGGGCGACTGGTTTCGTTCCTTACCGCAAGGGCTGGAGACAGAGCTGGCCTCTGGCGGGCTCAGTCTCTCGGCGGGCGAGGCGCAGCTCCTGGCTTTCACGCGCATTTTCTTGCGCCAACCAGGCCTGGTGATTTTGGATGAAGCTTCTTCACGCCTTGACCCTGCTACCGAGCAGCGAATCGAACGCGCCATCGACCGCTTGCTTCAAAATCGATCTGCCATCATTATCGCTCATCGATTAGGAACGGTACATCGGGCGAAAGAAGTAATGATCTTGGAAAATGGCTGCGTGGCTGAGCATGGCTCACGTGAGGGACTGGCTCAGGACCCTGATTCCAGGTTCTACCACTTGTTAAAGACCGGCCTGGAGGAGGTATTGGTATGAGGACAACCCATGCTGCTGCGGCTTCCCGCATTCCGGCGCTGCCTGCCTGGAAAGTTATCCTGGAGATGGTGCGTTTCCGTCCCTGGTACTGGCTGGTTGACCTGTTGTCGGTTACTCTGGTGCGCATTGGCTGGCAAATTGTGCCTGGCCTGGCTATCCAGGCTTTCTTTAACCTGATCACCGGGGAAGCCCAGGCGCGCCTGAATATCTGGGGGATCGTAGCGCTGCTGACGGCTGCTTTCCTTGGCCGGGCCTTGGGCGAATATGGTTTTTGCTATGCCGATGTGCCGCTTTTTTCAGAAATCGCTGTTCTCTTGCGGCGTAATTTGCTCAAGCATATCTTGCGCCGTCCAGGCGCTTCGGCGCTGCCCGATTCACCCGGCGAGGCAGTCAGTCGTTTCCGCAGCGATGTGATTGAACTGCCTCTCTTCGTCATCTGGATCAACGATATCATCATCGGTGTGGTGATCATTGCCTTCTCGATTGGGCTGCTGGTGTCGATCTCGCTGCCGATCACTCTGCTGTCGCTCTTGCCGCTGCTGCTGATCGGTTTTATTGCCAGCGCAGCCTCCAGTAAGTTTGAAGAGTATCGCCGCGCCAGCCGGCTGGCAGGCGGCAAGGTCACCGGTTTCATCGGTGAATTTTTCGGCGCGGTGCAGGCTGTCAAGGTAGCCGCGGCCGAAAAAAATGTGATCGGTCGCTTTCACGAGTTGAATGACGAACGCCGCCGGCTCTCGCTGCGCGAACGCCTGTTCGACGAAGTGCTCGACTCGGTCTGGCGCAATACAGCCAACCTGGGCACGGGTGTCGTTTTCATCCTGGCAGGCCAGGCTATGCGCCAGGGCGACTTTACGATTGGCGACTTCTCATTATTCGTCTACTTGCTCCAATCTTTGAGCGACCTGACCACCTTTGCCGGCATGATCATTGCTCGTTACAAAAAGCTTGGCGTTTCGATTGAGCGCATGTACCGCCTGATGGAGGGCGCGCCCCTGGACGCGCTGGTCGAGAAGATCCCGGTGAATTTGACAGAACCTTCACCTGTGGTGGAAGCTCGCACTTTACAACCTGCTGATCGCCTGGAGACGTTCGAGGCCCGCAGCCTATCATTCCATTATCCTGGCTCGGAGCATGGCATCCAGGATATCAACCTGCGCTTGGGCCGCGGCGAGCTGACGGTGATCACCGGGCGGGTTGGCTCGGGAAAAACAACCCTGCTGAGAGTTCTACTCGGTTTGCTGCCCATGAAGAGCGGTGAGATTGCCTGGAATGGGCAGCCTGTCTCCGACCCAGGCGCCTTTTTCATCCCACCGATCGCGGCTTACACTCCCCAGGTGCCGCGCCTGTTTTCGACCACGCTGCGCCAGAACATCCTGTTGGGATTGGAAAGGTCCGATGAAGAGATCTTGCGTGCCGTGCGCCTGGCGGTTTTCGACCGCGACCTGAGCGAGTTTGAGAAGGGGCTTGATACGGTGGTCGGGCCGCGTGGCGTGCGCCTTTCTGGCGGGCAGGCGCAGCGCACTGCCGCGGCGCGGATGTTGGTTCGCCGGCCGGAGTTACTTGTGTTCGATGATCTTTCGAGCGCTTTGGATGTTGAGACCGAACAGCTTTTATGGGAAGGCCTGTTTGAACAAGGCCAACAAACTTACCTGGTGGTTTCGCATCGCAAACCCGTGCTGCGCCACGCCGATCATATCATCGTGCTGAAAGATGGCCGGGTGGAGGCCGAAGGAAAGTTGCAAGATTTACTGGACACTTGCGATGAGATGCGCCAGCTTTGGCAAAGCGAAGGGTAAATGCGCTAAAACTTGGCCAGGGTTGCTCCTGCTCAAAACTGTGGCTCGGTGCGCCTCTCGTACTGCATGGTTTCGAGATCAACGATCACGTAGGTCAGGGGATCTTGCTGCCCAGGCTGAATGCAAACGGTTTGGCCGATATGGGCGAACCATTTGCCGCTTGTTTCGGGAGACTCATGAATATGCCCGTGCAGCGACAGCCTGGGCTGTATCTTTCTTAGAAAATGATAAACGGCCTCAGAACCGACCTGAGGTCCGTGCCCACATTGATCTAGCCCCAGCCTGCTGGGCGGTATATGGATCACGTAGACGGCATGCTCTGGATCGTCCGGCAGAACCAGACGCTCTAACTCATTCTCGATCGTTGGCAGTGAATGGGCATAGGCCTGCCAATCGGGGATCTCCTGCCAACCCTCCGGCGTGGAGAGCAAACCGGCGCCAAACTGTTCCTGAAAAACGTAGCTCGGGGTATCCATCCGGCAGCGATCTTTCAAACGGAATGGATAATCCGCCACCCAATTCATGCCGATGAATTCATAGGCGCCTATTTTTATTTTTCTTTGAGCCAGGTTGAATACCCGAGGATATTTTTGGCAGGTCTCATCGAAGAGAGGGTCGAAGATGATCAGGTCATCATTTCCCAAGAAACACAGGTAATCGATGCCGGCCCGGTTGAACTGCGAAAAGTGACTGGCAAGCTCGTTGGTAATGAATTCACCTTGTTTGAAGCGGTCGCCGCTTTTAGGCAGCATATCGCCGCCATTGATCACCATGTCCACCGCGTATCGCCTGGCAGCCTGCAGCACACGCTTATACTTCCATTGGCAGCCGTGCAGATCGGTAATGAAAAGAATTTTCATCGCTTCCGCCTTCTACTTGCAACGCTTCCAGTTGCCCAGGCGCCTGATCCCGGCAAAGTTAATCGTTGCGGCTGCCGTGAAAATAAGCTCTCACCTGCCTGGCATGCACGGCTTCATCGCGCGCTTCCGCTCGCAGTAAATTCCGAATGGTTACACTTCGTCCCGTTTCTCGTTTTACTTTGCCAAGCGCCAGGTCCCTGGCAGGCAGCGATTCAAGAAGAGAGAGCAGATTGTGGTGAGATGTTTTCAGGTCGGCCAGCAGCTGCTCAAAAGATTCACGCCTATATTGCTGAATAAGTTGCTGGTTATATGAATGCCAGTCCTTATCAGAATATTGAAAAAAGGTTGGCGGCTGATCGTTCAGGATTTCTTGAATTGCCTGCTGGTTCGTATGATCCCAGCCCACCAGGTGAGCGAGCATATCTTTGAGCGACCAGGAACCCAAATAAATCTCATCGACCCGCTCCGGTGGCACTTCCATGATCGCTTGAATTATCTCGGAACGAGATGACGCCAGTTCGCTGATCAATTGAGCTTTTGTCGCCTCGATGGTCATGTTTTTTCGTTTGCCCTGTATAGGTAGTATCTCATGATGGGGCTTCGATCCGACCGGCGCACAACTACCTGGAAGCCGGTTTAGTCCTTTTCTTTGTGGAATTTGAACGAAACCTTGACCTTTGCCCGGTAAGTGATCACCTTTCCGCCTTCCAATTGCATATCCAGCTCGGTCACTTCTGCAATGCGCAGATCTTCCAGGCTTGCACCGGCCGTTTCAACTGCGGCTGCGGCTGCTTTTTCCCATGATTCCGTACTGACTCCAACCAACTCGATAATTTTATAAACACTCTCTGACATTTCGGACTCCTTCTTTGGTGTAAACGCATTTTTTGCTTTTAATTAGTATAGCGCAACAGCTCCGTTAAAACCATCTCTTGAGAAAGTGATGCCGGACAGGGGTCTTCGTTGTCTATCCATCTCCCGGTGTCTCGCCGGCGCTGTCTAGAATCAGCACCCAATCGGGCCCACCAAGCGGTGTGGTGAAGGCCTCGATACGGGTGTTGGCAACTACACCGATTGGGGTAGATTGGCCGCTGCGTGGATCGTACCAGGCAGCATGAGCAGGCCCGGCGAGCAGCCGCAGGTCAACCTGGACGGTTTGGTTGGCCTGGGGAATATATACGAAGGCGTACGATCCATCACCGGCGCGCGTGGCCCTGGGATGGACGGCGCGGTGTGGATTGACACGATCGGCATCGAGATCCCCAACCGCGGGTGGTGGAATCTCAGCCGGCAGCATTTCCTGGGCAGGAACACGGTTGAAATACGATCGCGATAGGATCAGGTTCTTCAAGTGGATCAGTTGGCCGGCTCCCTCTGCGAAGATGGCTTCATCCCAGGCAGGCATAGGAAAGTTGATCGGCTCACGCGGCAGCGCCCAGAACTGCCAGACGGAATGATTGCCATAGGTGTGGCCGCAAGCGCCTGCAAATACGCTCCGGTAAGCCTGTTTGCGCACATCGTAAGCCCGAAAGCGCCCGTAGCTGGGCTGCCAACGGCGCAGGTAGGGATCGATTGGGTGATCTTCGTAATTCGGTTCTCCATCCAACACCGGTTTGAGCGGGGTGCGCTGGTAGTCGCGGGTGATCATTTCCCAGTTGGGTGTGTCTACCATCACGTGCCCCGATTGCAGCATGTTCATTCCCAGCCAATTTGCCTCGTGCAGGCTGTTCGAAGAGGAGCCTCCACCCGTGGGATGGTAGCTGAACAGTGGTTTGCGCCCCAATCCTACCGTGATCCCATCTGCCATGGCTTGCCAGATGTTCTCGAAACCCTCTGCCGGGCGGTCACCACCCAGGATCCAGATCACGTTGGTGTCGTTTTGGTAGCGCTGGCCGAGGTATTTTCCGTAGCTGAGAGCATTTTCGGGGGTAAAGACGACCGGTCCTGCGCCCCATAGACTGCCGACAACTTTATCACCCCAGGTGGGCAGCAATCCCACATACAGGCCTTTCTCGGCTGCCAGGCGAATGACCTCATCCACGAAGCGAAAGTAAAACTCATTGGGACGGGCAGGGTCGTCTCCGGCCAGGGGAATGTGCCCATTCGCGTTGGGCGTGCGCAGGCCATCGCATTCTGCCAGGGCCACGGCCTGGATCACGTTGAAGCCCTGTTGGCGGCGAGTATCCAGGTATTTCTCGGCCTCTGCCCGGTTCAGGCGGTGGAACAGCTCCCAGGCCGTATCTCCCAGCCAGAAAAATGGTTGACCGCTTTCAGTTGCCAGGAAACGGCCGTTGGCATGCACTTGGATGCGTTCGAGAGTCATGGGCTTAACCTTTCTCAAAATATGGACTTTTTACCTGCGATGGTATGGCGAACCACTCCAAGTGTTTGGAGATTGTGGTTTGCTCATATGGCCGGCCGGTTTTTCACATCCAGATCGGTGAATCATTTCCTGCCAATCACAATACATATATAATAACAGAGAGTAACTTGGTTGTGCAATCAGGTGTTTTTACAAAGGTTTCGGATTAGGCATCCCTATGGTAAAAACCAAAATCCTCATTACGGGCGGCTGTGGAAAGATCGGCTCGTATTTTGCCCGCTTTGCCGCAGACAAATATTCCATTCAGATCGTAGACAAGACAGCCTGGGATCCGCAAAAGCTTGGCACCCTGGCAGGTGAAAGCCTGGTGGCTGATTTATATGAGCTGGAAAGCTGTCGAAAAGCCTGCCAGGGCATCGACGCGGTCGTTCACCTGGCTGCGGAGGCCTCACCCGAGGCCGATTTCGTCGGTTCGCTGTTGGACAACAATATCCTGGCTACTTACAACATGTTCCGGGCCGCACAAGAGGCGGGCTGCCGGCGTTTTATCTATGCCAGCAGCGCTCATGTCGTCTCAGCCTACCCGGCGGATATTCAGATCAAGGCGAACATGCCCGTCAGACCCAAGAATCTGTACGGAGTTTCGAAATGTTTCGGCGAAGCGTTGGCCGCGTACTTTGCCTATAACGAAGGACTGCCCAGTATCGCCGTGCGTATTGGAGCCTATATTTTCCCCGAAGAATACGGGCAATTCTCTTTGGATGAGCTGGATGCCTTTTTGAGTCCGGATGATCTGAACGACTTGTTGATCAAGTGCCTGGAAACCCCGAACATAACCTTTGCCATTGTTCACGCCATCTCAGACAACCGCTACAAACGCCTGGACCTTACCGAGACTAGAGAAATCCTGGGCTACCAACCTCAGGCAGACGCCTTCGAGCTGTTTGGGATCCTTCCAGCCAAATGAACATCACTGTCCTTGCCACGGGCTCGCGTGGCGATGTACAACCTTTTATCGCCCTGGCCTATGGGTTGGCTCAGGCAGGGCATGAGGTGCGCCTGGTTTCGAATGTCCAATACGCCGCCTGGGCGGCTCGCTACGGGCTGAGCTTTGGCCCGGTAGATTGGGATGCTCAGCAAACCCTGCGTGACAGCCCGCCGCCCAGCCACATCGAATGGCGCGACTTGCCTGGCCAGATTCGCCGCGCCAATCAGAACACCCGGCAGATTTTCGCTCGCGCCCAGGCGGACTCATGGGCGCACTGCCAGGATGCTGAATGCCTGGTCTACAGCCTGATCTCGCCTTGGGGTCAGAGCATCGCCGAACGCCTGGGAATCCCGGCCTTACCTGGCTTTCTGCACCCCTTGACTCCTACGCGTCAATTCCCCGCCCAGCTCATCTTGCGTAATCTGGGCGGGGCGCTCAATTACCTGAGTCACCTGCTTGGCGAGCAGGCCCTCTGGCTTACGGTGCGGGGGGCCATCAACGACTTCCGCCGGCAAAATCTTGGCCTGCCGGCTTACCCGTTCAACGAGACGTTGCTCGGCCGCCTGCGCCGTGAACGCACGCCTATCTTGTACAGCCTTAGCCCCAGCCTGATCCCTCGCCCGCCCGATTGGCCTGAGCATGTCCACATGGCTGGCGCCTGGTTCTTGCCCTCCCCGCCGGATTGGCTGCCTCCACCCGACCTGGCCGAGTTTTTACAGGCCGGGTCTCCGGCGGTTTATATTGGCTTTGGCAGTATGGTGCTGCCAGGAGCCGAGAGCCTGGCAGTACTTGTCCAACTTGCTCTACGCCAGGCAGGCTTGCGCGGTGTTCTGGCCCGCGGCTGGGGCGGTTTGCGGCCTGGCAGCCCGGAACCCGATATCTACGTGTTGGACGAGATCCCTCACGACTGGCTTTTCCCACGCTTGGCTGGTGTTGTCCATCATGGCGGGGCTGGAACCACCCAGGCGGGCGCACGCGCTGGCGTGCCCGGATTAGTCATCCCACACACGCAGGATCAACCGTTTTGGGGCAAATGTCTCTTCGATCTGGGTGTGGGCGTTGCCCCGCTGCCTGAAAAGCAGCTTACCGTTGAGCGCCTGGCTGAGAGTTTAAAGACTCTGTCCACGGATCCCGACCTGCACCGCCGGGCAGCGCTCCTGGGCGAACAGATGCGCGCCGAACGCGGGTTGGAGAGTACCATCGAGGTGATCGAATCCTTTTTTATTCGAGGAAAATTGCAAATTGACGAATGATTATATTGAGCCAAATCGATGTAGAATAAAGTGAAAAGAGGAGGCGCCAAAATGACAGTTGACGAGACTTACCCATGTCCTAAGTGTGGTCAGAAGAGCCTGGTTTATGATGGCTGGCTGGCCTGGCGCAGCGGGGAGCGTCCCCCTAGAAACCTGGCGAGAAAAGATGTATTTACTTCTCCCCGCGGCGATTATGAAGTTGAACGCATCTATCATTGCGCACAGTGCGGTGTAGAATTCTGGGAGGATACGGAAATTCGCCGTGGGGTTCATTTGTGGGAGGAAGGCGTCAGCAGGAAGTATGAGTATGACGCGAGCAGGGGCTGGTACGTGGGTTATGGAAAACCCGATCCCAACTTGAGCGACCAGGCTGCCCCCGGAGAAAGCGGCAGTCCTGCGATGGCTCCTTTACCTTATCTGCCATACAAGAAGCCGGCAGCGGTTCAGGCGCCTGCGCTCCCTAAGCCAGTTGAAAAAGCGGCAGCGGTTCAGGCGCCTGCGCCCTCAAAACCAGTCGAACAGCCAGCAGCGACTCAGGCACCTGCGCTCTCAAAACCGGCCGGCCCGGCAGCGGCAACAACGATCGAATTGGTTCCCGGTCAGTTGTCTGTTCGCCTGTACCAGCATACCATTGTTTACCAAACCCCGGTTCCCTGCTGGACTTACGTTACCCAAGGTTTGTGGGCTTTCGGCCAAAAAGAATTGGTCATAACCCTGCGGCAAGATGAGAACATGGCGCACAGCGGCCAAACTCCTGATTTTCCGCTGCGGCTGATCAAGGTTGTCTTTGACCTGGCCAAAACAGGCAGGCTGGTGAATGCGGGTGAATATACATCCTTGAAATTGACCGATGCGCAGCAGAAGATTGGCATTCCGTTCAACATGCTCTATCTTCCTCCGCTGCCATTGGTAGGTGTTCCTTTCCCCGAGCAGGCTTTGACGGTGCGCCTGATGCGAGCGGAAGAAATGCAAGTCTACCAGGCTTTCGGGGCTATGCGCCTGGCCTCTAGCTGGGCCTATCATTGGCGTTTCTTTCCATACCCGCCCTGGTCAGAGATGCCCGCGCCGGATGTGGTTGCGCTGCCCCGTTTCCAATCCAGCATCCTAAATAAAACGGCTCGTTTCCATGCTGCCTGGAGTACGGTTTGCCTGGAGAACAACGAAGTTGCCTGGACACTGCTATCGCCAGTAAATGCTTCCCTGGTTGAAAACCTGGCCAAACTTCCGCCTGAACAGCCGGCGGCCTTTTTACCTGGCTTTGACCCTCGCGCCGATGCCTGCCTGGCCTGGCTCCCTGAGAAAAGCCAAATCGCCATGAATGTGCCTCCTGGCAGCAAGCAAAGCCGCCTGGAGGCCTGTTTCTTGCTGTTCATTCCGGCTCAGCAGGTGGTTTCGATCAAAATATTTGAAGATGGCTTTGCCATCATGCTGCCGACGGAGACTTGGTTGCAGGTGCGAGAGGCTTTGCTGAAAGGCCAATCCATCCAGGTGCCCTCGCCAGGCTGGAGCTTTCGCCTGGAAAATCATCCCTTGCCGGTATAGAGTTACCTGGATAGCGGGGTTTCTTGCCTGGCTTTCGGCATCCAGAAGGCCATCAAGAGAGCCGCGATCAAGGCCAGCGCAGCGCCAAAGAAGAAAGGCGCTGCCGGTCCAAATCCATTCCAGGCGCCTTCTGAGCCCGTTCCTTGCCATAGCAAGCCGGCAATGAAGGAGGCGGGGAAGGCTAAGATGCCTATGATCGCATGGTAGGTGCCATAAGCCGTGCCGCGCAAATTCTCTGGCGCTAAATCGGCGACCATGGCGTTGGCAGCGCCATAGGCCAGGCCATAATACAATCCATAGGCTGCGTACAAAAACCAGATGTGCCAGGCTGCCTGCGCCAAGGCGAACCCCAGGTAGATGGCGGCGTAAACCAGCCAGCCGCCGATGATCAGCCGCCGGCGGCCGATGCGGTCCGACAAGATACCTGCAGGGGCAGACACCAGCGAATAGATCAGGTTGAACAACGCCAGCATAATGAGAATACCGCTGACGGATATACCCAGGTTCTGGGCGCGCAACACCAGGAAAGCGTCCGATGAATTGCCCAGGGTGAAAATACTGACGATCGCCAAAAAAGTCAGGTAGGGCTTTCCCATGCCACGCAGAGTAAACTTGGGCACGGCACGCTGGCTCTTGACCGGGACATCCTTTGCTCCCAAAATAAGCGTGAGCACTGCCAGCAAGGCCGGAAGCAAGCTGATCAGCACGATGGTTTGGAAGGTGTTTTTGGTAAGTTCGAGCGTATTTTTCTGCGCCAGCCACACGACCAGCGCAGCGATGAGGATACCGAGCAAGGCGCCGGCGGTATCCATGGTCCTGTGAAAGCCAAAAGCCAGCCCGCGGCTTTCCTTGGTCACCGAATCTGCTACAAGAGCATCCCGCGGCGCTGTGCGAATACCCTTGCCAACCCGGTCTGCCCAGCGCACGCCCGCTACCAGGCCCCAGCTATTGGCAAAATAAAAGAAAGGCTTGCTGATAGCAGATAAGCTGTAGCCCAGGACCGCCAGCCATTTGCGGCCGCCCAACTTATCTGAGAGCCAGCCCGAGAATAGTTTCAAAATGCTGGCGGTGGCTTCAGCCAGGCCTTCGATCAAGCCGATGATGTTCGTTTTGACGCCAAGCACATTGGCCAGGAACAGTGCCAGGATGTTGAGCACCATTTCGCTGGATATATCCATAAAAAAGCTGGTCAAACCTACTGCCCAAATGTTGCGGGGAAGCTGCTTGATCGTGGCGCGATTGTCTGATGAACGATCGGTTTTTTCGGTCATAAGTTTTCCTGGGTGGAGGAATGGGGTTTGCCCTGGCCTGGCAAAGGCTTGAATCCGGTGATGGGTAATTATATTACCTTGTGTGGAAATTTCCTATGGAAAGAGGTTGATATTGCAGGGTTTTAACAAAGTCGTAAAACCCTGCTTTCCCTACCCCATGGCTTTGCCCCCCAGCCAGGCGCAAAAATCCCGCCGGTGCCAAACGCCGGCGGGATTTTTTACTTTCTGCGGAGAGGGTGGGATTCGAACCCACGTTGGAGACTAGCTCCAAAACGGTTTTCGAGACCGTCCCATTCAACCACTCTGGCACCTCTCCAGGTAGGGCGGAGGGGATTATACCAGCCTTGCGCGCCACGTGCAAATAAATCGCGAGCCTTTCTTTAGGACTTTCTTGAAGTTAAAAGTCCTGTGCGCCCACCCCCCGGCCCCCGCCCATTGGGCGGGGGAGAAAGGCGTATTTGGGGTGTTGGTTTGCCTGGCGTGCTTCTTGTCTACGAGGTTAAGTCGCCGGATATGAGCATGGTTTGCGAAGGAAACCTTGGGGTTGGTGGTTCGCGAGAGGGTGTTTTTGCAGGGAAAAAGAGGAACGAATGAAAGACTCCCCTGAAATTACTCGGTATTCAGAAAATGCACAAATTTTCTTCCAACTAAGACGTTTTTTGAGTTCCTTTATGGCGTTTTGGCGGCAAATTCGTACTGTTTTCGATGGCTATTTCCCACTTTCGCGAGGAAGGTCGGGCGAACTGACCTTTTTTCAGTGGAGTCAATGAAACGAAGAGGAACGAATAAGGGGGCGGAGTCAGCAGTCGAGATGGGGGAAGAGATGATGGAAGGTTGACATGGGCGGCATCCTTTCTGATGACAGCTATATCGTAGCACAATTGTTCTGCGCGCACAAGAGGTTGTGCACCCGAATCCACGGCTTTAACAAAGTCGGATGTCACTATCCTGGTATTCGCTGTGATATTTTTACTTCTCGATTGATCTGGTCGCTCAATGTTTTTTCTGCAACTTCAAGATCATAACGAACCTGCAAGCGCAGCCAGACAGCCGCACTAGTGCCAAAATAACGGGCAAGGCGCATGGCGGTATCCACAGTGATGGCGCGCTGGCCATTCACAATTTGGCTGATGCGAATCGGGGTAACGCCGAGATCATGCGCTAAACGATACTGACTTAATCCAAGCGGTTTCATAAAGTCTTCAAGCAAGACTTCGCCTGGGTGTATAGGGGATAAAGTATTGTCCATCATGTTTTCCTCATCCGTGATAATCTACAATCTCAACATTACAGGCTTTGTTGTCAGCCCACTCAAAACAAATCCGCCACTGATCATTGATGCGGATACTGTATTGTCCTGCTCGATTGCCTTTAAGCTTTTCGAGTCTATTGCCTGGTGGAGCCAGTAAATCTTGTAAATCTTCTGCATCATCCAGGTATATCAATTTACGACGAGCAGCGCGTTGAATATCTTTGGGTAACCTGGTAGAAATCTGTCCTAAGAAAATCTTCTTTGTTTCGCTGCAAGCAAAAGAGCCTATCATACAACGATATTATCACGAAGCGATACTATTTTCAAGCCCCGAATTTCTGTAAGCAGCAGGTATCACTCGGCTTTTTCGGATCATTTTTGTTTACAATCACTCCAGGGCGCAATGGCACTACCACCAGCTTCTGCTCCACTCCACCATCATCGGTATATTTCAATTCGGCTGAATT
This sequence comes from uncultured Anaerolineaceae bacterium, assembly GCA_964629965.1. Lineage (GTDB taxonomy): Bacteria > Chloroflexota > Anaerolineae > Anaerolineales > UBA4823 > CAZVRZ01. The sequence goes on from CAZVRZ010000007.1 coordinate 69,653, forward strand.
TTTGTCCCAAGCTACAACCTTCATTTGGCTGATTTTTCTCGCTTGGCTCACTGTCTCTATCGGTTTGATTTTTTGCCGTCTTTGCAGCACCACCGCCAGTCCGACCAGAACCAGCAATACTACTATCAATCCGGCAACCAACCATTTTTTGTTCATCAAATACTACTATACCAAAAAAACCCACCACCCACAAAGAAACAATTATTTATTCTTTAGCGCATCAATTTCCTCATTCGATCTATACACTCCAGCCAACCAAAAAATATTCCCATCAAACAGTCCATGTACACCCTCATGGGTATCAGTAACATAAGCAGAAGCCGCTAAAGCTTCAGCAGCTTTAACATCAACCAATCCCTCCACCTCTACCTTAGCAGAGCCGCTAGGTTCTCTAAAACAACAGTTTGTTTTTCGTCCTTCTGACCCATCCTCTGATAAGTAATCTTTAATGATCCTAGGAAAATCAGTTGTATACTGATTTGTTCTACGACCAAAATCAGAAAATGCTGCCTCAATCACTGACTGATCATAGGCAAGCCAATACATCGCATCGTATCTGGCAGCCAATTGGCCAATAGCCACCCTATCCTCATCACCCAAACGTAATACCACGTACGCATGAGGTTTCTTTACATCTATACCGTCTATGTTATTTTTATCATTCACTTCATACCCTGCAGTCAAAGTAAAATCAATACCTTTAATGACATCATCATATGACCTTATACTATCACAAGTTGGATAATCACTCCGATTATCTCTCCCTTCTAACTGACTTGAAAATTTTTCAAATATTTTTTCCAACTCCTTTAGATCCTTTGCTTGACCATCTCTATCGTCTCGCAGATACCAAATCGCTTCCTTCGGTTCTTTAATACTATTCAGAGCAAACAACGTACCTAGCTGCCCCGCTGTCAATAAACTTTCTATGGTCTCATAACAAGGCACCCATTCCTTAGTTTCTTTATCAAACTTAACCAACTTAATATGAACCTGTCTCTCTTCACCATTCACCGTCACTTTGCGATCGACAGAATAATACTCCTCATCCCCAACTTTTTCATATACAGCCCCATGATCTGTCTCTGCATATTGCTCCGCCCAAGGCGGCAAGGGTTGTATCACCGTCTCCCACTGTTTAGTTTCCAAATTTATTCGTTCGACAACATTGCCTTTTCCATCGACTCTTACCCAATTATTATCTTTAAAAGCTAATACCAAACCTTTATCACCAGCACTTACTTCCAACGGCCCATAACCAACTGGCACATCTGTTTTATCTTCAGGTAATTCTGGTGGAACCATCATATATTGACCATCATCACCTACAGGCAGATAAAAGGTTTTGCCTTCATGTTCTCCACCGGCTTGCAGCAGCACACCGGCAGATTTGGGATCGCTAGGGTCATCAAAAACGGATATGAAATTCAAATCGGGAGCGTTTTCGGCAAACGGTCTATTACTAAAATGAATCCAATAACCATTCAGCCACTTCAGCAGCGCCTCCCGTTGAACCCTGGCCTGTTCACTGCCGATCAATGCCTGCTGCGCCGGCGTGTATTTACCCCCCTCGCCAACGCTATACGCGGGTGTCGCAGTGGGTTGTGGGGTGGCGGTAGACGAAGGTGTCACCGTGGGCGAAGGCGGCATGGTTTGGCTGGGGCGAGGAGTTGGCGTAATCGTCGCGGCAGCCAATTCTTCAAGGGTCTTTAGCGGTTGGGCTGCCTGGGAAACCGGCTGGCAGCCCGCTGCGAATAGAACTGTACCGATACAAGCGCCAGATAATCTCAAAAAATCTCTTCGGCTTAGTTTTTTACCGGGCATAGGTCGCTCCTGCTGAACTTATGATTATTCTGTAATTCTACACTACGATAGTTTTTTTGTTCTTTTATCGCTTTCTAAGCAGATCATCCAGGGCCATCAAATCAACCAGGAAACCCCGGCCTCTTGCCATCTCAGCCCTGGCGGCCGGGGTAAAACCGCTCCGTGCAAACAATGCATGCTGCACCTTCCATCCATTGCCTTCATCCGGTAGTTCATTCATGACCAACGGTGTTTTATCATTGATCAGGTCGCGTACCACCTGGCGATCTATCGCATCTGCTCCCCATTTACATTCCCCCAACAAGATATCGTGCGTTTGCCAGTTGAGCGCCACAACATCCACCTGTACCTTGCGGTTCCAGAAGCTGCCAACAGCTTCCGGTTGGAATGAAAGCGCTCCATTTTTAGCCTGCTGCGTGATCCACTGTCGAGACAATTCCTCAAAGGCTGTTGCTCCCACAAAGGAGCGCAGGTTGGCGCGAATATTGATCAACACCTGATCCGGTCTAACCGGTGGGTTGTCCAGATGAGGAGCCAAAAAGCGGAAGTAAAAACGGAAATAGGGATCGCTCAGATGGTAGCGACCGCTGCGCGCCTTCGGTCGCATGCGTGGATGCACTGTTACTGGCAGCCGGCGCTCAACCAGGTACAATTCCTGAAGCGTGGACAGGTAGGCATTGGTGGAAGTGGTAGGCAGGAAGCATTGTGCGCTGATTTCATCCAGGGTATGCGCTCCGGCTCCGATTGCTCGCAAAATTGCCAGGTAATGATTGAGTTCGCGGACTTCATCGTATAGCAAGAAATTCGGCTCTGCCAGGAACATGCCGCCCGGGTTCAAGATCACCTTGCGAATATTGGTTTCCAGGTCGGCGTCAGGGTCAAGCCAGTTCAAATAAGCCGGAATGCCCCCTGCAACGGCGTAGATAGCCACGCGTTCATCGAGTTCCCACTTCGGGAAAAATTCAGCCAGGGCCGAAAAAGGCAGCGGCTGCAAGTGCCACTGCCCGGTCATCCGGCCAAAGAGTGGAGACTGCATGGAAAGCAGGGTTTGCATCGTGCGCACATGCGAGCCGCACAGTACGATCACTGCATTCGAGCGTTGAAAATGCTGATCCCAGGCAACCTGCAGGGCGGATAGAAAAGCAGGGTCTGCATCAGCCGCATACGGCAGTTCATCCAAAATGATAATACGGCGCTCAGTTCCAAGCATCCTGGCAGCCGATTCCCATAGATCGCCCCAGCTATTGAAGGTAGGTGCACTACCAGGGGCAATACCCAACAAGCGCGCAAAAAGATGTGTGCGCTGCATGGTAGCGCTTTCTTTGATCGTTTCCCAGTAAGCATACTGTATACCACTTTGTTCTGCCCAGTGAAGCAGCAGTTCAGATTTTCCCACGCGACGCCGACCATACAGCAGAACCATCTGCGCCGGGCCCGGATGGCTGCGGGTCAGTAGTTCATTCAAAAACGCCAGCTCTGTTTCTCGATCAATAAACATACGATCACCTCATGGGTTTATTATAATCATGATTATTATAATCATGATTATATTATACAGCGGTATAACGAAATACATGAGCGTTGCTCCTGTAGGATCTCACGAAGTTTGGCACTGATGTCATAAAGTTTGGCACTGCGTCTCAAATAGTTTGGCACTGGCCGACACAGAATGTTTGGCACTGGCCTTCCGGGGGAAACAAACACAGAAACTCAAGTACCAGCCACAATATCAAACGGGTAGTATTTTGCCCGGTTCTGCATGGGCTTTGTTTCACCAAGGGGAAAAGCGCCGCGCGCTCAAGGCGATCTCATCAGCCCCTTTGTCCAGTATCTCCATCACGTCTGTTCGCTTGACCCCAATCACGGGATGGGATGCGGATTTGATGGTAGAGATTTTCCCGATCTGAATCAACCGATGAACGCTGTTCTCAGTTGTGCCAAGCAGATCAGCGGCGCGTTCGATACTCAAGTATTCAAATCGCCCGGAAAATTCTGCCCTGCTCGGGGTGCGATATGAGCGGATAACCAATCCTCTTTCGATGAGTTGAAGAAATTGGTCATAAGCCTCTTGCACAAACTTGAATTCTGGGACTCTCCATTGATATCCTAGCCAATGATAGGCCAACATTCCCAAGCCAACGCCACTCCGGCGCTTGCGAGGCTGCTGGGTGTAGACCCAGTATTGAGTGAGAAAATCACAGAAACCATGCGGCCAGTCCACCAGCCCCTTGAAGGCTGTCGCATAGAGCGCATATGAATAGACCGGCTTCAAGCCTCTCTTTGTCAACTTTC